>NZ_JBAJGT010000018.1:0-85800 GCF_036706555.1 Pseudomonas sp. JDS28PS106 | reverse complement strand
CAGCCGCTTTTTCGCTTCCAGAGCGATCAGTAATCTGTGCCCATGTTGAACGAACAGCCCTTATCTCTCCTACCAACGAAAAGGATTTGAACATGAGCACAGCAACCTACAACCGCCTCAACAAAGACGACGCCCTGGTCCTGCTGGTCGACCACCAGACCGGCCTGATCTCTCTGGTCCAGGATTTCTCGCCCAACGAATTCAAGAACAACGTCCTGGCTCTGGCCGACCTCGCCAGATTCTTCGAGCTGCCGACCATCCTCACCACCAGCTTCGAACAAGGCCCCAACGGCCCGCTGGTCCCGGAGCTCAAGTCCATGTTCCCCGACGCGCCCTACATCGCCCGTCCCGGACAGATCAACGCCTGGGACAACGAAGACTTCGTCAAGGCCATCAAGGCCACCGGCCGCAAGCAGCTGATCATCGCCGGCGTGGTCACCGACGTCTGCGTCGCCTTCCCGACCCTCTCGGCCCTGGCCGAAGGCTTTGAAGTGTTCGTGGTCACCGACGCCTCCGGTACCTTCAACACCACCGTGCAGCAGGCCGCCTGGAACCGCATGACCCAGGCCGGCGCCCAGATGATGAACTGGTTCTCGGTCGCCTGTGAGCTGCACCGCGACTGGCGCAACGACATCGAAGGCCTGGGCAACCTGCTCTCCGAGCGCATCCCCAACTACCGCAACCTGATGAACAGCTACGCGGCGCTGACGTCGCGCTGAGTCCGGCCGGAAAGCAAAAAGCCCGCTTCGAAGCGGGCTTTTTTGATCATGGAGACTGTATTTAACCGCTCGTCGCCATCACCGCTTCACGCGGGAAATTTTCAGCAAGGCACTGGTTCATATCTTGTACACACAAAATGTAAGGCTGTTTTCGACAGCTTCAGATCGGGAAGAGTTGATCATGAGAAAGTTGACCAGAACACCCTTGTTTGTGCCAGGCGCTGCGATCTTCGTATTGGGCTGGGTGATGATTTTCAACAACCTTGTCAGCCTTGCCTGAACCGGACACAAACTCTTCTATCCGGTAAGCGTCTGCTACCGGCCTGTGTTGTATTGACGCTCGCTTGAAGCGAGCGTCATGAGCCGATCAATGACCGAACTTCATTTCGGTCTTGCGCGCAAAACCTGCACTGCCCTGTTCAACCGCTGCCAGCTCACTCTTGAGCTGTGCGACAAGTGAAGCAATGGCCCGGCTGGTTTCCAGACCCTCGACAGGAATGCCTTCGGCAATCACCGCGGCGTGACCTTTCATTGGGTGAAACAGCTCGACGGTCATCAGGCCGTCCGGATTGATCGAACAGACACTTTTCATGGGCAGAAAACCGGATTCAATAATCTGGCGTAATTCTAATTGCGACAGCATGGAGCACTCTCCTGACGCTTGGGCGCCTATTGCTCGGGACAACTTATCGGTGGATGCCCTCTGCACGCAGTCGTTCCCTGAGAATGACCAGGCGGTCGGAAAATTTCCCCAGGCTGCGCAAACGTCCCCGATTTGCTGTCAGGAAGAGTATTTCAGGATGTGACGAGAAATTTCAGCTGCCGCTTGAGGTCTGAATGATCAGGAACTTGCCAAGGTTGAACATCAATGAAGTTTGCGAAATTTGCCCAAGGTCTGTCCCGATGGGCAGGAAGCCCGAAAACATTCATGGCAGCCATTGTGCTCATCTGTCTGTGGGCATCGAGTGGTCCCTGGTTTCATTACAACGATACGTGGCAACTGATCATCAATACGTCAACCACCATCATCACTTTCCTGATGGTGTTTCTGATCCAGAACACCCAGAACCGCGACAATGATGTTCTGCATATCAAGATCGATGAATTGCTGCGTGTCACCAAGGACGCCCAAAACGCTTTGCTGAGCCTGGACAATCTGGATCAGAACGAACTTCGCGAGCTGCGCAAGAAGTACAAGGCTTTGGGCCAGAGCGAAATAGAACTGCCTGAAGAGCGTTAAGGCCTGCGGATATCAGGGGCTGTCCGTCAACAGCCGATCGATTTCTCCCGATACCTTGAGTTGTTCGAACGCGGCGCGAGCCCGGGTCACGACGTCATCCGGCGTATCCAGGCTGAATGCCATATAGATACTGGCTGGCAGCTGATCCAGGGTTCCGACCGCCTCGAGCCGGGTGAAATCCACTCGGGCTTCATCACTCAGCAGACGAGCCTCGCGTTCGGACATCGGCAATAGCTGGACCTGATGGTTGAGCAACTTCTGAAAGCTGTCACGATTGGTGGTCGAGACCACCAGCCGCGCAAAACCCTGGGCCTGAAGGTACAACTGCCTTGAATCGTCGCGTACCACGCCGACGCTGAAACGCCGTGCATCGATCAGGCTGGAAGGCGTTATGTCGCGCTCCTCACGAAGCCGATAAAGGCGGGTTTGCGCCTGCCCGATCTCACCGACCCATTTGAACAGGGATTCACGCGCCGAGGTGCGGATCATTGGGTAGATCAGTACGTTGGGTTCGCGCAGGGCTTTCTCATAAGCACGCGCCCACGGATAAAGCTGAATGCGATAGTCGTCGAATACGGCCTTTTTCAACACGCGCTCGACCACTTGCGTACCAGGCCCCGCGACCCGGCCTCCGCGCAGATACGCATAGGATGAGTCTTCGGTCACCACGATGATGCTGTCGGCGCGGCTGTGCAAAGCCAACAGAGCCAACACCAGGCATAGGCTGAGTTTCAGGCGAAGGTTCATGGGCGTGCTCGCTCGTTCAATTGGCCACCCGATCGCGCCCCTGACGCTTGGCGCGATACAGCGCCTGGTCCGCGCGCTGCAGCAACAGGTCGAAATGGTCCATGGTGTCGGGGTCCAGCTCGGCCACACCGATGCTCAAGGTCACATACGGCGACACCGAAGAGCTGCCATGAGGCAATTCGCGCTCCGCCAGAAAAGTACGCAACCGCTCGGCGGCCGCGTTGGCCTGGAGCAGATCGACGTTGGGCAGCATCACGACGAATTCCTCGCCACCCAGACGAGCCGTAACCTCTCCCGAGCGGCCGAACACACCACGCAAGGCTTCGGCCACCTGCTTGAGGCATTCATCGCCCAGCATGTGGCCGTGGGTGTCGTTGTAGAGCTTGAAGAAATCGACATCGCACATCAGCACCGCAAGCGGTGTCTTGTGGCGAACCGCACGGCGGAATTCGATTTCCTTGAGTTCGTCGAAATGTCGCCGGTTGGCAAGTCCCGTCAGGGGGTCGTGACGCGACAGGGCTTCGAGCGACTGGTTGGCCGCCTGCAATTCCGCAGTCCGGGCCTGGACCTGTTCGGCAAGCTGGTCGCGACTGGCGGCCAGCGCCAGTTCATCGCAGCGCTGGCGCTCCAGATGCGCGTAGAGATTGTCCTGCAACGCATTGACCTGGGTTTCGAGCAGGCTCAATTCGTCCTGGCGCGAGGCTGAGCGTTGCAGTTTCAAAGGCTGCTTGAGCGTCTGGGGAGCCAGTTTGCCCAGGTGCCTGGCAATGTGTTTTACATGCACGGTGACCAGCCGGTTGAACATCGTCATGATCAGTCCGGCCAGCAACAATGACTGGATGACCTGCGTGATGAAAATGCTGCGCGCCTCGCCCCAGAGACGCTCCCAGAGCAGGCCGGCATCGCCTTCGATGGTCAGTTGACCCACGGTCTCGCGCGCCCCGGCATAAGGCTCATTGATCAGTTCACGATGCAGCAATGGCGCGACGCTCGAGGGTTCCAGCCCCGGCCGCTTGATCTCGATCACTTCGGAAGACTGCCCCGGACGCACGATGCTCAACTTCACTCGCCCCACCGGCGCGGCCTGGGCGACACTGGCAAGCTGCTTGCCCAGCGACTCGCGATCCATCTCCCAGATCGCCTCGGACAGCGTGTTCTGAAAGACCTGATCGATCAGCGCCAACTCAGAATTCATCGATCTGAGGTTGCCTTCCCAGGCGAACCAGGTGCGCACGGTGACCATCGCCAGGGTGAAGACCAGGCAGAACAGCAGCGTGACCAATACCAGACGACGCCCCAGCGATCCGGAGGGTTTGGGCACGACAGCGTCCGAGGTCCGGAAACGGTCGTTCATGTCACAACCATTTGCGCGCGATGGCGTCGTACACGCCATTGCGACGAATCGTCTGCAAGCCTTCGCGAAATTTCTCGACCGTTTCGATCGGCGTCTTGCGGCTGAACGCCATGCTCAGTCCTTCTTCGCTGCTCAGTTCGGGCAACGGCAGCGAGCGGATCAGGACTTTGTTGGGGTCTTCACCATTTTGCCGGGTCAAGTACAGCGCGTTGAGTTCGTTGGATATCCAGAGCTCGACGTGATCGACCTTGAGTTTGCGATAGTTATGCTCGTACTTGTTGCTCGATTGAAGTTGCGCGCCAATGCGAAAGCCCTGGGACAACAGATACTGTTCGCCGACGTCCTGATTGACGGTCGCGATCTGATGGTTGCGGGCATCGGCCAGAGAGTCGAGGCGTACCGGACGCTCCGCCAGGGAGTATAGAAACCATTTGGTCGGCGCTATGGCGCCCACCCACTGGAACAACGGTTCGCGCGCCGGCGTGCGCACGATCGAGTAAATCAGTACGTTGCTGTCATTGAGCGCCAGTTCATAGGCGCGCGCCCAAGGCATGACCTGGATGGATGCCTGCAGGCCGACTTCCTTGAGCACCGCTTCGACCACTTCGGTACTCATGCCGGTCACTTTACCGTGACGGGTCATGTTGTAAGGCGGCAACTCTTCGGTGACGATACGCAGCGGCGCGTTTTCCGCGCGGCCCGGCAATGCCCAGAGAGCGGCCATGGCCAGCATAAAGCCCAGCATCAGAACACGACGAAGCGGCAGAACCATCGATGGGCACCTTGAGGCGACAATAAATGAGCGAACTGACTGGCTATCGGCTCATTCGATGTTCCCATGAGTGCTGCACGTCGGAGCACCGTACAGTTTTTTGCGACGGTCCTGCCCCTAATTGTTCATTCATATGGCGATTAAGCAAACAGATAGGGCTAGAATGCCGAATCATGATGCGGGCTCAATAATCGAAGTCGCAGAATTTCATTTTTCATTGTTATCAAGGCAGACCCTTTGGAAGAGCTTAATCGACTTGTAACCGGTATCCCCGGATTGGACGATCTTTTGAGAGGAGGTCTGATCGCAGGCGCTGCCTATATCGTTCAAGGTCGCCCGGGGTCGGGCAAGACGATATTTGCCAACCAACTGGCATTCAATCACGTTCACCGGGGCGGCCGTGCTCTGGTCGCCACATTGCTTGCCGAATCTCACGAGCGACTGTTCAAGTATCTGTCGACTTTCAGTTTTTACGACCCGCAGAAGATCGGGGCTGAAATACAATTCGTCAGCGCTTTCGATACGCTCGAGAACGAAGGTCTGGATGAAGTCGTGAAGCTGCTGCGCAGGGAAATCATGCGCCAGAAGGCTTCGGTGCTGGTCGTGGACGGGCTGCTCAATGCCAGGTCCCAGGCGGGCTCGACCATCGACACCAAGAAATTCATTGCCGAATTGCAAGGTCACGCTGCCTTTGCCGGCTGCACCGTGCTGTTCCTCACCAGCTCGAAGCTGGATGACGGCAGCCCTGAGCACACCATGGTCGACGGTGTCATCGAAATCGGCGAAGAACTGGTCGGTACGCGTTCGGTTCGCCAGATCCAGCTACGCAAGACCCGGGGCAGCGCAGCTCTGTCGGGCCTGCATGAATGCCTGATTGGCGACAACGGGTTTGTTATCCATCCCCGGCTAGAAGCCCTTTACAGTTGCCCGAGTGATACGCAAAGTTCCGACATCTCCGTTTTCAGCAGCGGATCCCCGGATCTGGACAAAGCCTTGGGCGGCGGTCTGATTCAATCCAGTGTCACGTTGGCCATCGGGCCATCAGGCGTCGGAAAAACGACCCTTGGCATCAGTTTTCTTGCTGCTTCGACCCCAGAGGAGCCCGGTCTGCATTTCGGCTTCTACGAGCCGCCGAACCGTTTGAAAATCAAGGCTGGGGTTTTGGGTTATGACTTCCAGAAGCTGGAAGAAAGCGGCGCGCTGCACATTGCCTGGCAACCCACGACATCCGGTCTGCTTGACAGTCTTGGCGCGCAACTGATCGCACTGGTGGACAAGCACAAGATCAAGCGTGTCCTGCTCGACAGTCTGGGGGGCATGGCCAAGCCCTGCAACAATCCTGACCGGTTAAGCGCCTTCTTCACCGCGTTGATGGGCGAAATGCGTGCCCGGGATGTGCTGGTTCTGGCGACCTGGGAAGTGCGCAGTCTGTTCGGTTCGGAGGTCAATGCGCCCAGCTCGGATCTGTCGAGTATTGCGGACAACATTCTGTTGATGCGATTCGTGGAACATGAGGCTGAACTTAAACGCCAGCTGTCCATTCTGAAAGTCAGGGACAGCGTTTATGACGCGTCCGTCATGGAACTCATCCTCAAGGATAATGGCGTGGGCCTCAAGAAAACTCCAAAAAATGCCCGATCAGCATCGTCTGGAAACGCGTCCACGACTATGAAGCCGTGATCAGCGATGGGGATTGAAATGCACACCATCCTGATCGTCGACGATGAGTACCTGATTGCGGATATCCTTGGCATGGCGCTCGAGGACGAAGGTTTCAATGTCGTGACGGCGAACAGTGCGCGCAAGGGACTGGACATTCTGGAAAGGGATCGCCCGTCTCTGGTGATTACCGACTACATGATGCCCGGCATGAACGGCGCGGAATTCGCTCGTGAAATCCTTTCACGCCCGGCATTCCAGGACACGCCGATCATTCTGATGACGGGAGCGCAAGGGCCTGAAGGTCGTTCCGCTCCCGAGCTCTTCAAAAGAGTGGTCGACAAGCCTTTTGAAATCCTCTCGATGCTCGATGTCATCAATGCCGTGCTGGCCGAGGCATACGAATAGACACAGCGCTACAGGGCGAGCCCGAAGGCTCGCCGCGGTCGGATCACTTCAACTGATTGGCGAATCGGCCGACCGCGCCGACCACCTGCTTGGCGCCTTCCTGGATTTCCACGATCACCGCGCCCGCTTCGTTGGCCAGCGCCAGTCCTTGTTCGGCCTGGACACGACTGTTGGCCATGCCACGCACGGCTTCATCGGCCAACGCCTGGTTCTGCTGCACGACATTGACGATCTCTTCGGTCGCGGCGCTGGTTCGACCGGCCAGCTGTCGCACCTCGTCGGCCACTACCGCGAAGCCGCGGCCCTGTTCGCCGGCACGCGCCGCCTCGATGGCAGCATTGAGGGCCAGCAGGTTGGTCTGTTGGGCGATTCCGCCGATGGTCTGCACGATCGAACTGATCAGCAATGACTGCTTGCCCAGCGCTTCGATGCCCGAGGACGCCGACTGCATTTCATCCGAGATCCTGCGCATGGTCTGCACCGTGTTCTGCACCACATCGGCGCCCCGTTGCGCGGTCACATCGGTTTGCTGGGAAATCTCGAAGGCCACGCCGGCCGCCTCGCTGACCTCTTCTTCCCGCGCGACCTGATCGGTGATCACGGTCGCGAACTTGACCACTTTATACAGCCTGCCCTGGGCATCGTGGACCGGGTTATAGGTCGCTTCCAGCCACACCACCCGGCCGTGTGCGTCGATACGCTTGAAGCGGTTGGCCACGAATTCGCCGCGGTTGAGGGTGGCCCAGAAATCCTTGTACTGACTGGATGACACTTCCTGCGGATCGCAGAACAGACTGTGATGCTTGCCCTTGATCTGCGCCAGGCTGTAACCCATGCCTCGCAGGAACTGATCGTTGGCCTTGAGCACATGCCCGCCGAGGTCGAACTCGATGACAGCGGTCGAGCGCAACAGCGCCTGGATGAAGGCGCTGTTCTCAGCCGCCACTTCAACGGATTCGGTAATGTCGGTGCCGTAGCACTTGAGGTTCTGCAGTTTTCCGTGCTCGTCCAGAATCGGCTGCCACATCGCATAGATCCAGGCCAGACTGCCATCGGCGCGCAGGAACCGGTACTTGTCGATCACCGATTCGCCTTTCTGGACGGCTATTCGAAGGTTGCGATAACAATCGAGTTGTTTGACGTAGGCCGGGACCATCTGGTCCATATTGCGGCCTTCCAGCTGCTGCGCGGTATAGCCCAGCATCCGGAGGAAATTGTCATTGGCGTGCACAATGCAGTAATTAGGATCGAGCACCAGCGACACCATCTGCGCGTCCATGCCCTTCTGCATCTGACGGAAAACGGACAGTTCCGCCTCTTGCGCCAGTAATTCCTTTTTCAAGCGGGTGTTGAACATGATGGCACCGAACCTTTAGAGATACCGGGTTATCGGCACGTCCCACCCTGACATGAAGTTCATTCGTCGAAAATCCGGCGGCCGCCGTGCACAGTCCAGGCTTCAACCGTTGACTCGGTTGCCCGGCAATCCCCGGATCGTCAAAGCGCCCCTGATTCGACTGATCGATCCTGGACTTGCAGGCCGTGCAAGGCTGACGTTTTAGAGTACGTCGGCTGGAAACGGTATCGATGAACAATTCATTTGAACACCTCCATGATCTTCGCCGAATGAAGTTATATTCTTGCGGATAGATAAAACCTGTCCGTTATCACTGAAGTTACAAATTCACCGATCTTGCGTACTTTTTTGTCCGTTCTTGCAGTACTTGAACAATAGCTGCCCACCGGACTTGTCTCGCCTTCTCGCTGTCCGCTGTCTATGCTGTAGCCATTCGTTATGATGACGAACCCGTGCACTGACAACCCCTTTCCTGTACCAGACCGTTATCATCTGTTCAATCCGGTCTACCCAACGGAGATCAACGGAGCGTATGAAAGCAATCATCACCGGTATCACGGGTCAAGACGGCGCTTATCTGGCCGAACTTCTGCTTGAAAAAGGCTATACCGTCTACGGCACCTTTCGCCGGACCAGCTCTGTCAATTTCTGGCGCATCGAAGAGCTCGGGATCCACAATCATCCCGATCTGCACCTGGTTGAATATGATCTGACCGATCTGTCCGCCAGTATTCGCCTTCTGCAAAAGACCGAAGCCACCGAGGTGTACAACCTCGCCGCCCAGAGTTTTGTGGGTGTGTCGTTCGACCAGCCCGTGACGACTGCAGAGATCACAGGCTTGGGCGCGGTCAATCTTCTGGAAGCGATCCGCATCGTCAATCCGCACATCCGTTTTTATCAAGCCTCCACGTCGGAAATGTTTGGCAAGGTGCAGGCTATTCCTCAGGTCGAAACTACGCCCTTCTATCCGCGTAGCCCTTATGGCGTCGCCAAGCTTTACGCCCACTGGATGACCATCAATTACCGGGAGTCCTACGGGATATTCGCGGCCAGCGGGATTTTGTTCAATCATGAATCACCCCTTCGCGGACGGGAATTCGTGACTCGCAAGATCACTGACTCGGTAGCCAAGATCAAACTGGGGCTTCTGGACTCATTCGAACTGGGCAACATGGATGCCAAACGAGACTGGGGATTTGCCAAGGAATATGTCGAAGGCATGTGGCGCATGCTGCAGACCGAGCAAGCCGATACCTTTCTTTTGGCCACGAACCGTACCGAAACCGTGCGCAGTTTTGTCAGCATGGCGTTCAAGGCAGTGGGTACCGTTATCGAGTGGGATGGCGAAGCCGAGGCCGAGCGCGGCATCGATGCCGCTACCGGAAAAGTGCTGGTGAGCGTCAATCCAAAGTTCTATCGCCCTACCGAAGTTGAACTCCTTATCGGCAACCCTGCCAAAGCCCGGGAAGTTCTGGGCTGGGAAGCCAAAACCGAACTCGAAGAACTGTGCCGCATTATGGTCCAGGCCGATTTGCGTCGTAATGAAAAGGGCTTTTCCTTCTGATGACTATTGCCGGCAAGCGCGCGCTGATCACAGGTATCCATGGTTTCACGGGCCGCTACATGGCGTCGGAACTTGCCGCCCAGGGCTGCGAAGTCCACGGTCTGGGCAGCCAGCCTTCGCAAGACTCGAACTATCATCAGGTGGATCTGGCAGACGTGGCGGGTCTGCAACGCTTGCTCAAGGAGATTCAACCAGATCTGATTGTGCACCTGGCCGCCGTAGCTTTCGTTGGGCACGGAGCAGCGCAGGCTTTTTACCAGGTCAACCTGATCGGGACACGCAATCTGCTCGAAGCGATCGGATCATGCAGCAAAGTGCCCGATTGCGTATTGCTGGCCAGCAGCGCCAATGTATACGGCAACGCTGCGACGGGCATGCTGGATGAAACCACCATGCCTGCCCCGGCCAACGATTACGCCGTCAGCAAACTGGCCATGGAACACATGGCCAGGCTGTGGCACGAGCGGCTGCCCATCGTCATTACGCGTCCGTTCAATTACACCGGAGTGGGTCAGGCCGATAATTTCCTGTTGCCCAAGATCGTTTCGCATTTTCTTAACAAGGCTGAAACGATCGAACTGGGCAATCTGGATGTCTGGCGAGACTTCAGCGATGTACGCTCCATCGTCAGCGCCTATAGAGGCCTGCTGGAAAGACAGCCTTCGGGACACACTATCAATGTGTGTTCCGGCATCACGCATTCGCTTCGCGAAGTGATCGATATATGTCGGCAGATTACCGGTCAGAATATCGAGGTTCAGGTGAACCCTGCCTTCGTTCGGACCAACGAGGTCAAGACGCTGTGTGGCAACAACGCACGTCTTCGTTCCTGGATACAGGACTGGAGCACTCCCCCGCTTCGGGAAACGCTGGAATGGATGCTGTCGAACGCTTGAAGGATCACTCTGTTTCCAAATGCCTGGAGCCTCAATTGTTTCTATCGACTACAAATTCCGGCTATGCATCAAAAATGAGACGCCGCCAAGATCAGGGCCGGTCGTATAGCTAGCTATATAGCTATCTGGACGTTTCAAAGCCGGATATCGGGACAAATAAGCGACTGCACAGCAGCATGCCTGCAGCTGGAGCCTGGTTGCCGCATCAGAATCCCGCCCCTTCAGCATCCTTTTCCTACGCTTCCAAAGTCTATCGACTACAAATTCCGGCTATCCAGAAATGAATCAAGTAGATATCTAGCTATCTATATAGCTAGATATCTATTAGCCAAGCCATTGATTTTACTAGTCTTTCAGGATTTCTAGTGGATTTTCGACGGGCTCGACCAGACCATCTCCGAGCGAAAGCCGCATTTGCGCGGCTTCATGGAAGCGGAAGATCAGACTTTTCACCGTCTTGCCTTCGGTGATGGTTTCGTAAGTGATGCAGATGCCCGATTTGGCCATGATCTCGTTGATGGAGGGGGCAATCACTCTTTGCCGCAAGTTGTTGAAACGTTTGTAGCTTTCGCCCAGGTCGAGAAGCGTACGCAGTCTCTCGACCTCGATCACCAGTACCCCGGTGCTTTTGAACTGCATCATGAGTTCGAACAACCTGAAACTGTGCATCGAATTCAGATTGGCCACGCGGCGCAGATCGTAAGACGTCAACTTGCTGTTGAGCATGGAGAGGTAGGGGATCACATCCACAGTGAAGTTCAGGGTCACCCGGCCTTCGCCCTCGGCGTAGGCCGCCTTGTAG
Source organism: Pseudomonas sp. JDS28PS106 (assembly GCF_036706555.1). Taxonomy (NCBI): domain Bacteria; kingdom Pseudomonadati; phylum Pseudomonadota; class Gammaproteobacteria; order Pseudomonadales; family Pseudomonadaceae; genus Pseudomonas; species Pseudomonas sp. JDS28PS106. The sequence continues at coordinate 74,282 of NZ_JBAJGT010000018.1, read as the reverse complement.
ACCCACCGGATGCGTGTGCGGTTCTTGCCATCGAATGTCTGGATATCCCGCTCGTAAAGCGAGTCTGCCGCTTCCTTGAGGTTGGTGTAGGCAAAGCGGATGGGCACGCCGTAGATATCCGCAAAACTGGCGGCCGTCACTGTGATCTTCGAAGGCATGGGCTTGCGCGGGTCGACCTGGGCGATTGCCGCCAGCAGCAATCGCTGCTCCTGAAGGGTCAAGCGGTATGAAGCACTGATGAGATCGTTGGCTTTGGTCACGAGCAACGATGAGGGTTCTTTGGCGGTCATCGACTATTCCTAGTGCGGCAAGGAGTCGATAGTAACAACGTTGCTCTCCAAGTTCTGCCTGTTTGAACACCCTGAAATGTATTGCTGCTGAGGGGGCAAAGGCTAGCCAGAATTTGTAGTCGATAGCCGAATGCCATAGCCGGAATTTGTAGTCGTTGCTTTTTCGTTGCCAGTGAAGAAGCGTGCAAGCCTCGGCGAGATGGGTAGCCGGAATTTGTAGTCGATGCAATAGCCGTTTGAATGCTTGTAGGAAAGGTATGTCAGAAAGCGGTAGTGGCTGAATGCCTTGTCTGGCAAGGCCTCGAGCCCTGCACTTGAGTTGAAAAGAGCCAGAAATCAGGCAGATGATTGGCTGGCGATCCAGGCAATGCGCCTGGATCGAGCCTATGTCGAAAAAAACGGTTCCAGGACCACAGATCTTCTCCACCAGGCCTGTGGATAACAGCCGGAATCTGTAGTCGTCATAGCTGAAATTTGTAGTCGATACAGCTGAAATTTGTAGTCGTCATAGCTGGAATTTGTAGTCGTATAGCCGGAATCTGTAGTCGATGCACCGCTGGAGGCCACGTAAATCAAGGGCTGCAGAGGTGCTAAAAACAAGCTTTAAAAACAAGCTTTAAAAACAAGAAAAAAAGATTTTAAAAACGCGAGCGAAAAGCAAATTTTCTTTTTCGAAAAAATCAAAAGCGAAAAAGCACCAAAGCGACAGTCTGATTCTCAATCCGGCCTTCTGAGCCGCTCAGGAAAGCCATCTGAATCTACCCCTTGGGGTATCACTACAAATCCCCTAAAAGCTCCACAAGAGACTCTGAGAGCCTTTAAGTGGTATTTACAACGGATATCTGTACATTCCTGTTCATAAAGCGCTTTACATTTGCGCCTGGCAGGCGCTGAAGGTCACCTTGATACTTCAAGCGGCTTTTTGACCCAGTTATCGATTCTGACACCTGTCTCAGGGAAACCCTACATGAGATGGACCACAAGCGCTCTAGGAGCGTTCTTCCATCTTACTTCGGGGTCAGACAGAAACTACTGACAGAGTAGCTCAGCGAAGAGTAAAAATACCTGAAAAATAATAGATAGCTATCTAGATAGATAGCTATAATGCCGTTTGAAGGGGTCCTACCGAATTGCTGGAAAACGGACAAGAGGGGTCAAAGTGACCATATTTGCATGTGTTAACACCAAGGGTGGCGTAGGAAAGACGACTACCGCGGTACATCTGGCAACGATGTTGGCAACTCGCGGTAACACCTTGCTTATCGACGGCGATCCGCAGGCCAGCGCAGCCAGCTGGGCCGCATGGCGTCGTGATAACCCTGAATACAGCCCAAGCCCTACGACTGTTTGCCTTCAGGGAAAAGCCATCAATTCAGAGGGGCGGCAATTGGCGGGGTCATACGCGCATGTCGTCGTGGACGCCGGCGGACGCGATTCTGTAGGTCTGCGTTCCGCTTTGCTGTTGGCAGAGGTCGTTATCGTGCCCGTCGGTGCGAGTTCATTTGACGCGGCCGCAATGACCGATCTGCTGACGGTGGTTGACCTGGCCCGCGACTATAACCCGGCGCTGGAAGTGAAAATGCTGCTGTCCAGAGTCGATGCACGCACCAAAGACACGGGCGAGATGTTGAGTTTCCTTGAAGAACAGTCCTTCTCTGTGTTCAAGACAAAGATCTGCGAGCGTGTGGCATTTCGACGTTGCATCAGCGAAGGAGCGATCGTTCATGAACTCAAGCGTGATCACGCTGCCATCCAGGAAATGAACGCGTTTATCGCCGAGGTATTGGGATGATCAAGGCAAAGCCGGATATCAAAAGCTTCAAGAAAGACCCTAATGAGTTCCTGGAGGGCGGCGAAGCTGATAAAGCAATGTTGAAAGCGAGCTCCGTGGACGCACAGAACAATGCCGACTCCATACAAGCGCAGGCGCAGATCGAAGCCTTGAAACCGGAGCCGACTGTGCAAAAGCTGTTCAGGCTTCGCTGGGACATTGCCAACGCGTTGAAATTGGGCGCTGCTCAGGAATCGGCCAGGACTGGCAAGCGTGTGACCGAGACAGACATCGTCCAACAATTACTGAAACAACACTATAGCTTGAAATAGTTAGCTAGATATCTAGCTATATATCTATCACTTAAAGCGCTGCTGCAGGAAAATCCCCGGCAGCGCGATAAGTCTGCTACGGTAAGTTTGAAGCCGAATCAATACCACCCCACCCATGAGTTAAGGCTTCCTGGCCTTTTCCCTGTACAGCCTGCCGGGGGAGAAGCAAAGCGGCGGCTCATATAGAAATTATATGAAGGGTGGTATTAACAGAGGTAATTAAATGTATAGCGATATCGTCACCACTCACAAGCTCTTGTGCAGCAAAATCCAGGCTTTCGCCAAGGTTTGGCCGGATCTGGTGGTCACAGGCAAAGTCTGGCGACTGCCGTTGCTGACCGAGCAGAAAAGTCTCGACTACATCGAGGTAGAACCTCTGGAGGGCGTCGAGGCAATCAATGCCACGCTTCAAGCCATGAGCGCTTTCGAACGGGCGCCAGGTCAGGCACCGGGGACAGTGATGCGTTTGCCCGGCTATTTCGCCATGCGTGAAAGTGTCTTGCCCTGGATCAGGGACATCAATCAGCTCAAGGACGACCTGATGGCGATGATCGAGCAGACTCGCCTGGAACTGAATCTGGCGCCGACGGCGCGCTCCAAGATTCTGCGTCAGGCGCTGGGACATCAGTTCAGCATGAAACAGCTGGGACGCCACACCCAGGCATTCGATGCCTGTCCTCGTCTGATCGTGTTCACTTGGGCCGGGCATACGACCGGGGGCGAGCGCGTCGAAGTTGGCAAGGTTCGAGAGCAGTTGATTAAAGCCGCCGAACAGCAGGCTCAGAAAGATGAGGTGAGCGAGGGAGAGACCCTTGCGGGCGCCGAGCTGCGCCGCATCGTCAATCTTTCGGATCAGGCGACGTTGATCAAATACAAGAAAGTAGCTCCCCATCCTCGCGCCATGACTTACTTTTCGGCTAGCACCCGTTATGACGCCATGATTCACAGCAACCTGCCAATGTTCGTGCTGGCAGGTTCAGAGCCGATCGACATCCATGAGCTGCGCAATTTCGACCGTCATGCTCGCCAGGCGGAACGGCCAGACAAGAAATCCCGTATCGAGGTCATTCCACGGATGAATCTGTATTTGAATCCGGATGACCTGGTTGGCCGCAAGAAAAGCGCTCAGCCCGCCAGCAAACCTCAGTCAGTGGCATCCACGTATTCAGTCCGGTCGGCCAGACCGTCGGCAACCAAAACGACTGATCAGCTCGGACTCGAATTTCCCGAGGACTGATTGGAGGCAGGACTTTCGCTCTGTAGAAAGCCGTACCAGGCGTCCATCAGGTGCCGCCGCTTCTCCAGCAGGTCGCCGCGGTTGTACGCCGCTTCGACTTTGTCATCCAGGGTGTGGGCCAACGCCATTTCGCACACGTCCCGGGCGAAATGGGTGCGCTCTGCGGCCCAGGTGCGGAAGGTCGAGCGAAAGCCATGAGGGACATAGTCGTCTGCCTGCAGTTCTTCCATGACCCGGCGAATGGCGTTACCCGGCAGGCTGCCGGTTCGCCGGGCGTTAGGGAACACAAAAACAGGATGTTGGCCTTGCTGCTGCTCAAGGACCTGCAAAGCACCGGGGGTCAGGGGGACACGGTGCGCCTTGCCGGCCTTCATACGGGTCGCGTCAATTGTCCATAATCGCGCATCGAGGTCGAACTCCTCCCAACGCGCGTCACAGACTTCGCCGCTGCGGCAGGCACTGTGGACGATCAGTTCGCAAGCCCGGGCAGCAGTGCTGTCGAGACTGTCCAGCTGGTACAGAAATCGTCCGACCTGATCAGCCGGCATGGCAGAGAAAGGGGCGCGACGCCGTATCTGGCGAGGCAGCAACTTGTCCAGGTGGCCACGCCATCGAGCCGGGTTTTCGCCCTCACGCAGTTGTCTGGCCTTGGCCGCATCCAGCACCAGTTCGATCCGATTGCGCAAGCGGAACGCGGTTTCCGGGATGTTGTTCCAGACAGGCATCAGCACGTTCAGTACGTCCTCGGTGTGGATCGTAGCCACCGGAAGATCACCGATCACAGGGTAGACATGATCGCGCAAGGAATGTGACCACTGCTGCGCATGGCGTGCATTTTTCCAGCTCTGTCGATGTGTCTGGATGTACCGCTCGGCTTCCAGCCGGAACGTGATGGTGGCCTCAACTTCGTGCACGGCATCGCGTTGCTCCAGCGGGTCATGCCCTTGGGAGAGCTGAAGACGATGGGTGTCGGCCGCCAGACGGGCAGCCTTGAGCGATAAGGCAGGATAAGGGCCAAGACCCATGTCGCGCCGGCGATGGTTGAACTGATAACGCAGCACCCAGCTTTTACCGCCACTGGCCGTGACACGCAGATGCAGACCACGCTCATCATGATAACGACCGGGCTTTACGACAGTTCGAACAAACGCTTGGGTCAATTTGCCCATTTTCAGTTCAAGCCTTCAGGTGGCAGGGAGCCTGAAATTCTACAACGAAATGTACGCGGAGGGTCCCTCCGCGTACAGTTTGGACTTGGATCAGCATTTACAGGGGATAAAAGAGGCTACCGGATTGTGATCCCACATCATGGCCCACACTTCGATGCCATGTGCCATACCGAGATCCTCGATCAGGATGGCCTGAGCTGGCCTTGGGTACTCATGAGCCAGATTGAACGGCAGGCGAAATATAGTGCTGATAAAAATCCAGTGCTGCCAGGTTCTTGTCTTTGGCTTCGAACATCATGTCGAACCGATCGAGAAACAATAGTGCGTATTCGTTAGTCCAGTGATTCCACATTCGGGCACTGTGTCCATAAAGATCACGTTTGGAAATAACCTGCAGAAGTTCATCCATTTTCAGTTTGCGGTCCGCAGTAAAGCCAAGTTCCTGAAGACGCTCGGGCGGCTGCGAATAATGCATCGCCGGGCGAACTCCGCGCCAGCTTTCCAGAATACGGTCTATGCGCTCATCCTCAGGCGATATGTAGTCATTTTCATTGATCCAGCAGTGATGTATGTCCAGCACTACGGGTGCGAGATCCGCCAGTTTCAGACAGTCATCCACACCATAAACCTTCTCTTCATTTTCAAACGTAATGCAGTTTCTGGCAACTTCGGACAAGCGTGGCCATATAGCCCGAATACCGTCACCGCCCAAGCGTCCGGCAATATGAACATTGCACTTGAAGTCCTGAAACTGGCGACCGTAACCCATCATGCGAATCATGTCGGCGTGGTATTCGAATTCGGCAATACTGTTTTCGACCACAACGGGTTTATCGGAACCCAGAACACAGTACTGCCCTGGATGCAATGAAAGACGTATATCGTTCTGGCGCGCCAGATCGCCAATCGTTTGAAAACACTCGGCAAGTCGCTGCTGGATGGCAGGGTCCTGATAGAAAGCGCTCACCTTGGGGTGGCTGTAGAACGGCAACAGATCGCTGCTCAAGCGCAGCATGCGTAAACCAGGCGGCAAACCGGTGACGTACTCAAGCAAACGCTGTTGCGCCTGCAGGTTGTGCTCGATGACCTGAACCAGCTTGTCTCGCGCCACCTGCGGCGTAACGCTGTCCATCCAGCGCAGTGTCGTGGTCTTGGGATTCAGGGCCGACTCCATCACCTTGAGTTCAGCGGCGGACAAGCTGCGTTCAGGGTGTCGATACTGGCAGGCAAAACCGATACGGCGGTGGGTCATAACACATCCTTCGAGGCTTCAAACGACTTCTCATGAAGCTATGACAACCCGCAAATCAATGTCTCTTCAATTCCTGCCTATCTTAGATTGTCCACTGAGAAGGGACAGTCAAACCCTTTCCAGCCGCTTTTTCGCTTCCAGAGCGATCAGTAATCTGTGCCCATGTTGAACGAACAGCCCTTATCTCTCCTACCAACGAAAAGGATTTGAACATGAGCACAGCAACCTACAACCGCCTCAACAAAGACGACGCCCTGGTCCTGCTGGTCGACCACCAGACCGGCCTGATCTCCCTGGTCCAGGATTTCTCGCCCAACGAATTCAAGAACAACGTCCTGGCTCTGGCCGACCTCGCCAGATTCTTCGAGCTGCCGACCATCCTCACCACCAGCTTCGAACAAGGCCCCAACGGCCCGCTGGTCCCGGAGCTCAAGTCCATGTTCCCCGACGCGCCCTACATCGCCCGTCCCGGACAAATCAACGCCTGGGACAACGAAGACTTCGTCAAGGCCATCAAGGCCACCGGCCGCAAGCAGCTGATCATCGCCGGCGTGGTCACCGACGTCTGCGTCGCCTTCCCGACCCTCTCGGCACTGGCCGAAGGCTTCGAAGTGTTCGTGGTCACCGACGCCTCCGGCACCTTCAACACCACCGTGCAGCAGGCCGCCTGGAACCGCATGACCCAGGCCGGCGCACAGATGATGAACTGGTTCTCCGTCGCCTGTGAGCTGCACCGCGACTGGCGCAACGACATCGAAGGCCTGGGCAACCTGCTCTCCGAGCGCATCCCCAACTACCGCAACCTGATGAACAGCTACGCGGCGCTGACGTCGCGCTGAGTCTGAAGCTGACCGAGAAGCCCGCCTTGAGCGGGCTTCTACGTACTCGCCAAACGCTGGCCTTGTGAAATCTCGTGAAATTTCGCCTTGGGTTGTGAAGCCAACGAACAGTGGCCATTTGCTCATGCTACCGTCGCGCAATTGGGCTGCTTCACTGTGAAGTGCCCTCAAACCGACCCAGGGAAGAGAGCCATGTCTAGCACCGTGACACCTACCAGCGGCAACATCACGCCCCAGAATTCCTCTACTTCCGTGTTCGATGACAAGCTGAACATCGCCAAATCCAGCAAGACCATTGCCGACTACCTGAAGCAGAACGGCAAGTCTTCCATCACCGGACAGGGGCTCAGCGACCTGGCCAACAACAAGTCGGGCAATGTGCCGCCGGACGTTTCCGCCGCTGCGGGCTACATCCAGCGTCACCCGGATGTGTTCACCGCTATCGAAACCCATGACGTGGCCGGTGCCGACAATCTGTCCGGCGTCTGGAATTTCGACTGGGCAGCCAGCGGTGGGCTTGATGGCACACCGACTGGCGCGATCGCACGGATGCAGGACACCTTCGACATGGCCATCGAAAAGTCGGCGAAGATCACCGAAATCAGTACCGGCAAGAAGGCTGAGCTGGACTCCACCAAGCAGCGTCCAAGCAACTGACGGCCTATGTCCGGCTGGCGAAATCAGTGCTCGCTTGCCGGGCAGCCTATGAACTCGGCGCTTTCGACCAGTCGGTCGCTACGCGCAACGGCCCAGCATCTCTCATTGTAATATCACATTAATATCACACTGCTAACGTGCAGGTTTCGATCACGTATCAGACCCGAACATGCAGGCAGAACATTTCACATTCATGCGCCCGACACTGCCCAGGGACCATCGCTGCGCCGGCGATCTGTGCAATGAAGTGCCCGGCATCGACTCGAACAGCAGCAACATACGGGTCATGGAGATCTTCACTGCTCAGAAAGACCTGGTGAGTCTGGCCGTGGTCGAAGGCGAGCGGCCGATAGGGCTCATCAACCGCAACATTTTCATGTCCCAGATGAGCAAGCCCTTTCATCGCGAGCTCTACGACAGAAAAAGCTGCATCGCTTTCATGGACAAAGAGCCACTTATGGTCGATGCCGCCATGAGCATAGAAGAGCTGACGTTCAAGACCGTCGAGTTTGGCGAAAAGGCCCTGGCGGACGGTTTCATCGTGACCCGCAACGGGCGTTTCGTCGGGCTTGGCAATGGCTTGCAGCTGATGGCGGTAGTGGCCGCCTTGCAGGCCGAAAAGAACCGCCAGATGATGCAGAGCATCGAATACGCCAGCGTTATCCAGCGCGCCATGCTACGCGCTTCGCGCGAAGCTCTGGCCTCGACCCTGCAGGACGCCGCGTTGTTGTGGGAACCGCGGGACGTGGTCGGCGGCGACTTCTATCATTTCTGTGCCCGGCCGGACGGCTGGTTCGGCGCCATCGCCGATTGCACTGGACATGGCGTGCCGGGGGCCTTCATGACGCTGATCGCGTCCTCGTCGCTGACCCAGGCCCTGGGCCAGTTCGGGCCCCGGGATCCAGGGCGGCTGCTTTCGGAAGTCAACCGGGGCGTCAAACGTCTGCTGGGACAGCTCGAAGGCTCGCAAGGCGCCTCCGAATCCAACGACGGTCTCGACGCGGCATTTTTCTGGTTTGACAACGCAACTCAGGTTCTGAGCTTCGCCGGCGCGCACTTGTCGCTTCACGTTCTGCAACCGGAGGCCGAGCAGCTCGATACCTTCGCCGGACAACGCACAGGCGTCGGCTACCTCGACAGCGACTTCGACCATGAATGGGGCGTGGCACGCGTCCAGCTGGCTCCTGACAGCATCCTGTTCATCGCCACTGACGGGCTGATCGACCAGATCGGCGGGCCGAAGAACATCGCCTTCGGCAAGCGCAAGGCATTCGCCACGCTCCTGGAACATCGCGCCGGGACTTCGAAAGACATTTGCGAGGCGATCAGAAACGCGCTTGCCCAATGGCAGGGAGACCAGCCCCGACGCGATGACATGACCCTATTCTGCGCCCGCCTTAGGAATGAACATGCCTGACACCTCGACCCAGCACCCGGATGCGACGTTTTTCGATCTGGCCCAGCAACGAAACGTCATCTTCTATCACATGGGTTATTTCTCCCACACCATCATCTCGACGATGGCGGAAGTGGTGAAACTGCAGCTGGAAATCTCCGGCGTCAGCGGGCCGACCCGGCGCAAGCTGTTTTCGTCCTTCGTCGAATTGGCGCAGAACATCATTCACTACTCGTCCGACTCGCTCAGCGCTGCCCAGGCCGAGAAAGCCGTGCTGGGGCAAGGCGCGGTATGCATCAGCGCCGAGGGCGAACGCCATCTGATGTTGTGCGCCAATCCCATTGCCACCACGGCGGTCGAGCGTTTGCGTGAAAAGCTGGAGCCTTTGCGCAGCATGTCGCTGGAAGAGATCAAGCAGGCCTATAAAGTCACGCTGCGCGCCGAGACGCCGCCTGACAGCAAAGGCGCCGGCCTGGGCTTTCTGACCATGGCCCGGGACGCCAGCGCACCCCTGGAGTTCGGCTTTTACCCACGGGCCGATGATCCGGACACGACGCTGTTCTGCATCAAAGCCATCATTTGAATCGAGCGCCGCCACTTATGGACAATCTCTACATCGAAGCCACCGCCACTTCACCGGAAATCGACTTCCGCTTCGACCAGCGCCTGCTGTCGATGAAAGGCGAATCCTATCCCGAGAACGCCGCGGCCTTTTACACGCCCATCGTCGAGCAATTGCGCCAGTTCCTTGCTTCCCAAAACGACGCCACCATCACCACGCACATCGCCCTGGCCTACTTCAACAGCTCCAGCACCAAGATGCTGTTCAGCATCTTCGACGCACTGGATCAGGCGGCGCAGGCCGGCAACAGGATCGAGGTGAACTGGTATCACGACGAAGAAGACGAAACCATTTTCGAGTTCGGCGAAGAGCTGAAAGCCGATTTCACCTCGATCACCTTCAACGACCATCCGGTCACCACCTGAAAAGGACTTCGGCCATGCAGGCTTCAGCGACATCCGGGTGCACGGCCAGCGGCGCGGCTCCAGACCTGTTCCAGAGCGAAACGGATGCGCTGGAACGGGCTCGATCGGTTCTGGAGCTACCTGAGGCGGACGCCCAGAAGTATCGGCAATCGCTGGCAGACCTCGCGACTCATTATGAACGGCTGATGCGTGAGACCCGCAGACTGATCGGTCGAAGCGATCGGGCCGAGCGCGATATGAACAGCCTCAACACCCAGCTTCAGAGCCTGGCGCGCCAGCTCGAATACCGCGCGACCCACGACGCCCTGACCGGGATATTGAATCGCGGAGCTGTCATAGAGCGCACTGTCCAGGCGCTGCGCAGTACAGGCGTGGTGATGATCGTGCTCGACATCGACCACTTCAAGCTCGTCAACGATGAGTTCGGTCATCCCGCGGGGGATGCGGTCATCCAGGGCATCGTCGGCTGCCTGCGCCGAATCGTCGGTGACGCCGGCGCGGTAGGCCGTGTCGGCGGTGAAGAGTTCACGGTGTTGCTGGCGGGCGGACAACTGGAAGAAGGCCTGAAACTGGCCCACACCATGCGTGAAGCCATTGCCGCGCATGTCTTCGAGCACCCGATCAACCGGTGCATCACCGCAAGCTTCGGCGTCAGCGCCAGCCCGCAGGGAACCAGTTTCGATGTCGTCTACGGGCTGGCCGACGCGGCGCTCTACTTGGCCAAGCGCGCGGGGCGCAACCGGGTTGAAGTGGCTGAAGACTCGGCCGGCTGAGCGGCGAGGGCGGTCACTCGAGCAGCTGTATCAAACTCGGCTTGAGCGCGCTTTCGCTTGCCTCCAGCACCACCAGCGTCACCGGCAACTTGAAACGCCGGCGCCCGGCGCTGCCGGGGTTCAGGTAAAGCCGCTCGCCGCGCCATTCGATGAGCGGCTTGTGGGAATGCCCGGTGATAACCAGTCGCACCTGCTCATCGAGCAAGGCCGGAACATCGGCGATGTCATGGACCAGCAGCGTCGACCAGCCTTCAAGATCGAAGCGCAAATGATCGGCCAGGTGGCCGGACCAGGCCAGGTTCAGGTCGTTGTTACCGCGTACCACGCGCAACGGTGCAATCTCTGACAACTGCTCAAGAATGTCGGCCGTGCCGATATCACCCGCGTGGATGATCAGCTCGCAGCCTTGCAGCGCTTCTACGGCCTGCGGCCGGAGCAGACCGTGGGTATCGGAGATGATGCCGATTTTCATGTGAGCCTCTTCAATAGTCTTCAGGCGGTTCGAAGTAGGACCGGCCTGCCAGCCATGGAGTGACTATTTCATGGTCAAGCGTGCGCAAATAGCTCTGGAACTCAGGTGCCCTGTGGGCGTTGGGTCCGAACACATCAAGCATCAAATAATGATTGTTGAGATCATCGGCCGCATACAGGAGCCAAAAATCAAAGTCAGCTTCAGTCTGCTTGACCTTTCGATAGAAGGGATCGCTGATCGTGCTCCATCGAGCAAGAATGAGAGGGCTATTGGTCAACTGGATATGACCAAACGGCCTTTGCCACAGATCAGCGTCCCGGCCCCATTCAGGAGGATGAATGCAGCAAACCTTCAGGTTATAAAAATCAACGTAGAGGTCATGCCAGTCAGGTAATTCCATAAACTCAGGGGTGACAAAAACGCGAGCTGACAACAGGCTTTCTCACTCGGAACGTAGAAGTTTCCCGGTCTCGACATAGTGCTGAAATCGAGCATTTCCGACCCGAGCAGCTTCCTGGACCACAACGATAGCGTCACGCGGAGTTTTCTTGACGCGAGGCTTGGGTTTGACCTGATTGGCTGACGAGGCATTACAGCGGGATACAGTAGGCATTGAAATCCCTCCTTGGTGGGTTTCAGCCTGAATAGTACGCCTTCGGCGGATGGTGGATCAACGAGGCTCATCCCTGAGCTGTTAATCCTCGCGCTGGATCAAGGAATCAACCGCTCCTTGCGCAGCTGTTCGAACACCTTGAAAAACGCATCATCACTGGCCTCGAACACCGTAAAGCCCAGCTTGCGGCTCTTGGACATGTCGGTGACCACCTCGATCGGGCGCCCCAGGTCGGCGTCGGTGTGCCAAGGGGAAACAAGCCGGGAAATATCGCTTTCCTTGAGTTGATGCTCGCTGGCGATCTTCGACCAGGCCTGCTGATCGTTGGCCATCTGGGTTTCCAGCGGCGCGGGCGTTTCGGGGAAGGCAGCGGGTTCCAGGTCGAAGTATTCGGCAATCCGGCCCCACATCCAGCTCCAGCGAAACACATCGCCGTTGGTGATGTTGAAGGCCTGATTGGCCGCCGCTGGCGTGGTCGCGGCCCAGAGTTGCTGCTTGGCCAGCTGGCGCGCGTCGGTCATGTCCGTGAGGCTGTCCCATTGCACGCGCGAGCCGGGGAACACGAAAGGCCGGCCGGTGGCCTTGCATATCGTGGCGTAGACGGCCAGCGTGGTCGCCATGTTCATGGCGTTGCCAACGGCTACGCCGGTGACGGTGTGCGGACGATGAACGCTCCAGGAGAAACCGTCCTTCTGCGCGGCAGCGAACACTTCGTCTTCCTGAGCGTAATAGAAGTTCTCGACGTCCAGGCGCCCCTGATCTTCCCGGAAGGGCGTTTTCGGCAGGGTTCCCTTGCCATATGCCTCGAACGGGCCAAGATAGTGCTTGAGGCCGGTGACCAGCGCGACATGCTGTACGCTTGCGGCAGGGCGCACGGCATCGAGCACGTTGCGCACCATGGCGGCATTGACGCGGATGTTCTCGGCTTCGGTGGCCTGACGCGACCAGGTCGTAATGAACACATGAGTCGGCTTGAGGTCGGCCAGAGCCGCATCGAGCGAAGCGGGGTCCTGCAGATCCGCGGCGACCGCAATGACGCCGGGCAGCGTCGAAGGCTTGCGGGAAAGGGCAGCGACCTGCCAGTTGTTTTCCAGCAGCAGCTGGGTGGTTGCGCTGCCGACGATACCGCTGGCGCCGACGACCAGAGCAGTCTGAGTCATGAGAGTCTCCTGAGAAAGGTTGAACAGGCGGTCATGCTGTTTCTGAACCGCGTGACCGCGCACCGTTCAACCCGATTGCCTGCAAGAGTCCAGGCACCGCACCTGTCCATTGGGAGCAATCGCCGGAACCCGGCTCGCGAGGCGCAGTCGACCGGGGAAGACAAAATCCGCTCCTGCCCAGAGCCTAACCTGACACGGGAATCACCATGACCGAAACCGATAAAGAAAGGGAACTGATGGCCTGGCAACTGTTGCTCGAGGACGATGCCTATCGTCTGGACAAGCCAGACGATTACCACCGCACGCTGATCAAGCGCGCCGACGAGCTGGTCCTGCGCGGCGTCATCGACCTGCCCGAATGGCAGAAACTCAAGGACACGGCGGACTCGGTGCACACCCAGACCACCGAAAGCCTGGCGCAGGATCAACGCGACTGCGTGAACAGAATGCTGATCGAGCTGCAGCACAACAGATAAGCCGCCGGGCCCATTGCAGGCTCGGCGGTCTGTTCGTCAGATCTTGAAGCTGGCGACCAGTTGCTTGAGGCGTCCGGCCTGCTGGGAAAGCGCGGCGCAATCCTTGAGGGTTTCGTTCAGGTTGGCGACGCCCTGCTGATTGAGCGTGTTGATCTGGCTGATATCCACGTTCAGGGTTTCGACCACGGCAGTCTGCTCTTCGGTGGCCGCGGCAACCGACTGGTTCATGCCATCGATGTCGCTGATGCGGCGAGTCACGTCGCGCAGACGCCCGCCCGCCTGATTGGCGACCTCCACGCTGTCCTGGCTGGAGGCCTGGCTCTGGTTCATGTTCTGTACGGCGTCCTGGGAGCCGGTCTGCAACTCGCCGATCATTTTATGGATCTCGTCGGCCGACACCTGGGTGCGGTGTGCCAGGTTGCGCACCTCATCGGCGACCACGGCAAAGCCGCGACCGGCTTCACCAGCCCGGGCCGCTTCGATGGCGGCGTTGAGCGCCAACAGGTTGGTCTGCTGCGAAATGCCTTTGATCACGTCCAGGATGTGCCCGATGTTGTCAGTACTGGCGTTGAGCTGCTCGATCTGGGTGCAGGAAGCGCTGATTTTGGTCGACAGTTCGCTCATGGACTGGATCGTTTTCTCGACCACGACCTGACCGTCCTGGGCTTGCGCCCGGGCTTCGCTGGCCTGGATGGAAGCATCCGACGCATTGCGGGCAATTTCTTGAGTCGCGGCGCCCAGTTGATTGATCGCCGCCGCCACGCTGTTGGTGCGGGCACTCTGCTCATCGAAACCGATGATCGACGAATTGGACGACTCGACGACACGCTGCGACAGGTCATGAACCTGCAAAGTGGCCGAAGAAACTTCCACAATCGAGGCGTGCACGCGCTCCACGAACTGGTTGAACGAGCCGCCCAGCTGGGCGAATTCGTCATTGCCCTGAATGCTCAGGCGACGGGTCAGATCGCCTTCACCCTGAGCGATGTCCTGCATGGCACGACCCATGGCGGTCAGCGGTTGCATCAGCGCACGAATGAGCAGGCTGAGCAGCAAGGCAATCAAGCCTACGGCAATCAGCACCGCCACCATCGCCGAGCTGCGGAACTGGCTCAAAGGCGCATACGCCTTGTTCTTGTCGATCGACAGACCGATGTACCAGTCGGCCGACGGCAGGCCGATGATCGGTGTGAAAGACAGGAACCGCTCTTCGCCATCCAGGGTGACTTCGCGAAGCTTCTTGTCCAGCGTCAGCGTCTGGCCCGGATAGACCTCCTTGAGGTTTTTCATGACCCGTTCCTTGTTCGGGCTGACGATGATCTGTCCGTCGCCGCTGACCAGGAACGCATAGCCGATACCGCCGAAATCTACCGAATTGACGATCTTGACCAGGGTATCGAGGCTCAGATCACCGCCAGCCACACCGGACACCTTGCCGGCGGTCTTGATCGGGCTGGCGACGGTCACCACCAGGCCGCCTACCGAGGCCTGATAAGGCGCGCTCAGGATGGTCTTGCCGGCTTCCACGGTGGATTTGTACCAGGGCCGCTGACGCGGGTCGTAGCCGGCCGGCATCTCGGCGTTGGGGCGCTGGGTGAAGGTACCGTTGCTGTCGCCCACGTAGGTGAACTGGAAGGTGGACGTCAGCGAAGGCTGCGAAACCAGACCGCCAAGATCGCTGCTCACCCCCTGGAAAGCCACATCCTGGGCCAGGTTTTCCAGCACCAGAATGCGCCCGTCCAGCCAGTTCTGGATGCTGCTGGCTGTCAGCTCGCCCGCCTGGGCAACGGACGATTCCAGGTTCTGGCGAATGGTCGTGCGTTGCAGGTAATCGTTATAAAACGTGAATAACGCGAACGCCACGACAACGACAGTCGAGGCGGCCAAGAGGATTTTGTGACGAAACTTCAATGACATTACAACTTATCTCTAAAATGGATCAGCGATGGATCAACCTCGATCCAAGTTGATTAACCAGAAAACTTAACTTGCTCCAGGAATGTGTTTCAAAAACGGTACACGCATTTGGTCACTCGGTCTTACCCAGCGCACACGCGGTAACACGGTGTCAATGTTCATGACGCCGCAGGAATGAGCCAAATCCGTTGGGCGCCTTTATAACCGGGGTCTGCGGCGAATGAAAGCCCCGCGACCGTGTGGAAAAAATTTTCAGTTTTCAGCTGTTTTTTTGTTACAGCTTGGCGAACGGCGGCCGATAGTGTCTGTACTCAAACCCTTGCCGCTGGCCACTACAACAACTCCTCCAGAGGCCGCACTCACATCAGACATTCCTGGAGAACGTCAATGAACAGCTGGTTCGCCAATATCAGCGTGAATATGAAACTGGGCCTCGGATTCGGCCTGGTACTCGTTTTTACTGCCATTCTCGCTCTGACCGGCTGGACCAGCTTGGGCAGCCTTATCGATCGCAGCAACTGGATGAGCGACATCACTTCGCTCAACTCCCAGCTGACCAAGTTGCGCGTGACGCGCCTGCAGTACATGGTCGCCGACGGCGACGACAAGGTTGCCGAAACCGTGCAGGTGTCGCTCGACGGCTTCAAGAGCTACCAGCAAAAGCTGGTCACGACCTTCAAGGCGCCTGAAAACGTCAAAATGCTCGAAGAGCTGGGTCGCGTGATCGCCGACTACCAGAAATCCCTCAACGACATGCGCAACGGCTACCGCAGCAGCAATGCCGCGCGTCAGGAAATGACTGTGCATGCCGCCAAGGGCGAAGCGCTGATCGAAGAGATCCTGGGCGATGTGAACGCTAACCCGATGGACCTGGGCCGTTTCGAGCAATACGAAACCATCGTTGGCGCGCGTGAAGACCTGATGCGTGTTCGCTACGAAGTGCGCGGCTATCTGGCCGACGGCACCGTCGAGAGCGAGCAGAAAGCCACCTCCCAGATCAGCGCTGCCATCAAGGGCATGGATTCGCTGAGAACCGCATTCAGCAGCACCCAAGCGACCCGTATCGGCCAACTGGATACTGCGCTGAACAGCTACAAAACGTCTCTGGAGACCATGCGCAGCGCGAACGCCGCCATCGCTCAGGCTCGCAAGGAAATGACCGTTCAGGGCCAGGACATCGTCAAACTCAGCGAAAACCTCTACCAGTTCCAGCTGGACCGCCGTGACGAAGAAAGTGCACAAGCGCGTACTCTGCAGATCACCTGCACGCTGCTGGCGCTGATTCTGGGCGTACTGGCTGCCGTACTGATCACTCGCCAGATCACCCGCCCTCTGCGTGACACCCTGAACGTGGTGGAGCGTATCGCCTCGGGCGATCTGACCCAGGACGTCATGGTGACCCGTCGCGACGAGCTGGGCGTGCTGCAACAAGGCATCCAGCGCATGGGCGCCACCCTGCGCGACCTGATCACCGGCATTCGCGACGGCGTGACCCAAATCGCCAGCGCGGCCGAAGAGCTGTCGGCGGTGACAGAGCAGACCAGCGCGGGTGTAAACAGTCAGAAGGTGGAGACCGATCAGGTGGCCACCGCCATGCACGAAATGACCGCCACCGTGCAGGAAGTGGCGCGCAATGCCGAGCAGGCTTCCCACGCGGCGTCCAACGCCGACAATGAAGCACGTGACGGAGACCGGGTAGTCGGCGAAGCCATTGCCCAGATCGAGCGTCTGGCCACCGAAGTCGGCCGCTCGGCCGATGCCATGACCCAGCTGGAACAGGAAAGCGACAAGATCGGCAAGGTCATGGATGTGATCAAGGCCGTTGCCGAACAGACCAACCTGCTGGCCCTCAACGCCGCCATCGAAGCTGCACGCGCAGGCGAAGCCGGACGCGGCTTTGCCGTGGTGGCGGACGAAGTCCGCGGTCTGGCGCAACGCACCCAGCAGTCGACCGAAGAGATCGAAAACCTGGTCGCCGGCTTGCAGAACGGTACTCGCCAGGTGTCCAGCATGATGCTCAGCAGTCGTGACCTGACCGCCAGCAGCGTGCAGTTGAGCCGCAAGGCCGGGACCTCGTTGAACAGCATCACCCAGACGGTTTCCAGCATTCAGGCCATGAACCAGCAGATCGCGGCTGCCGCCGAACAGCAAAGCGCCGTGGCCGAGGAAATCAGCCGCAGCATCATCAACGTGCGTGATGTGTCCGAGCAGACCGCTTCGGCCAGCGAAGAAACCGCCGCTTCCAGCGTCGAGCTGGCCCGCCTGGGCGGCCAGTTGCAGATGATGGTCAGCCACTTCCGCGTGTGACCCGAAAGCCCCTGGAGCCGCCCGGCTCCAGGGGCTTTGCGCGTCTCTTCCAACTATCAATTTCAGCGATGTTCGGTACTAACCGCATTGACTTCTTAATACGCACCAGCGGCGTAGCATTGCCCCCATACCGAGTCACCCACGACTCGACCGAACTGGAGCAATGACCATGAAAACTTCCAAACTGATTTTCGGCCTGGCTTTCTCTGTACTGACTTCCAGCGCTTTCGCTCTTCCTGCCGTGACCGACATTCACACCCTGCAAACTCCGGTCATCGCTGCCGATGGGGCCGATCACGTTGGCACAAACCGCGTAGCCGCCGATGGTGCTGATCGCGTTGGTGCAAACCGTGTAGCCGCCGATGGTGCCGATCGCGTTGGCGCAAACCGTGTAGCCGCTGACGGTGCTGACCGCGTTGGCGCAAACCGCGTAGCCGCTGACGGTGCCGATCGCGTTGGTGCAAACCGTGTAGCCGCTGACGGTGCTGACCGCGTTGGTGCAAACCGTGTAGCCGCTGACGGTGCTGACCGCGTTGGTGCAAACCGCCTCGGATAATACCTTATTATCAATTCCCAGCCCGGCTTGTGCCGGGCTTGATCTATTCCAGTGTCAATCCGCTGTACAACAGCTTGTTTATAGCCACCGAACAACTGATACAGTCTGACTGCATCTCCAGAATTACAGCTAGAAAGTGTAACTTCATTGAAACGGCTGCTATTGACTTCAGCGCCCTACTTTATGGGTAAGGCTTTCTACATACTCCGCAACCGCAATCTGGTCGGCTTTACGTTTGCCAGCCACCAAAAAAGCCTTGAGGCATTCGCTTTCAAGTAACCGGTCGATGTCCTGACGGATTGTTTTCTGTGTCGCATAGGAAATAGTCGCTCCAGGATGATGCATTTCGTAGGCACTTTCCAGAACGTCCACCAGTTTGGCGCGAAACTTCTCCATGCCCCGGCCGCTGGCAACGCGCTTGTACGTCGAGAGAAAGAAGGTTTCCCCTCTGCCCGGTCCCTTGCTCGCCACATAAGCCACGGCGCACAGGCCTACGCCGCTGCGCTTGCGCCAATGCGCCGTGGCACTGTCGCTCAGTTGCAGAACATCGTCACGCAGCCAGGCATGGCCGCTATGAATCAGGTGAATGATCGCCGCATCCAGCGCGCGACGCGTACCGCCGAAGCGCAGATCGGTAAAGCGGGCGGACACTTGGACTTGCTTGTTTTTCAGGACCCTGACAATCCAGACGCGCCCCCTGGCCTCACGGGTAATACCTCGAGGAACGCTGTAGGTGACATCATCGACAATCTTGTCGTAACACCTGAGGCCTGAAACATCGATTTCAGACGGTGTATTCATGATGATTAGGTGCTTTCGTTATTGAATGTAAAACGCAAGGGGGGGAGGTAGCCTCCAGACGCTAAAGTCGAGCATCCTTGCGTCGTCGCTTGAGTTGACCCTGTTTCAAAACACGAACTTTCAAACTGTATTGCAAAGTGACACTTGCCAGTCTGGAATATTTCAGTGGCTGTATTGAACTGTAGCGCAGCGTCTGTAGTTCCACCTTGCTTTAAAGTAAGAAAGCATGAATCGTAGGTTATTCTGGATATCGAGCAACTGGCGGTCGTATTTATGCAGCAGACGGGTGCTGCCCCGCAGGTCAGGTTATCAGGTGAGAAATCATTGTCTGGAGCGGCACGCTTTATCTACCGACAGTAGGCAGTCATTACGCTGCCCGTGCGTGAAGAAGAGAGGATTGCAGCGGTGTGAGTCAGGCATGCCTTGTTTCAAAACTGAAACGATGGCATGCCTGAACTCAAAGATGTCTGACACCTACGGCAACGGATTACCGCCCGTTACGCCGAACACTTCGCCGGTGATGTAGCTGGACTCCTGATTGGCGAGCAGCACATAGATCGGGGCGCATTCGGCCGGTTGGCCGGGACGGCCCATGGGCGTTTCCGAGCCAAACGACGGGATCTTTTCCTGAGGCTGGCCGCCGCTGGGTTGCAGCGGGGTCCAGAACGGACCGGGCGCCACGGCGTTGACCCGGATGCCCTTGCCGATCACCTGCTTGGCCAGGGCCTTGGTGAAGGCGACGATGGCCGATTTGGTCGGCGCATAGTCGAGCAGGGTTTCGGAGGGTTGGTAAGCCTGGATCGAGGCGGTGTTGATGATGGTCGCGCCCGGCTTGAGCAGCGGCACCGCAGCCTTGCAGATCCAGAACATCGCGTAGACGTTGGTCTTGAAGGTGGCGTCGAACTGCTCGGTGGTGATGTCGGCGATGTCCATCTGCGCCGTCTGCTTGCCCGCCACGTTGACCAGCACGTCCAGACCACCCAGTGCCTGAGCGGCCTTGCTGACCAGTTCCTGGCAGAAGGTTTCGCGGGTCAGGTCGCCTGGAATGCAGACGGCCTTGCGGCCTTCGGCCTCGATCAGCGCCACGACTTCCTGCGCATCGGCCTCTTCTTCGGGCAAATAATTGAGCACGATATCCGCGCCTTCACGCGCGTAGGCGATGGCCGCGGCACGGCCGATCCCCGAATCGGCACCGGTGATCAGCGCCTTGCGACCGGCCATTCGGCCAAAGCCCTTGTAGCTGGTTTCGCCGTGGTCGGCCTTGGGTTGCAACTCGTGCACGGTGCCCGGCGGCGTCTGCGGCTGTTTGGGGAATTCAGGTTGCGGGTACTGGGTCAGCGGGTTCTGCATCGCATATTGATTTTCGGTCGCCATGTCGGCTTCTCCTGCTCTGGTTCAAGGGTTTGCGGGGTTGCACCCCGCATTCGCAAGTCATGAGTTGGGAGGCCGGAACGATGCGGATCGTTCAGTCTTTTTGACTATTCGTTGGCGCGTGCCTTGGCCATCTGATCGTTGAACTGCTTGAAAAAGCCTGGGTAATCGCCGTTGACCTCGGCAAAGCGCAGCGGCTTGACGCGCTCCACCAGGATCTCTTCGGCATCCGGGGCGCTCCGGAAAATCGCCATGACTTCGTCGATGAATGCCTGCAACGGCATGGCGTGCGGGTCATTGGCCTGGCGTTCGCCCATCAGGCTAGTCTGCACGTAGGGCGGCACCAGTTCGTGGACTTTCACGGCGGTGTCCTTGAGCTGGTAACGCAACGACTGGCTATAGGAGTGCACCGCGGCCTTGGTCGCGCAATAGCTGGGCGTCATCGCCAGCGGCACGAAAGCCAGTCCTGACGAAACCGTGACGATGGCGGCATGGGGCTGCTTGAGCAGATGCGGCAACAGCAAGGCATCCAGGCGGATCGGGCCTGTCAGGTTGGTCGCAATGGTGTCTTCCAGCTCGGATTTCCCAGCCAGCAGCTTCTCGTTACGCATGATCCCGGCGCAATGGATGACGGTGTTGAGCGTCGGGTGATCGACTAGCAGCGCGGCGACCACCTTTTCCATATCGGCGGTATCGGTGGTATCGAGCACCACATGATGCAGGCCAGGATTCTGCTCGCAGACCTCCCGGAGCAGCGCCTCACGCCGGCCGGCGATGATGACCTGATTGCCCAGCGCCAGAAAGGCTTCGGCCAGCCCCCGGCCGATGCCGCTGCCGCCGCCGGTGATCAACAGGGTGTTGTCTGTGCATTGCATCGCGGTTTCCTCATGGTCGGATTGACCGGAGCTACGATAGGATCCTCGGGTGCCTGCGGGAAGTAGGCGCGCAAAAGTGCATGACTTACCCGATGGAAACCATGTGATGAAAAGCCCTCTTCAGCCCGCCGAACGCACACCGCAATGGCCCCATGACGCGCATTCGAGCGATCCGGCGCTGGAACATCTGGTGCGGGAAATCATCGGCCGGGTGGCCGACAAGTGGACCATGCTGGTCATCGAGGCGCTAGCCGAGAACGGCTGTCTGCGCTTCAAGCAACTGGCGACGCAGGTCGGTAATGTCAGCCAGAAAATGCTGACCAAGACTGTTCGCCAGATGGAAGCCGATGGCCTGTTGATCAGAACCGTTTACCCGGTGGTTCCGCCACGGGTCGAATACCGTCTGACCGAAATGGGCATGAGCCTGGGCGAGGCCTTCTGTGGTGTATGGCTATGGGCCGAACGGCATCGCGAGGTCATTGAAACGTCGCGGCGTCGATATCTGGAAGCGCTGAACGCTGCCGGGCACGATCAGCCAGCGGATCATTGAGTCGCCTTGCGAATCGCCTCGGCCTCTTCGTCGGTCAGATCGGCGGCATCGGGGGTTGGCGCAGAGGGGCGGTGCATCGAGCGCGGGCTGTCCGGGTCGGTGGCCGATGTATCGCCATCGTTTTTCCGGTTTTCCTCGGTCTGCTTTGTCATCGGCGCAGGCGCCGTCAGTGACCGGGAGGCATCGTCAGCGTTGTTCTTGCCGTGATTGGAAGATGAGTCCGCAGATGCCGCCAGGCAGACGGAAACCGACAACGCCGCCAACATCGTGCCCAAGCGCCAGGTATTCATGGTCGTACACCTACTTCGAATAGCTACTTCAAGTGTGGCCCCGCAGGCAGGAGGTTGTAACCTTTGCGACCGATGGCGCGGTGTCTCACACTGTGGGAGGGACCTTGGTCGCGACGGCCTTTACACGGTGAATCAGGCCCACCACGTCATCGTTCGTCGCCAGCAAGCTGCCTCCCACGATGCACTTGCGCAGTCGGTAGGAGCCAGCTTGCTGGCGATCTGCCGCGAAGCGGCAGTAAAACCAGGCAACGCGGTATTCCAGATGAACCGCGTCGTTCCCATCGCCAGCAAGCTGGCTCCTACAAATCACACGTGCACCGATCTTGTGGGAGTGAGCTTGCTCGCGATCTGCCGCACAGCGGCAGTAAAACCGGGCAACGCGGTATTCCTGATGAACCGCGTCGTTCCCATCGCCAGCAAGACGGATCGCCGCCCGCTGGCTCCTACAACGCGTTCAACGCCCGGGCGGGCCGTTCATCTGCAAGGTCTGCAGATCGAGGAAGGTGAAATAGCCGCTGCCGTCGGCTTTCCAGCCGCCGGTGTCGATGTGGAACACGTTGCCCAGCACCCGAGCTCGTGGCAGCGGTGTATGCCCCACCACCAGCGCGCGCAGGTCGGGGATGCCTTCGCTGTTCTGGGCTCGCAAGCGCTCGCGGGACCACTGGCAAGGCTCCTGAACACGTGCCAATCCTTCGTAGCGGCCGAGCATCACCGAGCGCAGCAGATCCCAGGTCGCCAGCGGGCAATCGGCATGCAACAGGCCGATCAGACCATGGGCCGTTTCGATCTCCATGGCGATAGGCATGCGCATGAAGCGCTCCGCAAACTGTTGCTGTTGCTCGACAGGCAATTCCAGAAACCAGGCGCCGCCACTGGCGACGTACATCCGGTAATCCACTTGCCGACTGCGCACATGACTGATGGCCAGCGCTTCATGATTACCCTGCACGGCAAAGAACCAGGGCTGGTCCAGCCATTCCAGCGCCTGTCGACTGTCCGGCCCGCGATCCACCAGATCACCGACGCAGAACAGCCGGTCTCGCCCAGGCTCGAAGCCCATCGCGTCCAGGTCACGCTGCAGACGAACGAAATGCCCATGAATGTCGCCTACCGCCAGATCGCGACCCAGTGGGTTGGCGTCGACATGCTGAAAGCTGTTCATGGGCTCGCCCTCTTCGCTTGTCTTTGGTCGCTTGCCTCAGGCTTGTGGCGGCTGCCCATTGGAAGCCGACAGCCCGCCATCGACCGGCAGATTCACGCCGGTGATGAACCGCGCGTCATCGCTGGCCAGAAAGGCGATTACATCGCCGACTTCCTCAGGCTCGGCCGGACGTCCCAGCGCAATACGTTCTCTGAACTTGGCCATCAGCGGCTCGTTGCCGAGCATATCTTCAGTTAGCTCGCTGCGGGTGAGCGACGGGCAGACGGCATTGACCCGCACGCCGTCCGGCCCGTGGTCCATCGCCAGCGCGCGGGTGAAGTTGGTGATTGCGCCCTTGGCGGCATTGTAGAAACTCATGCCCCAGTCGCCGCCCATTCCCGAAACAGAGGACACGTTGATGATGGTGCCCTTGCTGGCGATCAGTGCCGGCATGGCGGTGCGGGTGCAATAGAACACGCCGTCCAGGTCGATGGACATCAGCTCTTTCCAGTCCTTGACCTCAAGTTCGGTGATCTTGCCGGACGTGGCGGTACCGGCATTGTTCACCAGCACGTCGAGGCGACCGAAGCGGCTCGCCACTTCCTTGAACAACTTCTCGACAGCGTCCAGGTCCGCAACATCGGCTGCGTGGACCAGATGCCCTTCGCCCTCCAGTTGCCCGGCCACTCGCGAGAGTTTCTCTTCATTACGCCCTACCAGCACGACTTTCGCGCCTTCGCGAGCGAAGCGTTTGGCCGTGGCTTCGCCGATTCCCGAACCCGCGCCGGTGATGACCACGACTTTCTGGGTGAAACGATTCATTCCCTATTCTCCTTGCACATGACTGAGATACAGGGTGGACGCCGCAGCGTACGTAGCGTTCAGTCGCATTCGCGGGTCGGTCGAGAATGACGTTAGACCTTCGCCTAACTGCGTTGACAAACTTATTGCGGACTGCAAATAATCCGCGCAGTCGTAGGACAACCTATAACGTCCATCAAAATAACAACAACATCGGGGCCTCATCGCATGACCACTCGCGTCCGTGCTGCTACGCGGCAACCCTTGCCGTCCAGACCTCAGTTCCTCATACCACCCGGATACGCCGTACATAGCTGACGCATTCGCCGCCACGGCATTCGGCACTCGCCGGCTGCCGCGCGGGTCATGCCTCGCAAACGAGGCATCTCACATCCTCCTGGGGGTCGGCCGTCGCACAGGCGTGCCAGAGGAGTGGAAGGTTTCGACAAAAGGGAGCACAACAATAATGAAATCTCACAACACTCGTTCACAGATCGTGCTGGGGCTTGGCATCGGCAGCCTTGGCATGGCGTTCCCGCTGCTGGGCATGGCCGAAGGATTCGTCGACGACGCCAAGGCCACGCTCAACCTGCGCAACGCCTATTTCAACCGTAACTTCACCAACCCGTCCTACCCCAGCAGCGCCGCACCGCAGGGCAAGGCAGAGGAATGGACCCAGAACTTCATCCTCGACGCCAAATCCGGTTTCACGCCGGGCCTGGTCGGCTTTGGGGTCGACGTACTGGGTATGTACTCGGTCAAGCTCGATGGCGGCCGTGGCACCGGTGGCACCCAATTGCTGCCGATCCACAGCGACGGCCGTCCGGCCGATGACTTCGGGCGCCTGGGCGTCGCGGGCAAGGCGCTGATTTCCAAGACTGAAGTGAAAGTCGGCGAGTGGATGCCGGTGCTGCCGATCCTGCGCTCTGACGATGGTCGATCCCTGCCGCAGACCTTCCGCGGCGGGCAGGTCACGTCTAAGGAAATCGACGGTCTGACGCTGTATGGCGGCCAGTTCCGTGGCAACAGCCCGCGCAACGACGCGAGCATGGAAGACATGTCGATGAACGGCCGGGGTGCCTTCCTGTCCGACCGCTTCAACTTCGCCGGTGGCGAGTACGTGTTCAATGAAAAACGCACTCAGATCGGCCTGTGGCACGCCGAGCTCAAGGACATCTACCAGCAACACTTCATCAACGTCCTGCATAGCCAGCCCCTGGGTGACTGGACGCTGGGCGCCAACCTGGGCTATTTCACCGGCAAGGAAGACGGCAACAAGCTGGCTGGCGATCTGGACAACAAGACGGCCTACGCCTTGCTGTCGGCCAAATATGGCGGCCATACGTTCTATGTCGGTTTGCAGAAACTCAGCGGCGACAGCGCCTGGATGCGCGTCAACGGCACCAGCGGCGGCACTCTGGCCAACGACAGCTACAACTCCAGCTATGACAATGCCAAGGAAAAATCCTGGCAGCTGCGCCATGACTACAATTTCGTCGCCCTCGGCATCCCGGGTCTGACCCTGATGAACCGCTATATCAGCGGCGACAACGTGCACACCGGCGCAATCACCGACGGCAAGGAGTGGGGCCGCGAGTCGGAACTGGCTTACACAGTGCAGAGCGGCACCTTCAAGAATCTGAACCTGAAATGGCGCAACTCCACCATGCGTCGTGATTTCAGCACCAACGAATTCGATGAAAACCGGATTTTCATCAGCTACCCGATTTCGTTGCTCTGATCACAGATCGCGAGCCCGCCCCGTGGCGGGCTTCTTCGGCGAAAAGGCGCTGTGTACAAGGTTTTCGGCGCGGAAAAACTTTATATCTGGATGCGTTGACAATCCGCCTGACGGATACCAATAATCCAAACAGTCATACGACAACAGATGACAAAATAATAACAATCGGGGCCTTTCCATGACATCGGATCAAATCACCCAAAATCCCTTCAATCGCCTCCTGCTTACAGGTGCGGCAGGGGGTCTGGGCAAAGTACTGCGCAAGACACTGCGCCCTTACGCAACTACGCTGCGGCTGTCCGATATTGCTGAAATGGAACCTGCCGAAAGCGGCGAGGAAGTCCAGGTCTGCGATCTTTCCGACAAGGCTGCCGTGCATCGGCTGGTCGAAGGCGTCGATGCCATCCTGCACTTCGGCGGTGTCTCGGTCGAAAGGCCATTCGAAGAAATCCTTGGCGCCAATATCTGCGGCGTCTTCCATATCTATGAAGCGGCGCGCCGTCACGGTGTGAAGCGCGTCGTGTTCGCCAGCTCCAACCATGTGATCGGCTTCTACAAGCAGGATCAGCACCTGGACGCCCACTCCCCGCGTCGTCCGGATGGTTACTACGGGCTGTCCAAGTCCTACGGCGAAGATATGGCCAGCTTCTATTTCGATCGCTACGGCATCGAAACCGTCAGCATCCGCATCGGCTCATCGTTTCCCGAGCCCCAGAACCGCCGGATGATGAGCACCTGGCTGAGCTATGACGATCTGACCCAACTGATCGAGCGCGCCCTGTACGCGCAGAACGTCGGCCATACCGTGGTCTACGGCATGTCGGACAACAAGAACGTGTGGTGGGACAACCACCTGGCCAGTCACTTGGGCTACACCGCCAAGGACAGTTCGGAAGTGTTCCGCGACAAGGTCGACGCCCAGCCGATGCCGGCGGCCGACGATCCGGCGATGGTTTACCAGGGCGGCGCCTTCGTCGCGGCCGGCCCGTTCGGCGACGAATAAAGACCGCTTCCTGCACCGATAAAAACAACAGAGACGCATGACGCCATGGATGCTGAACTGATTCTCGATGCCCGCAATGCCACCGGCGAAAGCCCTGTCTGGAACACGCGCGAACAAGCGCTGTACTGGGTGGACATTCCTGCGGGCCGCTTGCACCGCTGGACGCTGGATGGCCAGACCCGCAGCTGGCAGGCCCCGCAAATGCTGGCCTGCATTGCCGCGCACGACCAAGGCGGCTGGATTGCCGGCCTGGAAACCGGGCTGTTTCATCTGCAGCCCGG
This sequence comes from Pseudomonas sp. JDS28PS106, assembly GCF_036706555.1. NCBI lineage: Bacteria > Pseudomonadati > Pseudomonadota > Gammaproteobacteria > Pseudomonadales > Pseudomonadaceae > Pseudomonas > Pseudomonas sp. JDS28PS106. Next base: position 47,224 of record NZ_JBAJGT010000018.1, on the reverse strand, counting down.
CGATGACGAGCAACTGAGCGCCACACCCTTGATCGACGTGAAGCACGCTCGGGCCGGCATGCGTTTCAACGACGGCCGCTGCGACCGTCAGGGTCGTTTCTGGGCGGGCACCATGTTGCTGGACATGGCCGCCGGCGCGCCGGTCGGAGCCTTGTACCGCTATCAGCGCGGACAACAGGACCTCGACCCGCAACTGGACGGTTTCATCGTGCCCAACGGGTTGGGATTCAGTCCGGACGGCAAAGTCATGTACCTGTCCGATTCGCACCCCAGCGTGCAGAAGATCTGGGCTTTCGATTACGACACCGACACGGGCACGCCGCACAACCGCCGCCTGTTCGTGGACATGAACGAACATCCGGGCCGTCCCGATGGCGCCGCGGTCGATGCCGACGGCTGCTACTGGATCTGTGGCAACGATGCCGGACTGATTCACCGCTTCACCCCTGAAGGCAGACTCGACCGCTCGCTGGCCGTGCCGGTGAAGAAACCGACCATGTGCGCCTTTGGCGGGCCGGACTTGGACACCCTCTTCGTCGCCTCGATCCGTCCGGGCGGCGATCTGGCCGACCAGCCTCTGGCTGGCGGCGTGTTCGCCTTGAAGCCCGGCGTCAAAGGTCTGGAGGAGCCTGTGTTCCGGGGCTGATTGCGCCCACCGCAATGAAATTCCCTGCTGTGAAACCCTTATCGACACCGACCAAGAACAACAACATCGGAGCTACCCATGGATTTCAAACGCAAGTTACTCATCGCCGCGCTTCCGCTGGCCTTCTGTTTCTCCAATGCCGCCTGGGCGGACGTCAAGATCAAGTTTGCCGAGGTTCACCCCAAGGGCTATCCGCCGGTGGTGGCCGAGGAAAACATGGGCAAGAAACTCGAAGAGCAGACCAAGGGCGACATCAGCTTCAAGATGTTCGCCGGCGGCGTGCTGGGCTCGGAAAAGGAAGTCGTCGAACAGGTACAGAGCGGCGCCGTGCAGATGACCCGCGTCAGCCTGGGCATCGTCGGTCCGGTCGTACCGGACGTCAACGTCTTCAACCTGCCATTCATCTTCCGTGATCATGCGCACATGCGCAAAATCATCGACGGCGAGATCGGTCAGGAAATCCTCGACAAGATCACTAACTCCAACTTCAACATGGTCGCTTTGGCCTGGATGGATGGTGGTACCCGCAACCTCTACACCAAGAAGCCGGTGCGTGACATCTCCGACCTCAAGGGCATGAAGATTCGCGTGCAGGGCAACCCGCTGTTCATCGACACCATCAACGCCATGGGCGGCAACGGCATCGCCATGGCCACCGGGGAAATCTTCAGCGCCCTGCAGACCGGCGTGATCGACGGCGCTGAAAACAACCCGCCGACCATGCTGGAGCACAACCACTACCAGAACGCCAAGTTCTACACCCTGACCGAGCACCTGATCCTGCCTGAGCCTGTGGTGATGGCCAAGACCACCTGGGAAAAGCTCACCCCCGAGCAGCAGGCCCTGGTGAAAAAACTGGCCAAGGAAGCCCAGGCCGAAGAGCGCGTGCTGTGGGACAAGAAGTCCGCCGACAGCGAAGCCAAGCTCAAGGCCGGCGGTGTGGAGTTCATCTCTCTCACGCCTGAACAGAAAAAGGCTTTCTACGATGCCACCGCTCCGGTACGCGCCAAGTACGGCGCGCCGTATGCGGACCTGATCAAGCGCATCGAAGCGGTCAATTGATCCTGTAGGAGCGGTCGGGCGGCGTTCCGCTTTAGCCGCGATCGGTTGCACAGACAAGCACTTGAGAGCGATTCAACGCCGTGCTGTCGAGTGCAGCCATTTGTAAACACCTCTCATAACTGGGCGGCGGCAGGCACACCTGTCCGCCGTTGCCTTGGTAGACCTTCATGAAAAACACGGTATTGCGCTTCAACGACATGCTGTATCGGGTCAGCATCGGCATCGCCGGGCTGTCGGTGCTGATCATGACCCTGATCATCCCCTGGGGGATTTTTGCCCGTTACGTCCTGGGTACCGGCTCCAGCTGGCCGGAGCCCACTGCGATTCTGCTGATGGTGGTGTTCACCTTTTTCGGCGCGGCGGCCAGTTATCGGGCCGGCGCGCACATGGCGGTATCCATGGCCGTGGACCGCATGCCCCCGGCCATTCGCCAAGGCGCGGCAGTCCTGGTGCAAATCCTGATGGCGATCGTGTGCATCTTCATGGCCGTCAAAGGCTGGAAACTGTGCATGACCACCTGGAACCAGTTTCTGGGCGAAATGCCGTCGGTGCGGGTGGGTATCTCCTACCTGCCAATTCCCATCGGTGGCGTCATCACCCTGATCTTCGTGCTTGAAAAACTGTTTTTGGGCGATCAAAGCCACCGCCGCGCCGTGCGTTTCGATCTGGTTGAAGAAAGTGAAGGTGCCGCATAAATGGACGCATTCGTACTGTTGGGCAGCTTTATCGCACTGATCCTGATCGGCATGCCCGTGGCCTATGCCCTGGGCCTGGCCGCACTGATCGGTGCCTGGTGGATCGAGATCCCCTTCGATGCACTGATGATTCAGGTCGCGGGCGGCGTGAACAAATTCTCTTTGCTGGCGATCCCGTTCTTCGTGCTGGCCGGCGCAATCATGGCCGAGGGCGGCATGTCGCGCAGGCTGGTGGCCTTTGCCGGGGTGCTGGTGGGCTTCGTGCGCGGCGGGCTGTCGCTGGTGAACATCACCGCGTCGACCTTCTTCGGCGCCATTTCCGGCTCGTCCGTGGCCGACACCGCGTCGGTGGGTTCGGTGCTGATTCCGGAAATGGAACGCAACGGCTACCCGCGCGACTTCTCCACGGCGGTGACCGTCAGCGGATCGGTGCAGGCGCTTCTGACTCCGCCGAGCCACAACTCGGTTCTGTACTCGCTGGCCGCTGGCGGCACCGTGTCCATCGCTTCGCTGTTCATGGCCGGGATCATGCCGGGCCTGCTGCTCAGCGCGGTGATGATGGGCCTGTGCATGATCTTCGCCCGCAAGCGCAACTACCCCAAGGGTGAAGTGATTCCGCTGCGCCAGGCGCTGAAAATCGCCGGCGAGGCGCTCTGGGGCCTGATGGCGATGGTCATCATCCTGGGCGGCATCCTGAGCGGCGTGTTCACCGCGACCGAGTCGGCGGCCATCGCCGTGGTCTGGTCGTTCTTCGTCACCATGTTCATCTACCGCGACTACAAATGGCGCGACCTGCCCAAACTGATGCACCGCACAGTACGCACCATTTCCATCGTGATGATCCTCATCGGCTTCGCCGCCAGCTTCGGTTACATCCTGACGCTGATGGAAATCCCGACCAAGATCACTACTGCGTTCCTGACCCTGTCGGATAACCGCTACGTGATCCTGATGTGCATCAACGTCATGCTGCTGATGCTGGGCACCGTGATGGACATGGCGCCGCTGATCCTGATCCTCACCCCGATCCTGATGCCGGTCATCACCGGTATCGGCGTCGACCCGGTGCACTTCGGCATGATCATGCTGGTCAACCTGGGCATCGGCCTGATCACACCGCCCGTGGGCGCGGTGCTGTTCGTCGGCGCCGCGGTAGGCAAAGTGACCATCGAGGCCACGGTCAAGGCGCTGCTGCCGTTCTACGTGGCGCTGTTCGCGGTGCTGCTGCTGGTGACCTACGTTCCTGCCATTTCCCTGTGGCTGCCAAGCGTCGTGCTGTAAATCGTTCACTGCTCCATGCCATCGCCGCCCTCGTTGGCGGCGATGTCGTTTTCCAGCCAAGGAGGCTGGTCGCTCATGTCTGTTCCTGCACTGTTTCCCCGTCACATCGCGGTATTGATCCTGGCCTTGCTGGCCTGCGCCTTCGCCGGCAATCACATCGCGGCGCGCATCGCCTTCGATAACGACACCGGCTTGCTGCTGGCGATTCTCTGTCGCTCCGGCGTCACCCTGCTGGTGCTCATCGGCCTGGTGGTCTGGCAAGGTGAGAAGCTGCAATTCAGCGGCCGGATCTGGCGCTGGCAGATCGTGCTGGGCCTGCTGATCGCGACCCAGAGTTTCTGCATCTATTCGGCGGTGGCGCGGATTCCCGTCGCCCTCGCCTTGCTGGTGGTCAATGTCGCGCCCATTCTGCTGGCGCTGTTGACCTGGGCCTTGGGCGGCGCGGCGCCGACACGTCGGGCCGCCTTGCTGATGGGCTTCATCCTGTTCGGGCTGGTGTTTGCGCTGGACGTCCCCCATCGCCTGTCGAACCCGGGCAGCAGCGAGCCGCAATGGCTGGAAGGCATCGCCTTCGGCTTCACGGCCGCCGTGGTGTTCGCCTTTGCCTTGTGGATCACCGATAACAAGCTGGCCAGCATGCGCGGCACGGTGCGCAGCATGCTGACCATGGTCGTGGTGTTCAGCGCTGCTGCCCTGGCCGGTATCAGCGGCGTATTGCCCGGCGGGGTGGACCTGCCTGCCACGCCTACGGGCTGGACCGCACTGGCCAGCCTGGTCGTGCTGTATGGGCTGGGCTTCTCGTTGCTGTTCATCTGCATGACGCGCCTGGACATGCCGCGCAATGCGCCGGTAATGAACATCGAGCCGGTCGCCAGCCTGCTGTTCGGCTGGCTGATCCTCGATCAGCTGCTCAGCAGCAGCCAGGTCATCGGCGGGCTGATCGTGGTCAGCGGCATCGTGCTGCTGACCATGCGCCGCAACCCGCCTTCTTCAAGCCCACACAAGAACGCAGCCCATGCCAAACATTCTGACACTTGACGATGGTCTGACCTGCCTGAGCGTGGCGCCGGACATCGGCGGCAGCATCGCCAACTGGAGCGTGTCGAGCAGCGGCCAGCCGCTGTTGCGCGCCAATGACGACGACGCTCTGGCGGCAGGAACGCCGCGGCGATTGGGTTGCTATCCGCTGGCGCCCTGGTCGAACCGCATCGGCCAGGGCGGTTTCGACACGCCGGACGGCTGGCTGGCGCTGGAACCCAACAGCGCCAACGACCCGCTGCCGATCCACGGCAGCGCCTGGCAACAGGTCTGGGATGTCGTCGATCACACAGCGCACGAGATCCGCCTGCAACTCGACTGCCGGATCCCCTTCGCCTATCGCGCGCAACTGCGCTACACCCTGCGCGACGGCCTGCTGAGCATCAAGCTGAGCACCACTCACCTGGACAGCCGCGCGGCCTGGCACGGCCTGGGCTTGCATCCCTACCTGCCACGCACCGCGAACACGCGATTGCACGCCCAGGCCGAACATGTCTGGATGTGCGATGAGAAGGGCTTGCCAACCCACCTCGCGGATCTGCCCGAAGCATGGGATTTCAGCACTTCGCGCGAGCTGCCGGCGACACGCCTGGACAACGGCTTCACTGAATGGAACGGCCGCTGCGTCATCAGCCAGCCCGACCTGGGTTACGAACTGATCGGCCAGGCGACCGGCAGCGAGTACTTTCTGGTCTTCTGCCCGCCGGACCTGCCGTTCTTCTGCTTCGAACCGGTCAGCCACCCGGTCAACGCCCATCACCTGCCGGACAAGCCGGGATTGCGGTTGTTGAGGCAGGGGGAGTGTGTGGAGATGGGGTTTGGTTTGCAGTACAGAGCTATAGATCCTTCCATGCAACGGTAATGCGCTGGGGGTTGGCCAGTCGATCGCGGGCTTTGGCAACCAAGGCCTCATCGTCTTCCGCAATGCAGGATTCGTCGAGCTTTCTCATAGTAGCCTTGTCGATGGCGCCAATCTCCAATAGCGCGCTGGCTGAAGTTTGCATCGACTTGAAAGCCTCACTTTCGGTTTTTTTTACCACCATCCTGCTCCTTGCCCATATCCACAATGACAGGACGCGTGTCTGGCACCAGGCTGCGCTGTATACCACGCTCCCACTCGTTCAGCATTCTGGTGCCAATAAGCTCGAACGATGCATGGTCGCGCAGGTACTCCAGAAGCTCGCCACGGGCTTTGGATATGCCCTCAGCCACTTGTTCCACTAGATCACGACAGCGGTTTTCGCTGATCTGACACGAGCGTCTGCCGAACTCGAACAGCAGTTTATGCTTGGGCCAATTCTTCGATCCGGCGAGAAACATTGCCATGATGTCTTTCGGTTTATAGGGAGTGGTCGACACAATGTCATACGTTGGCGCCATCCAGACCTGCGCGTCCTCGTCGCAATCCTGGTACATGACTCCGAAGTTCTTCAGATGGGCATCGCCATTTCGTACACCTGTAGATAACGCGACAGTGAGAAACAACGACTCCAGACCTTCTTGTATCCGCTCCGGCGACAGAAAGGTCATGAGCTGCTTTGCCGCGCCCTCGGCAGAGCCATCGTATTTTTTGTGTGGCGGCCAGCCATTGAGCACACACAGATCTTCGAAGCCCAGGCAGCCCGAACTTGTTACGTCGAATCGTTCAACGACGAGTAACTTGCCGTTGGCACTGAGGCTGATATTCGGGACCGTCAAGCCGGCGTGTTTTGCTGCTCGCATGCAGAAGAATTCGTTGGCGGCCAGTTCTGGATAGTCTTCTTCCCGCCAGCTTTTTATGATGTGCGTCGAACCTCGGTGGGTGAGCCTGTCCAGCTCGTTGCCCGCTTCATCTCGCACCAGTACCTTGGCCTGCACGCCCGAAATCCCGCTGTACTTTGCATACCGCTGCAACAGATCTTCGAATAGGCCACGCGCCGAATCGTGGATCAGCAGATCATCTACCGATAGATCCGGAAGTTGGTCATCGTTCAAATGTCCTGCCGATACCCGGCCTAGCTGATAAGGACCGACGATTCCAAGCAAATCGATCTCATCAAAGCCTTTTTTTGTCTTTGAGAACATGTTTTGCAGTTCAGACCTGAGTATGCCTTCGGGCATGTTCATCGACAGGACTGGAATCATGCTGTCCCGCCACTCATAGGCGTCCCAACGCACAGGCATGACGAGTGAGATCGCATCGCGAGGGGCCACGTTTTCGCGATATCGAAAACTGGTACCGCCCTTGCGGACGTCGCTACGACCGACGCTTCCGACTGGCTGTCTTCCGACCCTTACGGGGAGCGACCGGGATTTATCATCAGTCATGGAAATTCCGGTCCTTCAAATCATCGAGAGTCGGACGGCGCGATCTGGGCACAACGGCAAGCGTATGACCCAGCAGGTTGAGGATCGCCTCCACTTTGCGAATGCCGATTTCCGACACTGTTCCGTTCTCGATCCCCGAGATCGTGGCGCGGCTCATCCGCAGACGAGCCGCGACGTCAGCCTGGGTATAGCGCTTGGCCTTGCGAAGTTCGCGTATGGTCTTGCCGATGTGATCCATGTCACCCCTGAATGCATCGTATGCAGTGCAAATCGCGTATTAAATTGCAAAAAGCATTATATACAGTGCATTTCAAGCGGCTGCTACAGGGCGTCAGGAAACTCAACGCTGTACCTGCACCCCCAACGACGCCAGCGCATCCCAGTAACCCGGGTACGTCTTGCCCACGCAATCCGGATCGAGAATCCGGATGCCGGCGACCTTGAGGCCCGCCAGGGCGAAGCACATGGCGATGCGATGGTCGGCGTGAGTGTCGATCAGGGCGTCGACGGTGCGACCGGCCAAGTCCGGGTTGGCGTGCACCAACAGGTCGTCGCCCTCTTCCACCGCCAGATCGGCTGCGATGGCGTTCAGACCGTGGGACAGCGCCGAGATGCGGTCGCATTCCTTGACCCGCAGGTTGGCGATGCCGACGAAACGCACTGGCTGGTTGTTGAACGCTGCGAGTACGGCCAAGGTCGGTACCGCATCCTGCATTTGCGAGCCGTCGATGACCGCCGGCATGTCCGGGAAGCGGGCGATGATCTGGCTGGCCAGCGCATCGGGCTGGGTAAAGGCATCGCTGGCCACACCCAGGTCGATGCTGCCTCCGGTCAGGGCCTGGGCGGCCCACAGGTAAGTGGCGGCCGAGGCATCGGGTTCGATGTGGAAGTCGGTGGCTCGGTAGCCGGTGGCTTCGACGCGCCAAGTGGTGTCGTTCAGTTGCTGAACCTGGGCACCGAAGGCGCGCATGGCCGCCAGCGTCAGGTCCACATAGCCACGGGCGCCGATTTCACTGCCGGTCAGGGCCACTTCCAGAGGTCCCTGGCCACAGGCACCGGCCATCAGCAGTGCCGAAACATACTGGCTGGACAGATTGCCGTCGATCTCGATGCGTCCGGCCGCCAGGCCGCCTTTGCCCTTGATCGCCACCGGCGGGCAGCCGGTCGGCGCGCTGACTTCCACGCCCATGCGCTGCAAGGCATCGACCAGCGGACCGATCGGGCGCTTGCGCATGTATTCGTCGCCATCGACCACGAAGTTGCCTTCGAAGTTGGCCAGCGCCGCGGTCAGAAAGCGCGTGGCAGTGCCGGCATTGCCCAGGAACAGGGCCTGCTGCGGAGCCTGCCAGTGGCCGGAACTGGTCACCACAAAGGTGCTGTCATCCGGCTCGTCGACCTGCACGCCCATCAGGCGCAGCGCCTCGGACATCACACGGGTGTCGTCACTCTTGAGCGCGCCGGTCAGGCGGCTGGTGCCCTTCGCCAGTCCGGCCAACAGCAGCGCGCGGTTGGTGATCGACTTGGAACCGGGCGGGCTGACGCGCCCGACCAGTGGACGATCGACAGGCATAACGGTAAGAGTGTCTTGAGGTCGCATGATGTCCCTGGGCGTCAGCGGAAAAATCGCGATCCTAGCACGAGCGGGCGCGGCCCCGCAGGGTCGCGTTCATCCGTGGACGGTCAGCCGGTTGCGACCGGATTTCTTGGACACATACATCGCCTGATCGGCCTGTTCGATCAATTGCTTGTATTCGGTGTTCGTGTCGTCGATGCCGGCCACGCCGAGACTGATCGTGCAGCGGATCGGCAGACCCTCGTGGATGACTTCGCTTTCCTCCACCGCCTTGCGCAAGCGTTCGGCGAAAATTGCAGCACCTTCGCATCCAGTGTCCGGCAGAAGCACAGCGAACTCTTCCCCGTCGTAGCGTCCGGCGATATCCACCGCCCGAATCAGTCCTCGAACCCTGTCGGCGACGGAGCGCAGCACCTTGTCGCCGACCTGATGGCCGTAGGTATCATTGATGTACTTGAAATGATCGATGTCGAACATTACCAGCGAAGCAAAGGAGTCGTAACGTACATGGCGGGCATACTCAGCCTTGATCGCCTCTTCCCAGTGTCCACGGTTGTAGAGCCCGGTCAGGCGGTCGACGCTCGACAATTGCTGGAGTTCGGCGTTGGCGGCCTGTAGTTGATGACTGTGGCTGGCCACGTCCGTGACGTCATAGATGACCAGGCAGATCTGGCTGATCTCGCCATTCGTGGAGCGCAACCCGAACATCGTGGTGTTCTGGTACATGAAGGCTTGCTGGCCGGTGATTGGCTGGTAGCTCTTGAAGCGCACCAGATAGGGCCGCTGCTCCCAGACGGTAAAGGCCGGTGTACCCAGCGTGACCACGTTGTCGACCTTCTTGCTGAACCACTGCCGGTTCACTTCCGGGAACAGTTCGAAAAAACTCCTGCCGATGGCTTCATACGGCACTACGCCCGAGCGGTTCTCCATGAAGGTGTTCCAGACCAGCACCTGATACTGACGGTCCAGCACCACAATGCCCACGTCAATGTTCTGCGTCACGGCCAGTAACCAGTGAAGCTCTTTTATGTCGATCGAGTGGTTCATGGCTCAATTCATCATGTAGGCGAGTTTGCGGGTCAGCCGTTCTACCGAGTCTTCAGTGAACAGCATCAAAAGATCGAAATGAATGGCGTGGCCTTCCACGCTGTAACCGATCTCCACGGCCAATGTCTTTTTCCAATGCTGACGGTTGTCGCGAATCAGCGTTTCGATATCGCTGCGACTGTCGAGCACTTGTGGATGGCTCTGGGAAAACGCGATATCGATCTGCTCGGCAATTCCGCTCAGGCAAGCCCCGATCAGGATCGACGACAGGTCCAGGAGCATTTCCATGTCCGAGCCGTCCGCTGGATCGTGCCCCATCAAACGGGCCATGTCGGTGATTTCCGAGTCATAGAACATCAACAGCGCCTCACCGGCGATCCCGCCGCCGATGTAGCCCTGACAGACCGCCGTAATCTTTTCAGCGCGCTGAGCGTCGGCCAGCGCCATGTGCAATTCGCCGGCTTCGAGCAAGTTCACATTGGGCACCGGCAGCCGCACGAAGACACCCAGCACCTTGGCCAGCAGGGCCGCGGCCTGGCCCATGGCGACGTTGATGGTTTCCCGGAATGCGTCCTGAAAATCGATTGCCTCAGTACGCGTCCGCTGGGCCAGGGTCGGGCTCGCCGATACAGGCGCATCCATGACATCGGGCTGCATCAGCCCCAATCGTGTCAGCGTGCTCGCCAGCTCATCTGGATCGGCCGGCTTCTTCAGGAAAGCCAGCGCGCCCAGTTCCATGACGCGGCGAACGGCCTCCTCCTGAACATCGGCAGACACCACGATCACTTTCGCATCGAGCCGCTCATTGCCGATGGCGGCAAGGGTCTGGTAACCGTCCATGACCGGCATGGTCAGGTCCAGCAGCACCACTTGCCCCAGGCCTGCGCGAATGGCCTCCAGACCTTCCAGGCCATTTGTGGCAAAGGTGACAGACACGTTCCAGGGTGATGGCAAGGCACGTGACATCTGTTTGCGGGCCATATTCGAGTCATCGCAAATCAGTAATGCAATTGGGGACATCGGTACTCTCGCTGCAATTAATAACGTCAATCAGCCTTGAACGAACCGCCCCGCTCACCAGAAAAGAGTGTTGAAGCTATGGGATTTCAGGTTTATCCAGAAAATGACTATAGCTCGCGCCGACACAGCTGTTTCCAGACAACGAAAAATGGCGGCCTCGGGGTTGCCGGGGTCCGCCATTTTACGTGTACGTGAATTCGATTCAGTTCATCGGTACCAGGGCAGTTCGAGCTGCCTGGTCAGGCCGAGAGAATCAGCTGTTGCGGCCACCGCTGCTTGAGCCGCCTTTTTTGCCGGCCTCCGAAGCTTTCTGCCGGTCATTGGCAAAGTTGCCACCCGACCCCGAGCCTTTGCTAGTGGAGCCGCTGGAACCTTTGCTGCTCGAGCCTTGTCCGCTTCCGCTGGATTGTCCGCCTTTCTTGCCGGCTTCCGACGCTTTCTGTGGATCGTTAGCGAAATTGCCAGGGTTTGAATTTCCTGTCTTAGCCATTTCATTCACCTTTATCCAGAATTTAAGACGCGCTCATGTGAGCGTCACTGAGTATGAATAGCGAGCCGCTTGAGAGTTTAAGATTTCATGGCGTTACAGGACGAACGGTCAATTTCGCGGAGTTTCATAGAAGACTTGAATCAAGCATCACCTCTTGAAAATAAGAAATAATTAACCATCTGAAAAGCCCTGATTTTTCAAAGACAAAGCAATACGCCATCAATGCTAATGACTAAAAATAACAAATCGAGATATGCTTATAACTAGGCAAAATATTAATCTATATAAATCATTGGCTTACGCCGTTAACGCCACATGGATAACCCCACAATCATTGGCCTTTCGCCGCTTCGCTTACTCCCGGAATCGCCTTGCAAGATGCCCGAGAGAGCTCATATTCAATATGCGCTACAGGCCCCAGCGGTCCTTGCCTACCGTTCATCGGACAGGGCAGAGAATGCTGAATACATCGCGTCCTTGCTAATCTCCCAATAGTGGACCTGCTTATTAAGCGGCCGGGTTAAAGCTCCATCAGAAGATGGTCGATGCATAGGTGACAGCCGGTTCAATCCCGCTGTCAGCGTTCATCAGTCTAGAGGCGCTTCCATGACTACTCACCTCATCAATTTCACCGCCCCCATCAACTCCGCCACTTGCGGGCAACTCATCGAAAAGTGTTCGCAAGCCGTCCAGCAGGACGCCTCTTGCGTCATCGTCAATATCGCCACCATGGGAGGTGAATGCAGCTACGGCTTCACGATGTACAACTTTCTGCTGACCTTACCCATCCCGGTGCATACCCATAATCTGGGAACGGTGGAATCGATGGGCAATGTCGTGTTTTTGGCCGGCGAACGCCGAACGGCCTGCTCGCACAGCAAGTTTCTGTTCCACCCATTTCACTGGCACCTGAACGGCTCGGTCGATCACGCGCGCATGGCCGAATATGCCATGAGCCTGGATCACGACCTGGAGATGTACGTCCGCATCGTCGCGGAGCGGACCGAGAACGCCGAAGAGACGCTGGAGACGGAGAAATACCTGATTGCCGCGCCGCGCATTCTCGACCCGGCGCAAGCCTTGAGGACCGGGCTGATCCATGCCGTCGAAGAACCCAAGATCGAAACCGGCTTTGTGTTCAGCCACATTCATTCCTGACGCCATGCGCCGGAAAACTATTTGCCGCGCCGATGTCGAATGCGGGTAATCGTCCCAGCTTGAGTCGGTCGGCAGGTAGCCATGAACGAACAGGAAGAATTTGTCAGTCGCAAGTACCCTATCGAGGAGGACATGGATGAGCAGCGCAGGGCCTGGCGCTTCGAGCGCATCGGCATCGGCGCGCTGGTCGTTCTGATCGGGCTGACGCTGGGTGGCCTTTTCTCCAAAGGGCCGCTGAGCCATGTCCAGTTGCAGACCCCTGACGGTCGCCTGAGCGTCGAGTACGAGCGCTTCAGCCGAAACGGCGCTCAGGACGACGTCATCGTGTCGTCGTCCGGCGCGCCGGGCGAGATGCGCTACCTGGTACTCGGCCATGAATGGCTCGAAGGGATGTCCATCGAAAGCCTCAATCCGCAGCCGGCGAACCTGACCAGCGACGAGCGGGATCTGATGATTCCCATGCGGGCGGACGCCCGAGGCACGGCGACGCTCTACCTGAGCCTGCGCAGCAACGGCGTCGGTCTCTACCGGGGCCATATCCGGCTCAAGGACGGACCGCAGCTGGACCTTCCCAAATTCATCTACCCCTGAGAGGGTGTTTACAAAATGGCTGCACCGGCTCGCCTATTTTTGTAAACACCCTCTGACAGGAAAGCCCGACAATGGACTCCGTACTGCGCGCAGCGGTGATGTACCTGATGCTGATGATCCTGTTCAAGATCGCCGGCCGCAGGTCGCTGGCCGATCTGAACACGTTCGATTTCGTGCTGCTGCTGATCATCGGCGAAGCCACCCAGCAAGCCTTGCTGGGCGACGATTTCTCCATCACCAATTCGGTGCTGATCATCGCCACGCTGATCGCCATCGACGTCGGTTTCTCCCAGCTCAAGCAACGCTCCAAACGCCTCGCACTGCTGCTGGATGGCGGTCCGACCATCATCGTCGAGAACGGCCAGCCGCTGCTGCGCCGAATGAAAAAGGCACGCATCACCGAAGCCGACATCATGGAAGCAGCCCGCTCCAATCAGGGCATCGCCAGTATGAGCGACATTCGCTACGCAATCATCGAGCGCAACGGGACGATTTCGATCATTCCCGAGAAGGATTGACTGCAGCTCGTCGCCTACCCCTTGCAAAATCCGCCCTGAAGACGCCCACCCATCAATTTCCTTGAACTCATGGCGCATGTCCCCGTCATCCATTCAAGTGTGTTTGAAACGTTGTTCGAACATGCACGCGAGCTGGCCATGTGCCGCTCGGCGGTTTTCCAAACGAAGGAGTGAATGGCAATGACGAACGACCCAGCCCAAGGCACCCGTACACCGGGAGCATCCGAGGCCACCCAGGAACATCTGCACAAGCTGAGCGAAACGGCGGGCGCTGCGTTGAGTGACGCGAAGCAACAGGGGGCCGAGCAGTACGAACACTATCGTGACCTAGCCGCGGACCAGCTCGACTCACTGGTCGAAGGCGCGCAATCGGCAGCTTCAGCTCTGGAAGGCAAGGATACGCTGGGGATCTCCCAGTACCTGTCGCAACTGGCCAGCGGACTGGGTTCGTTTGCCGATCAGGTACGTGACAAGAGCGCCGAGGACCTGCTGCACAGCGGCGCGCGCCTGGCACGTGAAAACCCGGCGCTGTTTCTGGCCGGCAGTGTCGCCATTGGCGTAGGCCTGTCGCGTTTTCTGCGCGCCAGCCAGGATCACAGCTCTGCCTCGACCGCAACTTCCACCCCGACTTCGACCTCGACGCCGCAGCCTGACTTTGGCGCCCGCGCGCCTTATGAAACCGGTGTTGCGCCGCTTTCCGACGATCTGCCTTCGACTTCATCGGTACAGCGCCCCGCCAGTTCCGGCATCGATCCTTTGGGTGAAGCCGCCATCTATCCCGACCGCGACACGACCGCCCCGCAGGGCAGTGGCGCCACTCACGGCAGTCTGAAAGGAGATCTGTAATGACCACCGATCCGTTCGACACTCAGAAGCCGGCTGAACCCGGCTTGCAGGACAACGCCTCCATTGGCGGTCTGCTGCGTCAGCTGACCCGCGAAGTGCCTGAGCTGTTCACCAAGGAACTGGCGCTGGCCAAGGCCGAGCTGCAGGAAAGCCTCACCACGCTCAAGGCGGGTATCGCAGCCGTGGCCGGTGGCGCCATCGTGTTGCTCGCGGGCCTGATCATTCTGCTGATGGCCGCGGTGTACGGCCTGGGCACCATGATGCAGCTGTGGCTGGCCGCCTTGATCGTCGGCGTCATCACGCTGGTAATCGGCTTCATCATGCTGCAGTCGGGCAAGAAGCAGTTCGAGCCGTCGCACTTCACGCCTGATCGCACCATCAATGCCATGCAACAGGACAAGGACACCCTGAAGAGGAAAATTTCATGAGCACCTCATTCGAAGCTGAATCCCATAAGAGCCCTGAAGAGCTGGAACAGGAAATCGACGCCAAGCGCGCCAGTATCAGCAACATCGTCGACTCGCTGGAAAGCCGCTTCACGCCCGGGCAACTGTTCGACCAGGTGCTGACCTACACCAAAGGTAACGGCGGCGAGTTCTTCCAGAACCTGGGCACCACGCTCAAGAACAACCCGGTACCCACCGTGCTCACCGGTATCGGCCTGACCTGGCTGGCGATGAACCAGAACAAGCCGTTCCCTGGTTACACCGTGACCTCCGGCAGCACCGGCCCGGGCCTTGGCGACAAGCTGAGCAACATGGCCAGTCAGGTGGCCGGCGCCTTCGGCCAGGTCAGTGATCGTGTCAGCAGCGCCACTTCGGCAGTCGGCGACCGCGTCAGCAGCGCCACCTCCGCCGTCAGCGACAAGGCGCACGCCCTGACCGACAAGGCCTATGCCCTGAAGGACAAAGCTAGCGGCATGCACCATAGCGCCAGCGACTCGTTCGGCTCCTCGGCCGATCACGCCAAGCAAATGGCCTACAACGCCAATGAGCAGTTGCATGCTCAAGGCGCTCAGCTCAAGGATCAGTTCAGCACCTTGATGAAGGAGCAGCCTCTGATGCTGGCGGCAATCGGTATCGCGCTGGGCGCGGCACTGGGTGCGGCACTGCCTTCGACCCGCAAGGAAGACGAGCTGATGGGCAGCACCAGCGACAAGCTGGCTTCCACGCTCAAATCCAAAGGCCAGGAGGCTTATACCGGCGTCAAGGAAACCGTCAAACAGACGGCCGAAGACGTGAAGCAGAGCGCGGCAAACGCGGCAAACAAGGACAGCGACAAGAACAAGGACACGCCCGCCAGCGGCACGGATATTTCCCCTGGCGTTGTTTCGGATACGGGTGTCGGCATTGGCATCGGCAGTACCGAGTCCGGCAGCACGTCGGGCACCACCACCGGCGTACCTCCCAAGCCGATCGTATAAGCCTGGGAAGGAACGCACTTGCCCGCGACAGTCACCGACCGTCGCGGGCAAGTGCGTTTATACAAGAGAAAAATGATGTCCGGTCTCTCGTAGGAGCCAACGGGCGGCGATCCGTCTTGCTGGCGATGGAACGACGCGATTCACCTGAAATATCGCGCTGCCTGTTTTTACTGCCGCTATGCGGCAGATCGCGAGCAAGCTCACTCCTACGGGGCAGGACCATCCCGATTTGCACCGTCGCAAGCCAACGCGTTTTGTAGGAGCGGATTTATCCGCGAGGCGTTGGTTGGCCCTGCAAAGATGTGTCGCCTGACCCAAAGCTTCGCGGATGAATCCGCTCCTACTGGTCGTGCGGGGCAAACAGGTTTAGTATCACTTGATAGATGTTTTTAATATCAAGCGATAAACGGAGCCTGTTCATGTCCCTGGCGATTCGTGATTATCACCCTGCCCCTGTCCAGGCTGAAGATTTCTGGCAGCATCTGGGCGTTCCGCCTCGGGGTGCGCGTTTGTATACGGCGCTACGAGAAGGGTTGCCTTATGAGGTGTTCGAACGCTTGGCGCAGTACACCGACCTGAACCGTTCGACCCTGGCCGAATACCTGGGCATCGCCCCGGCCACGCTGCAACGCCGGCTGAAAGTCCGGCAGTTCAATGCCGAGGAAAGCGACCGGCTGTTTCGCTTGGCCGCGGTCTACAAAGGCGCGCTCGACCTGTTCGAAGACGATGCACAAGCCACGCGACGCTGGCTGGCCAACCCGGTATATGGCCTGGGCAATCGCAAACCGCTGGAGATGCTCACCACCTCGGCCGAGGCCCAGGCGGTGCTGGATCTGATCGGCCGGCTTGAGCATGGTGTCGTGGCGTGATTGCTGTCTACCGTCTGGTCAAGCGCAAATGGCTTGCCCAGGCTTTCGACGGCGAAGGCGCCAGGCTCTACGGCGGACGCTGGAACAGCAAAGGCAATGCCTGCGTGTATTGCGCCGGCAGCGAATCGCTGGCCCTGCTGGAAGTACTGGTGCACGTGAGCGATGCCGGGCTGGCCCGGCATTTCGTCATGCTCGAATTGCAGATACCCGAAGAACACATTCTCAATGCGCAGCCCGGCACGCTGCCTGCCGACTGGCGCGACGAGCCGGCGCCGCCCTCGACCGCCTCGTTCGGGGATGCATGGCTGACGTCGGGCCAGAGCCTGGCGCTGGCGGTGCCCAGCGTGATCATTCCGCGTGAAGCCAATTACCTGCTCAACGTGCAGCATCCGGCCTTCCATGCCGTCGTAGCGCTGGCAAAGGAGCTGGAATTCGCTGTCGACCCACGCCTTGGCTAGCTAGATATACAGCTAGCACCAAGAGCCTGGGCTGGAATACGCCCATTGTGGGAGGGAGCTTGCTCGCGACCCGAACGGCGCGGTGTTTCAGACGCAGCGCGTGAGGGCCGTCGCGAGCAAGGTCCCTCCCACTAAAAGCCTTTCCGCTCTCGATCACTTTATTGCTAGATAGATATCTATATATCTAGCTAAATAGCTAGAAACTCGTCTTGAATCGATCGGCATAGGGCGTCTGTAGATCGCGCTCCGGAATTTCCCAGATCACCAGCGCAGGTGGCGTCTGCTTGAATGCGGGGTTATCGAAATAACTCTTAGCCGCGCCGGAAAACTCGCCGCCGTCCTTGGCGAAGTTGCCAATGGGCGCACCCAGCGCGCGTTGCAGGAAGCCCGCGAAATTCGAGTTGCGCGAGAACGATGTGCCGATCAGCGCGACATTGGGCAGGTTGCTGTCGCCGAACAGATCATCGAGGCTGTCGCCGCCTGCGGGTGCCGCCTGCGCCTGCTCGGTGATCTGCGTGGCGGCCACGCGTTCCGCTGGCGGCTGCAGCGAGAGCGGCAACCAGTCGATGCCGGCAAGCCGCACCAGGTCACCCGGGCGCATAGCTTCCGGGGTCGATTGCGTGTCGAACGGCCGGGCCGGTGTCGCCTCGATACCCATCTGTCGAACGCGCGCCGCCACTGCCCTGGCCGCTGCATCGGCGCCGGACTCGCTCCAATGGGTATCAGTGCGCAGATAAGCCTGCGCGCCCAGCGGCTGCAAGGTGGAGGTCAAATCCAGTGCCTTAACACCCGCATTCGTCAGTGCTTGCGTCCAGTCGGCCACTCTTCCTTGCAAACCGGCCGGGCGATACACCGGGCACAGCTCGGCCGATGCAATCCGGCTCTTGTCCGGCACCACCGCCACCAGCAGCTCGATGCCCCGCTTGCGCAAGCTCTGTTGCAGTTCGATAACGGCCTGCGCCTTGGTGTCTGCATGGGCCTGGGCATGACGATTGAGCCGCAGCTCGTCCGTCAGAAACAGCCAGCCCGGACAGCCCTGGCGTACACGCGGGCCGGTGTCGGCGAGTATCAGCCAGCTGGCGCCCCGCTCCAGATCGGCCATCTGTTTTGCCAGAAAGCTGTCCGAGAGCTGTTTGGCCAAGGCATGGGTCACCTCGCCATGCAGCACGCTGTCGAGCGTGGTATCGGCCGGTAGCCACTGGACCTTGCCGCTGGCCATCAAGGCGCCGGTGGCGACCAGTCCCGCGGCCATGAACACGGCCAGCGTCAGTCCCGCGGCCTTGCTGACCCGAACGGCCAGCGCGGAGGGCGGCGGCGGAAAACCGGAGGAAGAAGTCATCGGGCGTCGTCCTCAGAACTGGAAGTACAGGAAGGGAACCGTCTCGCGGCTGGCGATCAGCGCAAAGGACAGCAGGAAACCGGCGACCGGCCACAGCGCCGCGCCCGCCACGTACAGCGGCCGTGCGCCGAAGCGCTGTTCCCAGCGGGCGAGAAACACCGGCGCGACCACACACACCACGCCCAACAGCGCTGCAATGCCGTGGGCCGGACGCAAGGTCACGGCCAGCGCATCGCCCAGACCCAGGCCGTGCAGGCCGAACTGGCCGGCGTACATGGTCATCGCGGTGTGGAAGTCCGGGGCGCGGAACAGCGTCCAGGCCAGGCACACGAACAACAGGGTCAGCGCATGCGCCAGCGGCCTGGGCACTGCGGGCAGGCTTGAGCGCGACCAGGCCCGGTCGACGCACAACGCCACCCCGTGAGCCGCGCCCCACAGCAGGTAGTTCCAGCTGTCGCCGCCATGCCAGAGACCGGCGATGGCCATGGTCAGGAACAGGTTGCGGTAGGTATTCCACACCCCGCGACGGTTACCGCCCAGGGCGATGTACAGGTAATCGCGCAGCCAGCTGGACAACGACAAGTGCCAGCGCCGCCAGAAGTCCTGGATGCTGCTGGCCAGATACGGCCGATTGAAGTTTTCTGGAAAGTGGAAGCCCAGCATCAGGCCCAGGCCGATGGCCATGGCGCTGTAGCCGGCGAAGTCGAAGAACAGTTGCAGCGAGTAGGCCAGGCAACCGATCCAGGCGTCCACCAGCGAAGGGTTTTCCAGATGGAACGCCACATCCACCAACGGCGACAGGGTGTCGGCCACCAACACTTTCATGCTCATGCCGACCATGAAGCGCCGCGCGCCCAGCGCAAAGTTCTCACGGTTGAAATGCCGCTCGACCAGCTCGCGCCTTACCCAGTCGTAACGGATGATGGGCCCTGCGATCGAATGGCCGAACATCGAAATGTAAGTCGCGTAATTGATGAAGCTGCGCTCCACCGGCACGGTATGGCGATGCACATCCACCAGATAGGAAATGGCCTGTAGCACGATGAACGACAGGCCGGCCGGCAGGGCCACGCGCTGCCACTCCATCGGCATCGCGCCGTACCAGGTGATCAGCTCGTTCCAGTTGGTGGCCAGGATATTGGCGTACTTGTACCAGCACAGCACCGCGGTATTGAGCACGATCAGGCCGATCAGCAGACGCACCCGCCCGCTTGAGCCTTCCCGGGCGCGATCCACCAGCAGGCCGCCGACCCAGGCGACGATCGTCAGCACCACGTGCAGCGCCAGAAAGGTCGGGCTCAGCCAGCCGTAGAACAGCCAGCTGCCGATCAGCAGAATGACGTTGCGCCAGGCCGGCCGCGCCAGGGCGTAGATCGCCAGGAACGCGGGCAGGAACAACATCAAAAACTCAAGGGACGCAAATACCATAACGACGACTACGCCATTCGATCAGTTGGACAAGGTATCCGTCGCCGACAACAGGGTCGGTCCGCCGGCGGACGGCACCAGCAGCACGCTGTAGCGCTCGCCGGCCTTGAGTTCGCCCAGATCCAGAGGCGCGCCGACATTGGCGCCGCCGCACACCAGTTGCACCGACAGGCTCACCGGGTTGATCGCGCGACGCTGCAGGCTGCCGGTCGGCACGGCCTTGAACAGGTCCGCGTTGCGCCCGGCCGGACGCAGCGAGGCATCGGCGCAGCCGGCATCGACGCTGTAGAACGCCAGCGACGCTTTCAGGCCATTGAAGTCATCCGGTTGCTCACGCACCGTGACCTGCTTGAGCGCGCCATCGGCTTGTGGCAGGGCCACGACCGTGACGAACTCGCCCGGCTCGATACCTACATCCACCGCCAGCCTGTGTTCACCGCTGCTCAGCGTGCCCTTGATCGAAGGGCTGGCCTGCACAGGGAAATACAGCGACGCCGGCTGTTTTGCATCCAGACGCAGCGGCTGGCCCTGGGCTGCGCTCACGTCCAGTGGCGCGGCAGTGGCGTTGACGAAGCGGATGAATGCCGAATCCTGGGCGGGACCTGTGGGGTACAGCGCAAAATCGGCGGCCTGCGCCTGCGCGCTCGCCAACAGTGCCGCGCAGCTGCCCGCGGCCAGGCGCCAGGCCGTCATGGCTTGGCTCCGTTGGCGCTGACGCTGGTCACCGGCAGTTTGCCCAGCGCATCGCCGATCGCCGTGCCCCAGGATTTATACCCGGCCACGGTGAAATGCTGGCCGTCGGTGGTGATCCACTGGCCTGGCTTGGAAAAGCTCAGCGAATCGATGTAGGTGCAGGGCGCGACGTTGCTGGCCAGAAATTGCGACATCAGCTGAGTGCGGGCGTCGTTCTTCTGGTACATGCCGCCGGCCTTGCCCCAGGCCGGTCCCACCCAGGCGCATTTGGTGCCGGTGGCGGCGATGGCCTTGGTCAGGCCGGTGACGCTCTGCCAGGCCCAGGCCTTGGGAAACGCAGGCTTGTCGTAGGACGCCATGGTGTCGCCGATGACGATCACCACCAGATCCGGCTTGTCGGCGGCGATCAGCTCACCGATAGGCGTGGTGGTCGCGTCGCGGCCCTTGATTTCGATCTTGCCCTTGCCTTTCTGCTCGGCGCCGCAATCGACTTTCTTGGTAATCAGCCAGTCGCCGGCGCTGGCGCCGCAGGCGCCGATCGAGTGGACGATGGCGCCTTGCTTGGTCAGGTTGTCGTGCAGCGGCTCCATCAAGTGGTCCGCAAGGCTCATGTGGCTTTCGCCCAGAACCAGAAGGGTCATGCCGGCGAGAACGGAAGACATCGGATTCTCCAGAAATCAGTTGGAATAAGGGGAACGGTAAGGGCTGACCGGCAACGCCATCGGGCCGGTCATGTCCTCGAACATGTAACGCAAATAAAGCGCGCCGCTGAACTGGCGATAGTCCCGGGCGTTGTCCAGGCCCAGATTGGCGCCCATGAACAGGCTCGAGCCGAGCTTGTATTCGCCCGCCGCGCTCAGGTTGTAGCCAATGCCGGTCTTGCTCTGTCCGGCATGGCGCTGCCCGGAGGCGGCCTGCAGGGCTTTGTCGTCGGGGAAGTAATCGGCGCCGTCCTGCTCGAAGTGCTGAACGCCCACCGAAGACTTGATCTGGTAGCTGAAGCGCTCGGTGCGCTGCGACCACATGACCGGAATACCCAGCGCGTAGAACGTTTGTGGGCTGAAGTAGCCGCCATGGCCGTAGGTGAAATAGCTCTGGTCGTTGTCGTAGCTCATGCCCATGGCGCTCAAGCCGGCGGTGAGCTGGGTGTCGTCTTCGTTTTTCAGGTACCAGTAGATGCCGCCGCCCACTTCGCCGCGGGTGTTGGACTTGACGTTGTTGCCCACCAGCTTGTGCCACGAGCCGTAGCCGTAGCCGCCGATGGTCTGGTCGTCATAACTGATCTGCCCGCGCCCGCCGTTGGCGGTCACGCCGCCCCAGGACCTGCCGGTGCGATCGTCGGTGGACCCGGCGAACGAGGTCACGCTGTCGGTGACCGGACGACGCGAGACGTTCAGGCCGTAACGCAGGTTGGGGTTATCGTTCAGCGGCCGGTCGACGCTCACGCCGCCCGCGACCGTGCTGTACTTGAAGCCCATGGGCGTGGTGCCGATGTCGGCTTTCAGGCCTTCTTCGGGACGTTCGAACGCCAGCGCCAGACCGACGCCCTGCTCGCGCTGCGAGCCGGCCGAACCCGTGCCGCCGGTGCCGAAGCGCGCACCGGCCTCGGACTTCACGCTACCGGCATTGAGCGATACCGGCGTGACCTGCACCGCGACGCGGTTGTCGCCGGCCGGAATATTGATCTGCAACGGCGCTTCCACCGCCGTCATCTTGCCCAGGCCCGATTCGCTGTTGTTGCTGCGTATCGACAGGCCCTGGCTGACGTAGCCGCTGCGCTGTTCGAGGATGCGGTTCAAGGCACGCTGGGCATTGCTCTGCTGCTCCCGCGCCGAGGCGGCCGCGAACGGATTGTCACGCACTGTCGGCGCACGTCCGGCCGCCAGTGGCTGCTGCGCCAGGTTCTGTCCCGGATTCTGCCCAGGATAGGCGTCGCTGAACGGATTGCCGGCCGGCTCGCCGCCCGCCAGCGCAATCTGTGCAGGCGTCGGGATCGCGGCGTCGGTACTGGCCGCCAGGCTGCGTGGGCCGCTGGCGGCGAACGGGTTGGACGAAGGGGTGCCCGGCACGGCCTGCGCCGCCGCGAAGCGCTGCTTCTCGCTCTGCTCGATGCCGACTGCCTTGCGCAACAGCTCGGTCGCGGTGCCGGTCTTGCCCATGCTCTGGTAGATACGCGCGGCTTCGGTCAGCGACTGCGGATCGTAACGTTCAAGCTTGAGGAACTGCCCCAGCGCCTTGTCGGCGAACGCGTGGTCGTGCGCCTTGACCGCCGCATCGGCCGCGCCCAGCAACACTTGTGGGTCGTCGGGCTGGCGTTGCAGCAACGGCTTGTAGAGTTCGAAAGCCTTGGCCGCGTCGCCATTGGCCGTGTACATCCGGGCGAACGCCGACACCGCCTGAACGTCGCCCGGCCGCTGGGCCAGCGCCGGTGCCAGCGTGTCGTAGGCGCCGGCCAGGTCGCCGCCTTCACGCAAGAGGTCGGCCTGACGGATGCGGTACTGGTAGACCAGGTCGTCGAAACGCTTGCGGGTCTGGATGCTCATCGGCTGGCCTTGCGCATTGCGCAGGATCGAGCTGACCTGCACGTCGTCGCCCGCCGCCAGCAGCAGGCCGGCGTATTGCAGCATCAGGTCGACCGACGGCGTGGAAGTCTGCGCCATCGCGCTCTGGGCCAAGGCCTTGCCGCGCTCGGCGTCGCCAGCATCGAGATAGGCGCTGGCCAGCGTCAGTTGCCGCTCCGGGCTGCCGCTGGCGACCGGTTGCAGGCGATCGAGCAGCACCAGCGCTTCCTGACGCTGGCCACGCAAGGCCATGCGGGTCGCCAGGTTGATCTGCACGGTCATGGTGACTTCGTCGGCCAGCGCGTTCATGTCCGCCGTGCGCCGGTCGACCGGGATACGCGCGAAGGTCGCCTGCGCGTCCTGCCAGCGGCCCATTTCCACCGCCAGCAGCGCGCTGGTGTAGAGCGCATCGATGTCGTTGGGATGGGTCTTGAGCAGATCGTCGATCAGGGCGCGGGCCTTGGGCGCCTCGTCGGTCTTGAGGTACAGCCGCGCCAGGTCGAAGCGTGTCCAGACGCTGTCCGGATCGGCTTTCACCGCATCCTTCAAGGCGTTCTGGGCCGCGCGCACGTCGCCGCGCGACTCGGCCAGACGCGCAACCTGGGTGGCGCGCAGCGCCTTGAAACGACCGCTGTCGCCCAGCTTGGCCTGTTCGGCGGCAGACAAGGTGTCGAGCAGGCGCAGGGCTTCGTCGGCCTGACCGCTCTGGGCCAGCACATTGACCAGCCCGCGAATCGCTTGCGGGTTGTTGCGCTGGGTTGCCAGCACCTGGCGGTAGCCGGCCTGGGCGGCATCGAGCTGGCCGGCCTGGGCCTGAAGGTCGGCGCGGGTCAGACGCACGTCGACACTGGACGGGCTGCGGCGCTCGGCCTGGGCCAACATGTCCTGGGCTTTGGCGGTCTGGCCTTTGTCCTGCAGGTCACGCGCCTGTTGCAAAAGACTCCAGAGCTGCACGCTGTCCAGCGCGCTTTTCCAGCGTGCACCGCCGTTCTGGCGAGTGGCGCGGGTCAACAGTTGTTCGGCTTCGGCGAGACGGTTCTGCTGTTGACGCACCACACCCAGGCCGCCCAGGGCGTCGGCATCGTCGGCCTTGATGTTCAAACGCGCGGAAAACGCCTGCTCGGCGTCCGCAGTGTCACCCTTGTCCAGCGCCTTGAGGCCGCGGGCCACCAGCGGATCCTGCTGCCAGCCTGCGCCTTTGGCGCCGGCCTGCTGCTGGCGTCCCTTGTTCAGCTGGTCGCGGATTTCCTGATCGTCGGGGTGAGCCTTGAGGAAATCTTCGAACAACGGGGCCTGCGCGGCATTCGGCGGGCCGAGCCAGACCAGCGCCATGCGCCAGCTCTGATCGGCGTCACCGGCGATATCGACCCGCTGGGTCAGGCGCTCGAGCGCCTTGATGCCTTCGACCCGGCTGTCTTCACGACGGGCCAGGTGCTTGGCGAAGAACAGCGCCAGGATCGAGTCGTCCGGGTTCTGCCGGATCAGCCGTTCGAAGCCCTTGCGCGCCTCGGGCCAGTCCGCGCTGTTGAAGCCCAGGTTGGTGTAGTACTCGCGACCGATGCTGCCTTCGGGCGAACGACCGGCGAAGAACTGGCGAAACACTGCCGTGGCTTTGTCGCGCTCGCCGGCATCGGCCAGCCGCCGGGCTTCGTCGAGCAGGGCCTGGTTCTGCGGCTGGGCGAGGGCGATGTCCTGTTCGAGCTGCACCGCCAGCCAGGGCACCGGCGAAAGCGCTTTGAGGCGGGCCAGATAGGTCTGCGCCTGCTGCGGCTTGTTCTGCTTCACGCCGATCAGGCCCATGCCATACAGCGCGTCGACCTGGTTGGGGTCGATCTGCAGCACTTTCTGCCAGACCTCGGCCGCGCGCGTGGCGTTGTCACGGGCCTGCCAGTATTGCCCCTGCTCCACCAGTTGGGTTTCTACAGAACTGGCAGCGTGGACCACGTTGGCTGAGATCGCCGCCGCGAGCAGCCCGATGACTAAGGTGTTACGGCGCGCGGGCATGACGTCTCCCAGGACAATTTGAGGGTCCCGTCAGTGCGGAACTGGTAGCGTTGTTCGGTCCAGCCCAGCGCGAACAGGCTGAGCATGAGGTTGTAATAGGCAGGTTCGGTACGGTCCTTGGGATCGCGGGCCATGACCCTGGCGATGCCCTGCTCGACCTTGCGGCGTTGCTGCTCGACCAGCCAGCTCTGGCCCTTGGCCTGAAAGTACGGCAGCAGCGCCGCCGAAAAGCCGAACGGCGCCTGGCCTTCGGTGGCCCCGTTGATGACCTGGACTTTCTCCGGCGGCACGCCGGTCGAGGCGGTGCTGACCGCCATGCCGTCGAGCCGGGTCAGCAGAGACGCGGCCAGCGGATCGGCGGCAGGCGTCATGCCGGCCCACAGATAAACGCGGATCGCGTCGTAGCTGCCCAGCTCGCCGGTGACCGGGTCGGCGACGAACAGGCCGGAAGTCGGTGAGGTTCCGCGATAGCCGATCCAGTCGGCAATGAACCCCTTGGGGCTCGACGCCTCGATCATCCGGCCGGTGTTGGCGGCAATCTGCGCCCAGGGACCTTTCGGGGCTTCCTTGGCCAGACGGCGCAGCAAGGGCACCGGCAGATAGCTGGGATTGAGGCGCCACAAGTGCTCGGGCTGCACGAAACCTTCAGGTCCGGGCAATACCATCTTGCCAAGGCCAGGCAGATCGACCACCAGCCGCGCTTCGAGGGTCTTGAGCACTGCCAGCGCATCGTTGCGGTACGCCGGATGCTTCCAGACCCGCGCCGCTTCGAGCAGCGCATAGACGATCCACAGATCGGCGTCGGACGCCGAGTTGGCGTCCTGCAACGTCCAGCTGCCGTCCTGCCCGCGGCCCCACAGCCAGCCCGGCAGCCGGGTCGCCAGATCCGAGCCCATCATGTTGGCGGCGGTCCAGCTCCACAGCTTGTCGAAACGCGCGCGATCATTGGCGACCAGCGCGAACAGCATGCCGTAGGACTGACCCTCGGAGGTGCTGTGGTCGGGCTTGATGCTCGATTCGAGCATGCGGCCGTCGTCCTGCACGTAGCGTTCGGCATAGCTCTGCCACAGCGGCCATGCCGGCTTGTCACAGCTGTCGGCGGCCAGCGCATGAGGCAGTATCGCCGACGCCAGCAGCCCGGCCATCCAGCCGGCCGCGCGTCGCAGCTTCATCGCCATGGCTTATTCGCTCTCCAGACGACGGTTGGCGATCGAGCGCAGGGTGACGTAGGCGACGCCGGTCACCAGCGCCACGGCGACGCCGACGATCACCAGCAGCCACAGCACGTTGCGCGACATCAGCCATTGCACGTAGCGGATCGGACCCAGTTCGCCGACCCAGTACTGCTGGTCGGCGACCAGTGCTTCGACCGACTTGCCGCGCACCACCACCAGGCTGCCCTGGACCTTGTCGCTGGTGCTCAGCGCCTGGGTCACGTTGGCCAGGCCATCGGCTTCGCCGCTGGAAATCAGCACCACGCTGCGCCCATTCTTGAGCGGCGATTCGAAACCGGTCAAAAAGGTGCTGCGCTTGTCGCTGGAGAACGCCATCGCGACCCGCGCGCGGCGCTGGTTTTCTTCAGGATCGGGACTGATCCAGTCACGCAGGCGGAACGACAGGTCCGAGAACTGGAAGCCCTGCTGATCGCCGCCTGCGACCGGCAGACGGTCGGCCCACTGCTTGAGCAGTGGCTGGTTGTCGCCCGAACCCAGAACCAGAATGTCCTTGTCGGCGGCGCTGGCGATCTGTTCGGCCTGGACGACCGAGACACCGGTGGCCGGATAACCGGTGGACTCGCCGAAGCGGCCCAGCACGTTCAGGTAAGCACTGGCTTCGCTGGCGGACACGCGAGTGGGCATGACCACGGCAGTCTGCGACAGGTCCGCCATGCGCGTGAACGGGAAGCCCGAGTCCTTGAACACGCCCAGGTTAGGCATGGCGATGAAGTGTTCGTAGTCGCGCAGATCCACGGTCGACTCAGGGTCGATGCTGCCGCGCATGTTGTCGATGATGATGTCGCCACATTCGCCCTGCTTGAGGTAATCGAACATGTAGCGCAGTTGCAGGCGTGACTGGAGCGCCGCCGCATTGAGCGGCAGGTACATGCGCGCCTCGCGGCTGATGCTGTCGTTGCCACCGGTCAGTTTGGCGACCAGGCCGCTTTCCAGGTTCTTGATCGACGGCAACGGCTCGGCCTTGATCAGGCTGTCGTTGAAAGTGACCATCAGCGACGAATTGTTGGAGCGCTCCTGCGGCGTGTAGCGGTACTTGAGCTTGAGCGGCACGCCTTCTTCACGCCAGCTGAACAGATCCGGCGGCAGGTTCAGGGGGACGGTGATGTCACCCGGATCGTAGCCGGCCACGTTCAGTTTCTTGGCATCGATCAGCTCGCCGAGCTTGACCGGACGGTCGCTGGGCAACCAATTGGGCGCGTCATAGGGCTTGCGTGGCTTGAGCGTTTCGACGCGATCGATCAGCACGCTGCTGCCCACCAGACTCTGGCCGCCGATCACCAGCGCGTTGACCGCCTGCTTAAGCTCGGCCGAATCGCGACCGCTGATCACCAGCAGCTTGCTGTTGGGGTCGTTCGGATGGGTCACCATGCTCAGGGTCGGGCCCTTGGCGGCCGGCATCGACAGGGCGCCGAGCTGCAGCGGGCCTTCGCCCTTGAGCAGGACCAGCGCGTTGCCGCTGGCCGGCAGATCGTCGAAATGCGCCGGGAAATTCGCGGTGCGCGAGCGGGTCTTGGCCGCGCCGATCCAGGAGGCCAGCGCGCCGGCGGCTTCCAGCGTGGTGTTGTCGGGCGCGGCGCCCAGCACCACGGGCAAGGTCAGGTTGCGGTCGTCACGCCGGTCGAAGAACGGCAGCGGCAGGATCGACAGATCGTTGGGCAACACGAACGGCGAAACGCGGATGTCCAGGCGCGTGTCATTGTTGATGCGTGCCCAGAGGCTGGAATGCTTGGGGTCTTCGCAGGCCATCGTGTAGTGCCCGATGAACTGCAGGCTCAGCCGGTTGAACTCGGTGATCATCTGCGGCGGCAGTTCGATCACTTGGGTCTGCGGCTTGCCGGCGTCTTC
Organism: Pseudomonas sp. JDS28PS106; assembly: GCF_036706555.1. Classification (NCBI taxonomy): domain Bacteria; kingdom Pseudomonadati; phylum Pseudomonadota; class Gammaproteobacteria; order Pseudomonadales; family Pseudomonadaceae; genus Pseudomonas; species Pseudomonas sp. JDS28PS106. Next base: position 19,097 of record NZ_JBAJGT010000018.1, on the reverse strand, counting down.
CTTGGGCAGCGGCAGGGTCGCGGCCACCTGGTCGTTGATCAGCACGTTGATCTGCGACAGGTCCGCCAGCAACGCCGGCGAGTAGCTGTAGCTCAGGCTCAGGCTGGCGCCGGTCACGACCTGGTCAGCGCGCACGTTGAAGTTGACGCTGTCGGTGGCTTCCACCCCGCGCAGGTTCATCGGGTAATTGCGACCCAGTTGCTGCAGCGTCACGCTGTAACCGTCGCCGGCCCCCACTGTCTCGCTGGCCGTCGCGCCGCCCGCGCAGGAGAGCATCGATATCGCACAGGCCAACAGAGCCCACGAGCGGCGAACGGCGAAGCGCTCGGCGCCAGGAAAATACCGTGTAGTCATTACAACTTATCCATCAGTTTGGTGTGGGGGAAGCAGCGCGCTTGCGAAACGGCAGCCATCTGCCGATGTCTTTGCGGGTGGCCTTGAGCAATTCGATGACGCCGCTCAGGCCGATCTTGCAGACCTCGCGCAGCGCAACCAGCGGCGTATCCGGCCGACGATTGCCCCAGCTCGAGGCCCAGTTGTCGGCACGGGCGAAGGTCAGCCGCACCAGTTCGCTCTGCTGGCGCAGGGTCAGGCCCTCGAAGCGGGTACCCAGGTAACCGCCGCGGCTGAACATCACGCGGGCAGGGAAATCGTAAGTCTGCGTGCCCCGGTACAGCGAAACCGTGAGGCTGTCGCCGCTCTCGATGCCGGCGTCCACCGGCAATCGCAGGCCCAGGCCGGTCTGCGAGAAGTCCTGGGTGACGCCGTCGATCAACACGCCGTCGGTGCGTTTGACGCGGATCGGCAACTCGGCCAGGACCCGTGGCTCGGCGCGTACCTGACGCACTTCACTGGCCACCGCGATGGCGGCGCTGGTGATAATGATGTTGTAGATCGTCCAGGCCAGGTTGATCAGGATCGTCAGGGTGATCGCGTCGTTGTTCCAGCCCAGCTCGTAGAGACTCGCCACGCCGATGCCGAAGACCACCACGTTGAGGGTCAGCAGCACGATGTAGGGTCGCGCCAGGGTCCAGTCGAAGAATTTTTCCTCGACCACGCCACCCTTGTCGGTGACGTTGAAGCCGCCGAATTTCGGGTTGATCATCGCCATCAGCACCGGCCCCATGATGTACCAGGCCAGCACCGCCTCGTAGACCTCATTCCAGAACGAATGGCGGAAGCGTCCTTGAATCGCGGAGTTGGTCAGGCTGGCGTGCAGGATGTGCGGGATCACATAGGCGGTGATCATCAGTGCCGAGGCATGCATGATCTCGGCGCCGAACAGCAGGTAGGCCAGCGGCGCGGTGAGGAACACCAGGCGCGGCAACCCGTAGAAGAAGTGCAGCATGGCGTTGGCGTAGCACAGCCGCTGGCCGATCGACAGGCCCTTGCCCAGCAGCGGGTTGTCGGTGCGGAAGATCTGCGCCATGCCCCGCGCCCAGCGAATCCGCTGCGCCACGTGGCGCGACAGGCTCTCGGTCGCCAGCCCCGCGGCCTGCGGAATCGCCAGATAGGCGGTGTTATAGCCGGCGCGGTTGAGCTTGAGGGCGGTGTGGGCGTCTTCGGTCACGGTTTCGGTGGCGACGCCGCCGATTTCCAGCAGCGACGAGCGCCGCAGCACTGCGCACGAGCCGCAGAAGAAGGTCGCGTTCCACAGGTCGTTGCCGTCCTGCAGCAGGCCGTAGAACAGCTCGCCTTCGTTGGGAACCGAACGGAAAGTGTCCAGGTTCTTTTCGAAAGGATCGGGCGAGAAGAAGAAATGCGGCGTCTGCAGCATCGCAAGCTTGGGGTCCTTGAGGAACCAGCCCATGGCGATCTGCAGGAAGGAGCGGGTCGGCACGTGGTCGGCGTCGAACATGGCGATGTACTCGCCATCAGTGACCTTGAGCGCTTCGTTCAGGTTGCCGGCCTTGGCGTGACGGTTGTTGTCGCGGGTGACATAGCCCACGCCGATCTGCTCGCAGAACTCGCGAAAATCCTCGCGACGACCGTCGTCGAGCACGTAGACGCGCAGCTTGTCCGCCGGCCAGTCGATGGCCTGGGCCGCGAAAATGCTCAGTTTGACGATGCTCAGGGCTTCGTTGTACGAGGGAATGAACACATCCACCGTCGGCCAGGTGCTGGTGTCCCTGGGCAGGATCACCGGCTTGCGCTGCAGCGGCCAGGCGGTCTGCACGTAACCCAGCACGATGACGATCAAGGTGTAGAACTCGGCCACCACCAACCCGTAGCCCAGCAGGCTGTCGAGCCAGTTCTCGAAATCCAGCGTCTCGGTCAGGCGCCAGTACATGTAGCGCAGCGACGCCAGCAACGAGAGCACGACCAGCGTCAGCACCGGGATGCGACCCGGAATCCGGCGAATCACCAGCATCGCGCCAAAGCACACCAGCGCGAAGGTGCACTGGGCGTAGAGATCCAGCGGCACGCTGATGATCAGCGCCATCAGCACCAGCCCCACTGTCGCAGCCGTGCCCTTGAGCACTCGGCGCGATGTGGCGGACAAACCGGCGAACCAGGACGACAGGTGCTTGAGGCACCGCGCGGCGCGTGTCGGCGCGCGGGACACGTCAACGGACAGATAGGTCATGGTTGTACGGACTCTTCAGCGCTCTGGGCAACGAGGCGGGAAACCAGCGTGTCGGCCAGTGTGCGCAGATCCTGAACGCCACGACCGGCGCCCGGTGCCTGCAACGGGTTGTGACCAAAGGCCAGCGCCTCATCGAGGGCTGGGTCCTGGTGCACGACGCCGAGGACGTGGTCACCCAGGCGGCGCGTGATGACCTGCGCCATGTCGCACGAGAAACTGCGCGACTCATCGAACCGGTTGATCACGAAGTCCCAGGCAGGCGTCGGCTCATCGCTGGCAGTCGACGCCAGTCGGGCATCCAGCTGATCGAGCGTCAGGTAACAGGCTGCGTCCGCGGTCACGACCGCCAGCACCTGGGTCGCGGCATTGAGCGCCTGCGCCAGCATGCGTTCGTCACCGCCGGGCACGTCGAGAATTACCACGTCATTGGTGCCAAGCTCCATGCGAGCGATCTGACGCACCAGCCACTGCGGATCATTGTCCAGGTAGCGCTCCAGCGCACGGCGCTCGTCCGGCGTCTGCGCGCCATGACGCAACAGGCTGGTGTTTCGGGATCCGGCGGCCAGCAGCGTGCGCCAGTTGTCCCCGGTCAGGCTCGCGGCGGCCATGCCGGCGACGTCCGGGCTGACGTTCAGCAGATGCTGCAGCGCGTTCTGTGGGTCCAGGTCGATGGCGACGGTCAGACCGTCCGGCAGTCGGATCGCGGTCGCCAGGGCCGCGCTCAAGGTGCTCTTGCCCACTCCCCCCTTGGCCGAGATCACTGCGATCACATGCGCATCGATCCGGGCCGAAGGTGTCTTGGGCAAGGCCTGAACCAAGGCTTCAGTATTGCGCGCGGCCGCTTCGGCCTGACGAGCCCGTGCGGCTTCGGTCAACAGATGCCCCAAGGGACTGGAGCTGGCAGCGATGGTTGCGGGTTCAGGCTCATCGGATGTCGCGAGAGCAGGCGGCTTGACCTCGACGATGGCGGGCGTCATGGGTTGCGCGTGGGCGATGGGCTTGGTTGCCGGAGGTTCGCGGTAGTCGAACCTGTTGTCTATTTCCAGATAACCGTCGGAGTTCGCACCAAAGCGCTGAAACAGACTGGCGACATCATCGGTACGACTCATCCTTACAACCTCAACAAGGGCTGTGATTGAGCCCGTCCATAGATTTGGGGCATAGCGTGTAATATCAAAATGACAGTGTCAATATTTTGATAGAACTCACCGGTCATTATCGATGGGCGGTTGGCGGGATTTCTGACGACGTATTTCTGGCGCAGGGGCGCTGTGCGATTCATTTGCGCTTCAAGCGCTACTAGCCCGATAGATATCTATATAGCTAGATAACTAGCTATATAGATATCTTGGGTGTTCGCGAATCCTTGGATCCGGTTTTGCAGGTTTGCGATTTGTGGGAGCCAGCTTGCTGGCGATGAACGATAACGCGGTCGGTCCAAAACACCGCGTCGCTCGGTTTTGCTGCCGCTTCGCGGCAGATCGCGAGCAAGCTCACTCCTACAGGCGAGATGTAGAACGCGTGTTGTAGGAGCCAGCGGGCGGCGATCCGTCTTGCTGGCGATGGAAACGACGCGGTTATCGCGAAGGGGTCGGGGCGGCGTCCGGCAGCGCCATGCCCTTGGGCCATAGCAGCCAGATATTGCCCTTCTGTTTCATGTCGCCAGCCAGCCTGCCGGCTTCATCGCCGGTGCCCCAGAACAGGTCCGCGCGCACTTCGCCCGCGATGGCTCCGCCGGTGTCCTGTGCGGCAACCGGGCGCACCACGGGGCTGCCGTCCGGACGTGTCGTGGACAGCCACAGCAAACTACCCAGCGGGATGACCTTGCGATCGATCGCCACGCTGTAGCCTGCCGTCAAAGGCACATTGAGCGAGCCACGGGGGCCTTCGTTGCTGTCGGGGTTGCGTGCGAAAAACACGTAGCTGGGGTTGCTGGCCAGCAGTTCCGGAACCCGTTGCGGATTGGCCTTGGCCCAGGCGGCGATGCTGCCCATGGTCACCTCTTCTTTCTTGAGCGCGCCCTGCTCCACCAGCCAGCGACCGATGGCCCGGTAGGGACGACCGTTCTGATCGGCATAGCCCAGACGCAGCTGCGAGCCGTCGCCCAGGCTTACCCGCCCTGAACCCTGGATTTGCAGAAACTGCAGGTCCATCGGGTCGGTCAGCCAGGCAACGACCGGCGCATCCAGCCCCTTGGCACCAATGGTGGCGGCATCGTCATAAGGCTTGAGCACGCGCCCTTCGAGGCGACCCCGCAGGCGCTTGCCCTTGAGTTCGGGGTAGACGCTGTCCAGATTGACCACGATCAGATCGTTCGGCACGCCATAGACCGGCACTTTGGCGGTGGCGGTCTGCGTCAGGCTGCCGGGGTAGACCGGCTCGTAATAACCGGTGATCAGCCCGTCCGGGCTGCCGCCATCGGCCCGCAGGCTGTAGACCTGCAACTGCGCCTGCAAAAAGGCACGAATCTCCCCCGCCGTCGGCGCAGGCGCCAGCGCCGCGGCCGCCGCGCAGGTCGCGTCCCAGACCGCATCGGCCTTCAGTCGCGTACAGGCGCTGCGCCAGGCCGCGAAACCGGCTTGCAGATCGGCTTCGGCAACGGCCGGCAAGGCATTCCAGTCGGCCTGGGTATAGGTCGTATGAGGCGGCGCCTTGGGCGGTTGAGGTTTATCGGACGTATCGCATGCCGTGAGCACCACGGTCGTGGGCAATGCCAGTGCGAGCGCGCGTGCCCATGGCTTGAAGGAAAACATCATCAGCGTGAATCCTTTTTCAGCCGCAGCGGGCCGTCGCGAAAAAAGCGCCATTGTGGCGCAAGCACAGCGCCGGTCAAACCTTCGCGATGCGCCAGCGGGGAACACAGCCCAATGAACCCGAACAATATCAATGTGCTACCATCGGCAGAACCCGATCGTCAGGAGCCGCTCTAAACCGGACTTCCCGGTCACAAACCCGCCAGGCCTGCCGCTATGCTGTTGACTGAAAAATCCGATCTCATGTACCGCTTGCTGGTTCAGAGCGTGGTCGATTACGCCATTTACATGCTGACCCCCGAAGGTATCGTCGCCAACTGGAACCCTGGCGCGCAACGCTTCAAGGGCTACGCGGCGAACGAGATCATCGGGCAGCATTTTTCAGTGTTCTATACGGCTGAAGACCGCGCCGCCGGCCTGCCGGAAAAAGGCCTGGAGACCGCCCGCCGCGAAGGCCGCTTCCAGGCCGAGGGGCAGCGTCAGCGGCGCGATGGGTCATTGTTCTGGACCAGCGTCGTCATCGACCCCATCTACGATGAACAGGACGGCCGGCTGCTGGGCTACGCCAAGGTTACCCGCGACATTACCGAACGTCGCCAATACGAACTGGAGCTGCTGCGCGCCAAGGAGCTGGCCGAGCAATACAGTCAGGAAATGGCGTCATTGTCGCGCTTTCTCGACTCGGTCATCGCCAACATTCCGGCCAGTGTCGTGGTGCAGGACGTAGAAACGCAAAAGATACTGCTGGCCAACCAGCAAGCCGAGCGCCTGTTCAACGGCCAGCGCGAAAGCATGATCGATCACAGCCTCAGCGAGCGCCTGCCGCCTGCCACGGCCCAGTACCTTGAGCAACAGTTCGCCAGCGTGCGCGCCAATACCGGCGTGCGGGTTTCCGAAACCCTGGTCGAAACCGCGGCCGGCCTGCGCACTCTGCGCAGCCGGGTATTGTTGAGTCAGAGCACCGACGCGCAACCCAGCTACGTGTTGTTCGTGGCCGAAGACGTGACCGATGAACTGGCCGCCCATGCGCAGATTCATCACATGGCCCATCACGATACCCTGACCGGCCTGCCCAACCGCGTGCTGTTCAACGAACGGCTGAGTCAGGCGCTCAGACAGGGCCGCGAAAACGGTCGCATGACCGCCACGCTGTGCCTGGATCTGGACAACTTCAAGAACATCAACGATGCGCTGGGACATGCCTTTGGCGACAAACTGCTGCGCGCCCTGGGCAAACGCCTGAGCCGCCAGTTGCGCGACGAAGACACACTTGCGCGTCTGGGCGGCGACGAATTCGCGATCATCCTGCCCGGCCTGGAGCGCGCGGACGGCGCTCTGGCGACCGCACAGCGCCTGATCGACGCGATCACCCAGCCCTTCCTGCTCGATGGCCACAGCTTTTCGGTGGGCGCAAGCATCGGTATCGCCCTGGCGCCGCAGGATCACGACACGGCCGAGCACCTGCTGGGGTTCGCCGACATGGCGCTCTACGAAGCCAAGCGTAACGGCCGCAATCGCTACGAATGCTTCCGCGACGAGCTCAACGAGGCGGCGCGCAAAAGGCGCGCGATAGAAACCGACCTGCGCACGGCCCTGCACATGGGCCAGTTGCACCTGCACTATCAGCCGATCGTCGAAACCGGCACCCGACGGATTTCCGGTTACGAGGCGCTCATGCGCTGGGAGCATCCCGGCAAAGGCATGATCATGCCCAACGATTTCATTCCGATTGCCGAAGACACCGGCCTGATTCATGAAGTGGGCAGTCGCGCCCTCAATCTGGCATGTCAGGAAGCGGCCAGCTGGACGACCGAACAGTCGGTGGCGGTCAACCTGTCGCCGGTGCAGTTCAAGAAAGACGGCCTGGTCGACACGGTTCGCCTGGCGCTGGAAGACTCAGGGCTTGCGCCTCATCGTCTGGAGCTGGAAATCACCGAATCGGTGCTGCTGGACAACAGCGAAGACAATCTGCGCGTCCTGCGGGCCTTGAAGGCGCTGGGCGTAGGCATCTCGCTGGACGATTTCGGCACCGGCTATTCATCGCTGGGCTATTTGCGCTCCTTCCCCTTCGACCGGATCAAGATCGACAGATCCTTCATACGCGACATGGGCGAAAGCCGTGAGGCAATGTCCATCGTCCGGGCCATTACGGGCATGAGCAAGAGTCTGTTGATCAAGACCACCGCCGAAGGCGTTGAAACCCGAGAGCAACAAGCCCAACTGGAAGCCGAAGGATGTTCACACTTTCAGGGTTATCTGTTTGGTCGGCCGGTCGCCGCGAAAGATCGACTCAAGATAATCGGTTGAACTTGAACTCGATTATCGGCCTGAAATAAGTATCGATATATCGACCTGTCATCCGCCTTGTCATCGACAGGCGGAAAACTGACGTCAGAAAAACATGATTCGGACGACCGGCACCGGTATGTCCCGGCAAAGCGGATCGCCAGACAATCGAATAAAGCGCCCGGCACCCTGAGAATTCTCTCTTATCACCCACAAACTGATGATTCATAAGGATAAATTTTTCTAACCCGCACGACTCTCAATATTGAGTCTGAACTTCGATAACCCAAGGTTGACCGCTGTGTTTTTTAGAAGTTTCAAATTATTTGATGATGTCAAAATAATAAAAAATAACTTTGCACTCCTCTATTTCCTTTGCTAATAATCCCACCCGCTCCTGAGACAAGTACCTCTTGTCAGCTTGTTCAGCTCATGAGCACTCAGCCAATACCGCTGTATATGCCTGACCCGATATCAATTCATCAGTGACTTGAGTCTATTGCCTCGAGGACGCTGCGGCGGCGCATGAAATAAATGCGTGGGAGTAATCAATGGCTCAAGTCAGACCTCGACTCAAAGTACTTTCGATTTTCGGAACGCGTCCCGAAGCCATCAAGATGGCACCGCTGGTCAAGGCGCTGGCTGCCGAACCTGGCATCGACTCGCGCGTCTGCATCACCGGCCAGCATCAGAGCATGTTGCAGCAGGTGCTGGAACTGTTCGAACTCAAGGCCGATTACAGCCTGAACGTGATGACGCCCGGACAGACCCTGAACACCCTGACCGCCGCCCTGTACGCGGCCATCGATCCGGTGCTGGAGCAGATGCAGCCCGACCGCGTGCTGGTCCATGGCGACACCACCTCGGCCATGGTCGCGGCCATGTCGGCGTTCCATCGACGCATTCCGGTCGGTCATGTCGAAGCCGGGTTGCGCACGGGCGATATCTATCAGCCGTGGCCTGAAGAAATGAACCGGCGCAGCATCGACCTGATCTCCGATCAGCTGTTCGTCCCCACCGACGGATCGCGGCGCAATGTTCTGGGAGAGCGCCTGCAGGGCACCTCCTTCGTGACCGGCAATACCGTGATCGACGCCCTGCAGATGACCGCCCGGCGTATCGACGATAACCCCCGCCTGCGCCATGCGCTGGATCGCCAGTTCGGTTTCCTGATGCCCGGACGCAAGGTGTTGCTGGTCACCGGACATCGCCGGGAAAACTTCGGCGACGGTTTCCTGAATATCTGCAAGGCCCTGAGCCTGCTGGCCAAGCGCGAGGACCTGCAGATCGTCTACCCCGTGCACCTCAATCCCAACGTGAAAGAGCCGGTGACCCGCCTGCTGGGCGATCTGCCCAACGTGCATCTGATCGAGCCGCTCGACTACCTGTCGTTCGTGCGCCTGATGCAACTGGCCCACGTGATCCTCACCGACTCGGGCGGCGTGCAGGAAGAAGCGCCGTCGCTGGGCAAACCGGTGCTGGTCATGCGAGAAGTCACCGAGCGCCCCGAGGCCGTGGCGGCCGGGACGGTGCGCCTGGTCGGCGCCGACACCGATGGCATCGTGCACGGCGTCTGCGCCCTGTTCGACGACGAGTTCCTGTGGCGCAGGACCTCCAGAGCCGCCAATCCGTATGGCGACGGCCGGGCCTGCGAGCGCATCGTCAATGCGCTGATGGGCCGCGAGGTGGACGAGTTCGTCGCTCATCCGCCGGCCGGCCGGGGCTCGCTCCAGGCCACCGCCAATACCCGATTTCATTAGAACGGCGCTCCGCAGCCTTGCTGCGGCAACCACGTCGCGATTGATCCCCTGATACCTGTATTGACCGAGAATTAACCCCACATGACGTCTTCCGTTACCGTAAACACGGCCGCGCTGAGCGCCTTCGTCTGCGCGCTGGGCCTGGTGCCCGCCTGCGCCTTCGCCATCGAGACTCCGCTGAGCCAGGCGATCAGCCGGCTGAATGCCGATACGTCCCAGCAGCGTGTGGTCGCGCTCAAGGATCTGGGCATCGATCGGCCGATCATCCTCGATGCCAGCGATGCGCGCCGCGAGCTGTACCTGCCGGTTCCGGCCGACGTCCCGTTGACCGACGCAACCCTGAATTTCGACGCCAGCTACCTGAACGGCGAGTCGGCGCGCAATACCTTGCTGCTGTCGCTGGACGGTTACCCGGTGCGCGCGCTGGGGCTCAACGAGCCGCAGGGCAACGCCAACGTCGAAGTGGGCGTGGACAAGGCTGCGCGCGCCAATGGCTCGTTGCGCCTGGGCGTGGCCTGGTCGTCGATTGCGCCGCGGGTGTTGTGCGAAGAGCAGCGCGCGATCGGCAACGTGCTGCGCATCGACCCGCAGACCCGGCTGAGCTACAGCTACGACGCACGCTATCTGAACAACGTGGGCGCCGCCTGGAACGCCTTGCCGGGTAAACCGGGCATCCTGGTCGCGCCCGGCGCGCTGTCCAGCGCCAGTTACGACGCGGCCTGGCGACTGGGCGTGGCGCTGCAGCGCATCGGCAAACAGGCGCGAATTCTGCCGTTCCCGACGCCGCAGACCCGCATCGATCTGAGTGAGGTGCGCATCCCGGCCGAACTCAAGCAGATCCCGGCCTTCGCCAGCCTGGATCATCAGGGCCAGCACACCCTCAAGGACGCCGCTGAAATCGGCGCTCTGCTGGTCCTGGGCCAGACACCGGCGCTCAACGCCGACCTGGCCATCCATGATCCGCAACTGGCGAAAGCGATCAACGATTCGCTGGATGCGCTGCAAAGTCAGGTCCAGAGTCTGGATCCTGAAGCGGCCAAAGCCTTGGGCCAGTGGCGCGCCAGCCGCATCAACGCGACCCTCGACAACAGCGCCAGCGTGCGCCTGGGCATGCTCGGCGCCCATCCGCTGTTGATGGTCAATCATGACGCGGTCGACAAGGCCATTGGCGTGTTCGGCTCTGCGTGGAACGCACTGGCCCGCGAGCGTCAATTGACCCTGGGCGAAGAAGTCGCGATGCCGTTGAGCGAAGACGGCCGCATCGCCCTGTCACGCCTGGGCGGCAAGCCGGGCAACCTCGACGTGCTGGCCCGCAGCGACTGGAGCACTTCGTTCCCGCTGGGCAGCATCGCCTATGACGGTCGGGTCCCGGTCAATGCCGTGATCGACGTGGCCGCCGCGCCCGGCGCAACCAGCACCCCGCCGGTCGCGACGGTGTTTTTCAACGATTACCTGATCGGCGCGACGCAGCTCAATGCCAACGGCAAGAAAGAGCGCATCGAAGCGCGCATTCCGCGCTACGCCCTGGCGGCGCAGAACACCTTGCGGGTGTCGTTCCAGCGTCAGCCGGTGAGCAATGAATGCCGGGAAACTCCGCAGCCGTTCCCGGTTTCGGTGCAGCCCACCAGCCATATCACCCTGGACAAGGTCGACGTGGGGAATGATTTCTCCGGCATGGCCGCGCGCTTCGCCCAGAACACCCAGGTGCTGGTGCCGCAGGGTTACCTGGAGCATCCGGCCGACAGCCTGCCGCGGGTGATCCACATCGCCAGCGCCACTGGCGTCTCGCCCCTGCGCGCAACGCTTGCGGTCAGCGCCGATGGCAATGCCGCCGTCACGCCGGAACGCGCATTCCTGGCTTTCGAGCTGCCGGTCAAGGACAGCACCGAGGCGGTGCAGGTCAGCGCCGACGGCCACCTGTTGATCCACCACAAGGATCAGGCCCTGCTGGACCTCAAGAGCCTCAATCACATGGCCTCGCTGCAAGTGGTCGAATCGGCGAGCCAGCATGGCATCGTCTACCGCACCCTGGGCGGCCAGCCGCCGGTCTTCGAACAGCCATTGGTGCTGGAGCGCGGCAACGTCAGCCTGCTGGGCAATGAAGGCGCGATCAGCACCTTCGATGCCAAGGATCCGACCGGCAGCCTGATGATCGACAGTGAAGAGCCCAAGGGACTGGATGCCTGGCGCACGCCATCGTGGCTGTGGCTGATTCCGGCCGGCGTCATCTTCTTCCTTGTGCTCCTGCTGGCCGGCCGTCGCGCCCGTCGCAATCGCCAGTAACGGGACGCCTCGATGACCTCGCTCTATTGGCCTTACTGGCTGGCCCACTACTACAGCGTGCTGGAGGTCGCGACCATCGTGGTCGGGACCATCATCCTGATTTCGAGTCTGGACGATCTGGTCATCGACCTGTGGTACTGGGCCCGGCGCCTGTACCGCAAATTCACCGCCGAGCGCCGTTACCGGCCGCTGACCGTGCAGCAATTGACCGAACGGGACCAGCAGCCGCTGGCGATCATGGTCCCGGCCTGGCTGGAATACGACGTCATCGCGCCGATGATCGAGAACATGGTGTCGACCCTCGACTACCAGAACTATGTCGTGTTCGTCGGCACCTACATCAACGACCAGCGCACCATCGACGAGGTGGAGCGCATGCGGCGGCGCTACAAGCAGCTGCATCGCGTCGAGGTGCCACATGCCGGCCCGACCTGCAAGGCCGACTGCCTGAACTGGGTCATCCAGGCGATCTTCCTGTATGAGCAGACCCACTCGCTCAGCTTCGCGGGCGTGGTGCTGCACGACAGCGAAGACGTCCTGCACCCGCTGGAGCTGCGCCTGTTCAACTACCTGTTGCCGCGCAAGGACATGATCCAGCTGCCGGTGGTGTCGCTGGAGCGCAACTGGTACGAGTGGGTCGCCGGCACTTACATGGACGAGTTCGCCGAATGGCACGGCAAGGATCTGGTGGTGCGCGAAAGCATGACCGACAGCGTGCCGTCGGCGGGCGTCGGCACCTGTTTCTCGCGACGCGCCTTGCAGGTGCTGGTCGATGAAAACCAGAACCAGCCGTTCAACACCGACAGTCTCACCGAAGACTACGACGTGGGCGCGCGTCTCTATCGCTACGGCATGACCTCGATCTTCGTACGCTTCCCGGTGCAGTTTCGCGTGATGCGCAAGTCGTGGTTCCGCCCCGCCTACGAGTCGACGCTGAACATGCCGCTGTGCGTGCGCGAGTTCTTTCCCGATACTTTCCGCACCGCTTTTCGCCAGAAAGCCCGCTGGACACTGGGCATCGGCCTGCAAGGCTGGGAGCAGATGGGCTGGACCGGCTCGCTGGCCAACCGCTACCTGCTGTTTCGTGACCGCAAGAGCGTGGTGACTTCATTCGTCAGCATCATTGCCTATCTGATCCTGATCCAGCTGGTGGCCTTGATCGTGCTGCGCGCCAGTGGCCTGTGGGACACCAGCTTCCCGACGCCTTTCGAAACCACCGGCCTGATCCAGTACCTGCTGATCGCCAACGGCTTCGCGCTGCTGTGGCGGATCATCCACCGCTGCTATTTCACCTCGGTGCTGTACGGCTGGCAGCATGGCCTGCTGTCGATTCCGCGCATGGTGGTGGGCAACTTCGTCAACTTCATGGCCGCGGCCCGGGCCTGGCGCATGTTTCTGGTGGGCAAGCTGCTCAATCGCAAGCTGGTCTGGGACAAGACCATGCATGATTTCCCGTCCGCCGACCTGGTGGCCCATGCGCCGCGCAAACTGGGCAGCGTGCTGGTGTCGTGGCGGGCCATTGAAGACCACGAATTGCAGAGCGCCCTGGATGAGCAGCAGACCCGCCAGCTGCCGCTGGGACGCATTCTGCTCAGCCACGGCTGGCTCGACGATGAAACCCTGGCCGAAGCCATCGCCTTTCAAAGCGGGCTGCCACGGGTGTTCGATGTGGCGAGCAAAGCGCAGCCTTCCTCGGTACTGGATAACGAATTCGCACTGCGCTGGCGTGCCATTCCGCTGGCGGCCGATCAGCAGGGCCGTGCGCAAATCGCCGTCGCCAGCCCGCTGCCCGATGAAGGTCGCCGGCAACTGACCGAACACTTCGGTATGGAACCTGTGCAGCTGATTGCCCGGGAAAACGAGATCGTCGAGCAACTGCGCCAACGGGGCATCGTTCGCGGCCAGCCGCTGTCTTCCAGCGCGCCGTTGCTGGGCGACTTGCTGATCGAGGAAGGTTTGCTGGATCGCCAGACCTTCGCCCGCGCCATGCTCCATTACCGTCCGCAAAAGCATGGCCGGATCGGCGACTACCTGGTGGATACCGGCGTATTGCCGCGCGAAACCATCGAACAGGCCGTGGCGCGACAGCACAGTCGCGTCTCGCTAGAACCGGCGGGAGGCCAGCCGCAATGAAGCGCGCTTTCTCATTGAGCTTCGCCGCGGCCCTGGTGCTGACACCTTTGCTCGGCCAGGCCGAGGTGCTGCCGCTGCCGTTGAGCGGTCCGGCCTACATCCTCGCCAACCAGGCGTATGCCGCCTACGACCGCAAGGATTACGACCTGGCGATCGCCAAGGCCACGGAAGCACTGCGCCAGCGCAGCGATGCCACGCAATTGCGCACGCTGATCGCCCTGGCCGAGCGCGACAAGCAACGCCGCGATCATCCCCAGCGCTACCAGCCGTCACGCCCCGGCCCGGGTTTCGCCGCGGCGGCGCAAGCTTTCAAGGCTTACGATCGGGACGATTTCGACCTGGCGGCCCGCCAGGCGCGCAAGGCCATTGCCCAGGCGCCCGGACGCATGGACTACCGGATGCTGTTGATCGAGTCCTTGCAGCGTCAGCAACGACTGGAGGAGGCTGATCAGGCCACCGCTCAAGCGTTGCAGGCGTTTCTCGATGACGACGCGCTGTTGATGCGCCGCGAAGCCATTCGCCGGCAACTGGCCGCGCCGCTGGCCATCGAAGGCTACCGTGCGCTGGAACAGGGAAATCTGACACTGGCCGAAGACCGAGCCCGCAAGGCCGTAGGCTGGGCGCCGGAAATCGGCGCCAATCAACAGCTGCTGATCAGCACCCTGCTGGCCGCGCAACAGTATCCTGCCGCCGAACAGGCGGCGACCGGCGCGCTGGCCCAGGACGATGAAGAGATCGCCCCGTGGATTCTGCGCAGCTATGCCTTGAATCGCCAGGGCAAGACCCGGGCGGCCCGCGACGATCTGCGTCAGGCGCTGGCCATCAGAGGTTTGCTGGATTCGGAAGTCCGCGAGATTCGTTTCTTCGCCGCCGATCTGGCGCTGGCCAATGGCGATCCGCAACAGGCGCTGGAGCAGTTGCAGGCATTGCCGCCCGATGACAGCGGCGAACTGGCACGGCGCCGGGCGGCGGCGCAGGTCGCGTTGCGCAGGCAAGGCGAAGGGCTCGACACCGCCGCACGCTTTGCGGCGCCGTCGCTCAACTGCCAGGAAAGCGCCTTCGGCCTGATCTGCGATATCTGGCCGGGCAATCAGCGTGACAACGGCACCGATCTGGCGATCCAGGCGTACGCGGCACTGGCGAACAAGGATGCGGCTTCGGCGCAATCGCTGGCCGAAGAAGCCATTCGCCGCGCGCCGCGCAACCCGGCTTATCGCAGCCTGTTGGTCAGCACGCTGACCGAACAGAAGCAGGTGCCTCAGGCTATCGAGGCTGCCAGTCAAGGCTTGCAGGCCAATGGCGACGATGCCCGATTGCTGGCCCAGCGCGGCCGCCTGCGCCAGCAGACCGGCGACGACGCCGGCGCTCGCCGGGATTTCACCCAGGCCCTGGCATTGGGCAGCCTGCCGTCTTACGAAGAAGCCAGCCTGTATGCCGCCCTCGGCCAGCGCCGCACTGCCCGCGAACGCTTGCAGCAAGCGCGTGACGCCGGCGAGCTGCAGGCCATGAGTGACTTGCAGGTGGCGTATGTCTCGGTTCAGGCCGGCGACGATGAAGCCGCTCATGAAGCCTTCGCTAAAGCGGACGCCGATACCGGCCTGACTCCGACCGCGACCCAGGACGCGGCCTACAACGCCATGCGGGTCAATGACGACCAGCAGGCGGTGGGCTATTTCAAACGGGTCATCGATGCCGAAAAGGCCGGCGAGCTGGACCTGTCCGACAGGCAACTGTTCGATACCCGTCGCGCCGTGGCCGATGTGTCGCGGACCTGGGGGCTGATCAGCACTACCAGCTATCGCGGCAACACCTCCAGCAGCGGGCTGAGCGCCGCGCCGTCCACCGGCGGCTCGGACAACGGCCGACGCGGCGACAGCAGCAACGACAGCCTGCAGAACAGCACCGAACTGTCGTGGCGTCCGCTGGGTTATCGCAATGCGCGGTTCGTCGAACTCTACGGGCGTGTCACCGATACGCTGTGGAGCAAGAACAACGATTCGGACACCGGCCTGGATGCGCTGCAAGGCGCCGTCGGGGTGCGGGCCAAGCCGTTCTCGTCGCTCAATATCATGACCGCGCTGGAGCGTACCTTTCCGCTGGGGTCCTCCGATGTCGATGGCGACTGGCTGGTGCGCCTGGGGTATGGGTCGAGCATCGGCACCGACCTGCGGGTCGACACCGACAGCTGGTGGACGTCGCAGCTGTTCGCCGAGGCAGGACGCTACCTGGAGGACTCGCGCAATTACTTCAACAGCGAGTGGCAAGGCGGGCGCAGCTACGCCATCGGCGGGGCGGGTTCGCGCTGGGTGAGCTTTCCCCATGTGGTGGCCGCGTTCGATTACGACTCGAAAATGGACAGCCGCAGCCGCGCCGATGGCGGCACCGATTATTCGTCCGGCACCGCCGCGGGAATCGGGGTGGGGCATAACCTGCGCTACTGGTTCCGCGAGGACGCCTACAACGCCCCGCGCTCCTACGTGGACTTTTCTCTGCAATATCGCGTGAAGCTGTCAGGCGATGACCGCGCCAAAGGCGTGTTCGCGCGGATGACTTTCTCTTGGTGAGGACCTTTATGCACCTTCGTATCTGCCTGGGACTGAGCCTTGGTCTGGCTTCGGCCATGGCTTGCGCCGCCCCTGAAATCGCTCAGCTGTACGCCTCGAAACTGCCGGAAGGCTCGGCGCTGGTGCGGGTGGTCAACCCTTCCGACACCCCGGCGCAAGTGCGCTTGAATCAGGGCACGGATTTTACGTTGTCGGCCACCGCGACCGTGGCCAGTGCGTTCCAGGTCGTGGACTCGCGCCGGCCTTTGCACCTGACGGTCAATGGACGCGAAATCAAAGAGCTGAACGCCCCGAAAAACGCCTGGGTGACGCTGATCCTCGGCCAGGACCCGAGCGCCGCGCCGCGCATGGTCATCGACCCGCCATCCAGGGGCAAGGATCTGCGCGCCGAGCTGAACATCTACAACCTCGCCGCCGGCTGCGCCAAGGCCGATGTCCAGCTGGCCAATGGCGCCAGTGTGTTCAACGCCCTGCCGCTGGACGGCCAGGCGCAGCGCACCATCAACCCGGTGCAGGCGACCCTGACTGCCAGTTGCGGCCAGCGCAAGAGCCTGCCGTTCAAGCTTGCGCCTTTCAAGGCAGGCGATCGCTACAGCCTGTTCCTGGTCGGTTCGGCCCAGGCGCCACGCCTGGTCGGCCACGTTGACCAGAGCGCGCCATGAAGACTCGCCTTCTGCCTTTGGGCGCGTTGATTGCCGGCGCCTTGCTGAGCCTGTCGAGCACGGTTCACGCCGCCTCGGCGGTCATTACCGGCCAGGATGGCTGGCTGTTTCCCGCCTGGGAGAGCCTGAGCACCGTCGACAATCCCGGCATCACGCGCACGGTCGCGCTGCTCAAGGATGTCCGCCAGCAACTGGAGCGCAAACACATCAATCTGGTGGTGCTGGTCGTTCCCATGAAAGCGCCGCTCTACACAGGGCGCCTGCCGGCGGACAAGCCGTTGAGTCCGGCCGTGGCCCAGCGCTATGACCGCTTGCAGGCCGACCTGAACAAGGCCGGGCTGACGACGCTGGATCTCAAGCCAATCCTGCGCAACACCGAGACCGGCCAGCAGACCGCGTTCTACCGCGCCGATTACCACTGGACGGCCTGGAGCGCGGAAAACACCGCCGATGCCGTGGCCGGCCTGATCGGCGAACGCTACCGGCTGCAAGGCGAACCCGGTGGCGGGGCGGTGCTGGGCGAGTGGTTCGACAAGCGCGCATTCGGCGACCTGGCGGCCAATTTCCTGCCGGCCGTCAAGCGCAAGGCGATCGGCCGGGATATCTATACCGTTCGCCATCAGGTCGAGGAACACGACTTGCTGATCGACGATGCGCCCGCTCCGGTCCAGGTGATCGGCAACAGTTTCGTGCAGCCTTACCTGGGCTTCACCCAGAAACTGTCCAATGCGCTGGATCGTCCGGTTTCCCTGACCTGGAACCCCGGCGACGTAGGGCCTTGGGCAACGATGCTGCAATACCTGGAGTCGCCGGATTTCGCCGCGCACGCACCGCAAGTCATTGTCTGGCAATTCAACGAGGGCCAGTTCCATCAGGGTCCTGACGCCGCTGCCAACTGGAACCCCAAGGGCGTGATTACGACCGCGCAATGGCGAAAGCGTGTCGCCGAGGCGCTGCGTTGAGCCTGCCCGGCAAAAAATGGGGGCGTGCTACCGTCAGGGTTCTGCTGCTTGCAGCGACTTTGGGGATGGGCACTGCCATGTTGTATGTCACTGCATCGAAACCACTCAAGCCGGGCATCGTCGGAATGGTCTGGCAGCCGGATAACCTGACGGTCGGCATCAAGGGAGACTGGGAAAAACTGGGCGCACGCGAACTGCTGGTGCAATGGACAGTGGTGGACGGGCTGTCCTTCGTGCCGGGTTCCGGTTTGCCGCAAGTGCCCGTGCTGCCCGACTGGTCGCGCATCGCCAAGGAGCCCTGGGCGCAGGACGTGATCCTGGGCCTGGCCGGTTTTTTCAGCGAAAACCGCTCCCGGGACAACATCGAAGAACTGGCGGCGTTGTCTGAACGCATCGCCAAGGTCAAGACGCCGCTGAACGTGACAGGCTGGTACTTCCCCGCTGAAGTCGACCCCAGCTGGAGCCGGGCCAGGGAGCTGCCCGCCCTGCTCGCCAAGCTGCCCAGACCGCTGTGGATCAGCGTCTATGACGGCGGCAATATCGGGCCGCAGGCAACTGCGGACTGGCTGAAAAGCTGGTTACCGGATGATATCGGCGTGTTCTTTCAGGACGGTGTCGGGGTCTATACCCGCACCGCGCCGGTAGCTCGCAAATATGCCGATGCCTTGCGCGATACCCTGGGCGCCAGCCGTGTCAGGATCATCGCCGAAGCCTTCCGCCCGCAATACGGCGGCGGGTTCCGCTCCGCGACCGCCGAGGAGCTCAAGCCTCAACTCGCCGAGTACGACGGCTATCCCCTCTATCTTTTCGACGGCCCACATTATGTGACGCCGGAGCTGGTAAAGGCTTTGACGGATAAGCCTTGATTGAAGCTGTTACTTCTATCGCCAGCAAGCTGGCTCCTACGGTTCGCGGCGACGTAGGAGCCAGCTTGCTGGCGATTTGCATTGTCCACCTATGATGGACAGTCAAACCCTTTACAGCCGCTTTTTCGCTTCCAGAGCGATCAGTAATCTGTGCCCATGTTGAACGAACAGCCCTTATCTCTCCTACCAACGAAAAGGATTTGAACATGAGCACAGCAACCTACAACCGCCTCAACAAAGA
>NZ_JBAJGT010000017.1:0-95268 GCF_036706555.1 Pseudomonas sp. JDS28PS106 | reverse complement strand
CCACGCTATTGAGACTGTCGCTGGACAAGCACTGCTTGACCAGCTTGAGCTTGAACGCCGGATTGTACTTCGTCATGGTTGTCCCCTTGGGTCGAACTGGATGTCCAACTTTTGGGGGTCAGTTCAGTCTGGCATCCCTTTGATACCTTCTCTTTTTTACAGCAATTCATCGGTTCTACGCAATTATCGCACTCAAGACGAATTGGAGGCGGAGCTCCCTCATCTCATCCGATGAGCTAGCTCTGCCCCGCTTAGGTTAGTCGATTCATGGAGGCGTTTTTGGCCTACTGCTACAATCTCCTTCAAGTCCTAGCGCCAGCTGCAACATTCCAATCACGTCGGGGCCGTCCTCATTGATCCATGTCCCATAATGTTGGCGAATCATATTCCCACTCGTGTGCCCCATCTGCTCTGCGTTCCAGTCGATGGATGCCACTCCAGTGGTCAATAGTCGACTGGCGTAGGTGTGCCGGCATCGGAGAAGCTATGGCGAAGGGCAGCTTTGGGTCGAAAGCCGTCACTCCTACACCCGCTGCTTCACAGCGTCCACCACTCCCAGAGCCTCACCCAAAACCCACCACTCTGGTGATGGCACAACCGCGCATAGGCGCGGCTGTCGCGCGCATTGGTGAGTTCTCTGTAATTGAAGATCTGCAGCGCGGCGATCTGGTGCCGCTGCTGGAAGGTTGGCACCCCGGCGACCGGGAGCCGATTCACGCCGTGTTCGTTGGCGGCGCGGCGATGCCGACGCGGGTTCGGTGTTTGTGGATTTCCTGCTGGAGCGGCATCGGATCTGATGCTGTTTTCTTCATATCGCTAGTAATAAAATAGGCTGAACATTTGAATGTTCAGCCTGTGAGTGGCAGTCAGACCGTGACGACGATCTTGCCGATCTGCTGGTTGGCTTCCAGGAAACGATGGGCGTCCTGAATGTCGCTTAGAGCGAATGTGCGGGCAATGATCGGCCGCAGCGCTCCCGATTCCAGCCCTTCCAGAATGAACGCTTTGGCACGTCCAAGGGCATGTGGGTCAGAGACGATTTCGTTGTACAGGTAGCCCTTCAACGTGAGGCTCTTGCCCAATACGGTGAACAGCGGAAACGGCGTAGGTTCGGGGCTGAGCGCGCCATATTCCAGCAGGATGCCGCCGCGAGCCATGCTCTGGGTAAGCGCCTCAAACGCCGGCCCGCCTACCGGGTCGAATACCACACGTGCGCCTTGGCCGTTGGTCAACGCCATCACCTGCTCGACAATAGCTTCCTCGTCACTGACGATAACGTGAGCCGCACCTGCGTCCAGCAACGCTTGCTTTTTACTAGCAGAGCGCGTAATGCCGATGGCGGTCGCCCCGACCATTCTGGCGACCTGGAACGCGGCCAGGCCCACGCTGCTAGACGCGGCCGTGACCAGAACGAAGTCACCCTTGCCCAGTTTTGCCTGATCGACCAGTGCGCCCCACGCGGTGACGTACTGCATCCAGGAGGCAGCGGCTTGCTCAAAAGATAGGTTCTCGGGATTTTTCACCACTAGGTAAGCCGGCACATTCGTCACCTCGCCGTAAGTGCCCCAGCGTGCAATGTCGAGCGGCGGGATCAGGCCGACCTTGTCGCCAACCTCGATCTCGCTTACCGCACTGCCAACCGCTGTGACCACGCCCGACGCTTCGTAGCCCAACCGGCTGGGAAACTCGGCTTCCTGCAGGTAGGCGTGGTTGCGGTACATCACTTCAGCGCGGTTCAGGCCGATGGCCTTTACGTTGATTTGGACTTCATCGGCAGCGGGCGCCTGGACTTCCAGCTCTTCAAGTTTGAGCACACTGGCGTCGCCGTACTCGTGGATTCTGACAATGCGGGCCATCTGGATACCTCATGGTTTGCTCAGCCATATGGCTGAAAAGGAAAAAGCCGCGAAGCGCAGGTGGATTGAACGCTGGCGCTTCAAAGCGTGATGCCCACCTTAGGCGCTGGTCACCGGTAGAAAAAGGCCTAGAATGGCCCAAGACTAGAAACGCAGTGTTTATAATGGATCGCCTGAGCCACATGGCTACTTTTGTCAGAACCGTCGAATTGGGCTCGTTCAGCGCGGCCGCGGACGACCTCAACCTGTCCCCGCAATTGGTCGGCAAACACGTGAAGTTGCTGGAGCAGCACCTTGGCGTTTCGCTGCTGAACCGGACGACCCGACGCCAAAGCCTCACCGACTTCGGCCGGGCGTTCTATCAGCGCGCCAAGTTGATCCTCGCTGACATGCAGGCGGCGGAAAATCTGGCTGCAGTCACTCGAGGCGTGCCCAGCGGTCGCCTGCGGATCAATGCACCTGTGACGTTCGGGATGCACACGCTGGCGTCGCGCCTGCTGGAATACATGGTTAGATTTCCCCAGGTGTCGGTGGACCTGACCTTATCCAATGAGCTGGTGGATGTGGTCGACGACGGCTATGACGCCGTGTTTCGTATCGGCGAACTGACCCATTACGGCCTGAAGGCGCTGCCGTTGCGGCCTTATCCGCTGGCTCTGTGCGCCGCCCCCGCTTACCTGGCCCGGCGCCCCACAATCGCCAGCCCGTGGGACCTCCAACAACACGAATGCCTGGGCTTTGCCTATTCCGACGGGCGTTCGCATTGGAGCTTCGAAGGCCCGGAAGGCCGTATTGACGTGCCGATTACAAGCCGATTGACGATCAATCAGGGTGACCCTTTGGTGGCCGCAGCTGTTGCCGGACTGGGCATCGTGCTCCAGCCGCTGGAGCTGGTCAGCGATGCACTGCAAAACGGCACGCTGGTCAGCCTGCTTCCGCAGTACATGGTGCCAGCAACCCCCATGCACATCCTCTACGCCCCCGACCGACGTCTGACGCCCAAGCTGCGCAGTTTTCTCGACTTCTCTTGGGAGGCGTTCGGGAGCAGGTAAGGGCGCCGATTGGCGGCTTGTCGAAAAATTGATATCAGGGAGAAACCATTACGGTTATGAGGGCGATGCGGCGGCCAGGTTGATGGTTTAAAAAGGCACCCAGTCGATGTTGGATAAGATCATCACCTCTACCAACTGGGCTCCCATCATTATCTATCCAGAATCGAACAATGGCTGGGCTTCACCAAGGAGCAGGTGAGACGCTATCCGCGCCTCGAGGTCTACTCCAAAGCGCTTTTGACATTGGACATGAGGGCGCTGCGGGCGACAGACCCTGTGTTCCAGCGGTTCTATGACGAAGTCAGCTCAATCTGATCGCAAGACAGTAGCGCATGCGTGCTGGAGCGTGAATCATCGTTTGGTTAGAGCCAGCGTCTTTCAATTATCAGCAGGCTCATTCGGTGTGATTGAGGCTCAAGACGGCATCAGCAAGATGTGCGTAGCACCGATCCGCTCCAGGTAATCCCACCCAATCAGCTGCGGGTGATACTGCATATCGGCGGTCATGTCATCCGGATGCAGGAAACACATGCGGCCAATGACATCCGGCACTTCATTGACCACGCCGTAGGTCGTGCCAAATGTCATATCAATTACCTCATGGCTTGGCAGCGTGAGCCACGCATGCAGATTCAGAGCTAGGGAAGGTACGCCTTTTTTCAGCATCGTCTTGAGATCACGGGTATCGCTATGGAAAACATTGTGCCCGTTGTACTCGACATAACCTAGGGTGAACGTGAGCGGCACCCCCAGAGCTTCTTCTAATGGGGCTTTCAGCATTGCGGTTACGGCAAAGCACTGCTGAGAAACATCTTCAGCATGGAAATGGGATAGATGCGCTGCCGCCACTTGCTGAAAGATTTGGAGGTTGTGCTCGCTGACAAAGCGCTCGTCGGTGCGCCTGAAACCTGAGGGCGCCAAGCCCCAGCTTTTGCTGCGCTTCAAGGCTTGGGCAAAACGTTCTTCGTAGTCGCAAGCTGGTTGGCCAATCAGCTGCTTGATCCATGATAGCAATGGAGACTCCCTGTGCGGATGCAAAGCTGGAAGCATCAGGCCAGAGGAGGATGAAATCAATGGCTAGGCCCATGAGCGTTGCCACCAAGCGCCTAGTCAGATGATATCTTTGTGCTGTAGAGAACGGCGATTCCAATAATACGCTCCAGAACGACGCACGAGGGAGCGCTTCCGGAATCGCTGTCCCAATATAGGCTTACATTGGAGGTAAGACGTCAGTGTCTCTGATCGACGATGTTGATGCTTTACAGGCTATCTACGTAAACCGCGCGACCGGACTCGGTAACAATGACGACGAGCGAGATTATCCACTTTACCGTCAGAGAATTTTGGACGACCCACGTGCAGCTTCGCTTGTTCCTGCTTGGGTGAAACGGCACCGGAACCTAGATCAGTTCTGGGGCTTCATAAAGCCAAAACTTGGGTCGTACGCGGAACGTAGAAGCTTCATATGGAATGAGTTCAGAGCACTTGCTGATTACGCAGAGTCCGGCGATGTGCATCCGTCTGATGCGGTGGTGTCTGAGGCGATGAACCGCTTCGACGTCGAGCATGTACGTGGTGCATGGACTAAAGCGATTGAACGCCGTGCTTCGGATCCTGAGGGAGCGATCACCATGGCTCGGACGCTTCTTGAGTCCGTCTGCAAGCATATCTTGGAAGAAGCGGGCGATAGCGAGCATGAAGCAAATCCTGATCTCAACAAGCTCTACAAGCAAACAGCCTCGCTGCTCAACCTGACAAAGGCGCAGCATGAAGAGGTAGTTTTTAAGCAAATATTGGGAGGCTGTACTGCAGTTGTGGAGGGACTGGGCTCATTGAGAAATCGCCTCAGCGATGCGCACGGAAAGGGTAAAAATGGTGCGAAGGCAGCACCCCGACATGCCGAACTGGCCGTAAACCTGGCTGGCTCCATGGCAATGTTCCTACTTGCGACTTGGGAGTCCCGATCAGCCCAAGAGCAGCGTTAAAAACTCCTCCAAGCCGCGTCACTGTTAGCCGCGACAGTTTTAAATCATCCTGCACGTAGCGTCGTTGCCGGTTGCTATAGTCTTCATTCTTTATTTCCACGTTCCAGCGACCTAAAGAGGGCTGACCCAATCTGATTGCCCCCGAACTATTGCCTGTGCTGGGCTTGTGTCGTCCTAGATACAGAGAAGTCTGGGGCAGACAGATGGATCAGTCCCGGCAGCAACGCCGGCTGGGGGCGGCTCAGTGGTCAGCAGCAGTCGATAGCACCTGCTTACAGGTACTCCTGCACGCCTGGGCTTTGAAGGGCTTCGGGTAAGATTCGTTGGAGCATGGAATTCCTAGCTATAAGGGTGATCGCGTCCGCTGAACTATAGAGGGACAAGATCGCCCTTCATCCTGGGAATCCGGTAAGGGTGTTCACCGGGGGCTTATTTACCGACATCCCCACGAATCTGTGCCATCAGGCTAGCGCGTTGCCGCAGTGATTCTGCAACCGTGCCTGGGATGTAGGGATTACATAAACAACCTATAGGGATAAACGTGTCCAGGAAGATCTGGGACGCTGGCAATCGTGCGAGCTAGTGTCTGAGAATATCGAATGCTCACCGGCACTGGGTCATAGAGCGCGTCGTTGTTCCAGTCCATTTTTGTCAGCGCCAGCGCCTCGTGTGCAACGAGCTCTAGTGGCCCACTGCCGGCATGTCGAGTGAGTAGCAGCGGCTTGGGAATACTTTTTTTGCCTTGGTAGTAGTCGCCCTTAGAGGAAACCGTAGGCGCATTACCCGCGACCCAGACAAGAGCCGAGTTACCTGAGCGAGCAATCACTGTTCCTCGTGGCACGGGATAGTTGGCGGGTCGTGTTTTGCTAATCCGACCGTCTTCGACCAGCCAGACTCCTCTCCAGCAAGAGGCGGCACCAATCTCTATGCACTCGATTTCCTCTACTCCCGACAGGGCGTCAAATGCCCCATCAATTTCCTCCTGCTTGAATGCCGTGGTTTTATGGATAACCAACCTTTTGGGCAGTGTCCCACCATTACGTCCCTGATAAAGCTCCAGGCTTCGTGCCAGAACTGCTCGCATGTCGTCCCTACTCAGAAACGGATTGCGTCGTGCTTCTTCAACGTTGCTTACCGGATCGCGTGCCTCAAAGGCAACGAACTGCATACCCCCGCCATCCATATCGAAGACCTGTGAACAGCAGGTGACGTAGTGTGCATTGCGCTGGTCCCCTCGCAACGCGTAGGCGAGACCAATGTACGCGGTGTCCCGAGGCACGCCAGGTAGCGTCGAGAGCTTCCACGGCGTTCCTGCCGCTTTAACGTAGAGAGCTATCGCTAGACGCCACGCTAGTGCGGCTTTATGGCCGAAATGAAAAGTCCGGTCGTTCAGGACCTGCGTAGGAATATTGTATTTAGCACCTATAGCCTTGAGTGCGTCGTGGGCATCGAAATGCTCATTACGGGTGGCTGGCGCCCATGAATCGGGTAGGTGTACCAAGGCAACATCGAACTCATTTCGGATCGACGCCAGACGCTGGAGTGCTGCGTCCAGTGCTTGGAAAAGGCGGACTTGAAGATCACCAGATCCCGGCATCTGGCTGAGTGAGTCTGGCCATTTGATGTGGGCACTGGCGGGAGCTGAAACCAGCGCAACATGGAATAGCTCCTCAAAGCCTGGATAGGCCGGTACGTATTCAGTTCTCTCCGTTGGACGATGGGGGTTGCGTAACGATGCCATCAGGTCACCACGCTGCTTGAATGCCCCCTCAGGACCTATCGTCGCGATTCGAACTTGTGCGGTGTAGCCCCCAAAAGATCCTTTGGAAAATGGACCGTAGTTCAGCAGCCCGCGCAGAGGATGCTCGTCTACCTGCTGAGGATCAGAGGGTGAAAAAGTTAGAAGCGGTTCGCTTAGCAGCGTGAACGGCGGGAGTCTTGAGGCTTGCGGAGAGCTCGGCATCATTTGGTCCTATCGAAATAAGCGTCGTGATGGCCTGGTCGGCTCCAGCCCGTGAATTTGGATATTGTGAAGATTGCATCTACTCCACTACCGGCATCAAGGCCAAAAGCAGGCAGCTCTCCAGATTTAGTGGCTGTCAGAAGTGAAGCCCAAGCGTCGATGATTCCTGCCCATTGTTTGTTGTACCGAAGGGCCCATCTTTCCCGTCGCCAGTCTCCGACAGGGTCGCCCCCTCGGACCTCTGCGTGATAATCCTCCGTTGCGCTCTGGCTAGGCTGTCCTTTTCGCGGGACGTTCACAAATGTGTATGGTTCGAAGCCACACCACCAGCGAGTTTCGATTTTTTCCAGCTTCAGGTGCACACCTTCATGAAAGGGGAAGCCCAGCTTGGGTACGTTGCCTGTTAAAGGGCCTTCGTAAGCTTTTCGAAGCTGAGCAAGCTGCTCGGTGCGTTGCACAGTACGGTCCGGGCTTTCGCCTTCTTTAGGCGCTGCCACAATTAACGAATGTCCAGATCTCTTGAATCTTGGGATAAGTGGGCGGTATCGCGACAACGCGTTCACCAGCGCATCGTACAGAAGACCATGCGCCCAACTGTCTTTCGTGGCATCGAGCTCCATATTGCCAGCGAGCTGCGCTCCCAGTGGAGCTAGGGCCTTCAACAGTTCTGCATCGCGGCCAAAAACCGCGAGTTCCCGCCCTTGAGCTGCGACGATCGCACGGCATTTATGCTCTTTGAGTAGTTCTCTAATTTGAGGGGATGTTGCCGCGTTTTTCAGGGTAATGCGTCGCGCAGTGGAGGGGAGCGACTCCACCAAAAGAGCAGAATAGCGAAGGATGGGGAAGCGTCTGGCTTCGTTATCCGGCGGATTGACAGGAACGAGCCGGGGTACGGGGCGGCCCCTCATGATGTGATCCATGAGCGGTTGTGGCAGATCGATGTGTTTCATCACATCCCCCGCCAATTCATCAAATGTTTTGCACTCGACCACTGAGACATCGACGCCCGCGTGATGAGCATTTTCCAGAAACTCAGAGACGGCCGGCAACAGTCGAGAGCTTGAGCTTGTTATCCAGTACAGCCCATTTGGGAAAGGCGCCGTCTCCCTCAAAACCGAGCCCAAGGCTTCCATCACCGACGCGTCCCGCCCGCTGTAGCCGATGAATACCATCCCGAATCTTTTACTTGCCTCGACCAGTACATGTCTCATGTGTTGATCTTGGACCTCTAGTTCTGGGCCAGTATTTTTGATGGAAACGGACTGGTAGTCGCCGTGCAGCTTCGCCACTAATGGCCAGTCCGATTCAGTCAAGCACCGCATGGCGCGCTCGGCTGAGTCGATGGCAGCGACTGTCGGCCGGTTTTGGAATGAGGCCGGTAGCAAAGCGTTTGCGGCTTGGGCAGACTCCTCAATCAGTGGATCAAAATTCGTGGTGAAGATACAGTCTGCTTTTCCTGCTGCGATCAAGCTTCCGAGTACCTTGTGTCCAAAACAGGGGGTACCTTTGGAAATCGCATCGTCGATGTATTGCCGTCGATGTCTTGGTTGAGGGTAAACGGCCTCAAATGCAGCGGCATACTCCGTTGGATCACCATCGGGAGGAAGGAGCGAGGTCCGCCGAAAGAAATCATCAATTCGGTCAATCCAGACTTGGTCACCGTTATCAATTTCTCTTTTGGAGAGATTGTTCTCGCGACAAAAGATCTGCGCTTTGAAATCGCGGATCATGGAATAACCCGTTGGTATTCCTGAAGCTGCTGAGGCTCCGGCGCCTAGAAACCAGGCCACCAGGTTAGGCCTAAGTGCCAACGCGGTGGCAAAGGCTTGAGCTGACATCGTGGGAACGATTTGCGACAAGATATCTATTCCTTCCTTGAAACCGACCGAACGGCGTACACCTGCACTCTTTAACGTATTTCAAATTAATGCAAGCCTACCGCCTACTCCACTTTTACCTCGTCATTGTCAGCAACTGTGTCAGCCGTGCTTTGTAGTGGTCAGAGGGATCTGCCAGGCTAAGGGCTCGACAGTCCATGATCGCCCCGAGCAAATCCTGAAATCAGCCTTTGGCGAGGACAGGCTCCCTGTTTGCTGCTTTTCCATCGTGGCCGAGGGCTTGATGCTAGCCATAACACCGGTAATGGTTCACAAGGCAGGAGCCTGGGTTAGTGAAATTTCGGTAACTAGGTCAATCCTGCGATGGCGATAACAGTCTATGACAATGAGCGCAGTTTCAAAGGCCAAGAGAGAGGCAAATAGGGTTCAAATGTCTCTCGCTGGCATCTGTCCTTGGCAGGGTGACCCGCCCAAATCTCAGGTTCACCCGCAGCGGTGTAAAGGCTCTCCAGATCTCTACGCTTGAGCGATCGCATCATCGAGGTCTTGCCACGCAGCGTGGGTTGACACTCGAAGGAGTCGATGCCTATGAAGAGTCTCCGAGTGCGATGAGCTTTTTAGTGAATCACCTTATTGATGATTCACGGCGAGAATATGGTCGAAAACCTTGTTGCATAAGTCCGTCAATGGCGGCGTAAGATCCCACGGTGATCGGTTCATGACTTCAATGGCTTCTAGACAGAATTTGACCTTGTCGTTGATGGTGCCGCTCTGGTCGGCAAACACGCGACGCTCCTGCTTGCCTCTTCCTTTGAGACCAAGGGCTTTGTCCAGGAGGTAACCTATGCCATTCGCGGAGTCTTCTATCTTATCGGTAAGCTTGTCGAGATTATCGGCTGATAACCCGGAAACTGTGCCCTTATGCTTGCGCGAGTAAATGGCCTTCGCCGCATCGAGTATTACGTTACGCGGCAGAAGATTTTCAATTTCTTTGCACTTTAGGATGTGTAGGCGCATGCCAAGCTGAGCTTCGAGAATGGTGGCACGATCACCTTTTCCCGCGATGTCCCCATCCGCGATTACGAAAGCGGAGGAACAGATGTTGGAAGCGCTTAGATACCCCAAATCATCATCTTCATCGAATGACCAGTGCCCCAAGGTGCCGCCCTGATATTCCACAAAGGCGTAGTGAAAGTTCTCCAGCAGTCCTTCAAGCTCAGATTTTCTTCTAAGGTCACTGCGTGTTTCGATGTATTTTTTCAGAAACACCGCAAGGTACAACCTATCGGTGATACCTTCTACCCAGATAGTCGAGTTGGCTAGATACACTGATGACGCCGTGATACCGAGCTCTGCCAACAGTTCTCTATCCCTAGTGCTCTCCTGCACACGATATGTCGCCTTTGATCTGTTTCCTATTTTTGTGACCTTTTGTATGACCACACGTGTGTCTATTTCTGCCAGATCAAGCAGATGGTTGGAGTGCGTCGTTGCAAAATAATAATGGTTCGTATGGTTCAACAAGAAAAGCGCGAGCTTTCTCAAGAGGCCTGGGTGTAGGCACGCTTCAGGCTCTTCGATGAAGAAAATCGAATTTTCTCGCTCAAGAAATGCGGAGGAGGTAATTATAATGACCTGTTGCAGCCCGTCACCTAGATCATATATTGGAAATTGGTCGTCATCCCCAATTTTGACTGATACAGTATCCTTGCCGTATTCGGGAATAAGAGTGATCTCCGCGCCTCCAAAAAATTCGTGACCTAGAATTTTTTCATACGCTCTGATTCGTTCCCGGTCTCCAGGATGGCCCAATAAGAACCGTACTAATAACTGATAGAGATCAAATCCAGTTATAATATTAGGCGCGCCTGAGGTTTTCGCATCAGGGAAATAATCTTTGATGGTGCGATTTCGAAATGCGTCATTCTCTGGGTCTAAAGGGCGCATTCCTCTCAAGATTGGAACGTAATGATGCTTAAGTGAAAGGGATTGATTCAGGTTGGAGAGTATTTCAGCAATTGTGTCGGCGTCTGTTTCGTGGCTTCCAGGAATGGAAAACATCTGTTGGAAACTTTGAAAGGCCGCAACGTCATCTCCTCCACCCGATAATGAGTACGTATGCCTTCTTGCCTCTGCAAGTACCTTTAAAAAAGAATCTGAAAGAAGTTTGATTTCTGAAATAGCATAACTCATGCCCTGTGACAATTTTATAAATGCTTCAGAATTAAAATTGCTAATTCTAGGTCTGGCTATCATAAAGCTTTTGATCGCGCTAGCCCCTTGGAGCGCCTCTTCAAGATCAGTACCAAAGGCAATCTGCATTTCTGATTGGTTGCTTGTAAATAGTGTGCGTAACAGCCGGCTTTTGCCGCTGTTATTGGGGCCTATGAGTAGATTGAAACGTCCTGTGTGTATTTGTGAATCGGAGTTTTCTATCACGTATTTGGTAAGTTTGGATGACCAGATCGAGTTAATGTTCATTTTTTGCCTAGTGTAATATGTGTTAAGTGAAGAGGTATTATCATGCATCGACATGCAGTCAGGTTAAATACTTGTGGGAACAGCAATCAACGATCATAACCACTGAATCATCCCTACAACCAACGATGTAACCTTCCTGGTCAGGTTTACCACATTGCTTACCAAGCTTTTCATGCCGGCAGCTTGCTTCACTTAGAGAGAGCTTATACGGCCACTTCCCGTGGCTGGAATTTTCTATCTTAAGCAATAGATCGAGGGCAGTGTTAAAATTTACCTGGACGGTCCGCTAAGGTCTTGAAGTCCATGAAATCGGTTGTTGGCATCATTGCTCCAATCTGGTTTGAGCCAAGAGAAGATGAAACGCGTACACGAAACTGTATGTGTCACCAGTACAATGCGTTCAAGCGTTGGGTGCAAGGCTTTGTGCCATCGCCGGATGCTTGGCCTCGGAGTGTTGAATAGAACCGCGTCTGGTCATTCACAGGGCAAGGAAGGTCAGCCGTCAGTCCGGGATTCCCCTTACCCCGAGTGACACTCTTGATAGGGTGGGAGGCCGCGCCGCTCATGGCGGCGACAATTTTAATTCTCTAGAGCGTTCGGCGTGACCGGCTCTTTGAGAGGTTGCGACAGTTTTGCGAGATTTCGCAAACGAGCTGGAAGCCGCGAAAAACGAGGGCCTTCTGCGACAGCTTTAATTCTCTAAATTCAAGCTGGAATTTGAATGAAGGGGAATGGCTGGCAAGTTTTCGGTCAAGAAAACTTACCAGCCAAATCCGTCACGCCTCCGCCTGCCGAGTCACGATCAGCTCGACCGCTGCAATGCGGTCAACTTCTTCATACCCCGGCTCTGCGAGCTCTTCGCCGAACACATCAGGATCAAGTTCCCGGTACGTCCAGCTAAAGCCCCGCTGCTCGATATCCTCTTCCACGGCATCGAAGAACGGGTCGTGTTCTCCCACCATGGCGACACCGGTGTAGAGCACCACCGATCCGCCGGGGGCCAGCCGGTGCATCGATTCACGCACGATCTTGACCGAGAGATCGGCGCCCAATGCATCGCCGCCATGGCGATAGGCTCGACGACGCGAATCCTTCATGTACGGAGGGTTGGCGACGATCAGATCGAAAGCGCCTTCCACACCGCCGAGAATGTTGCTGTAGCGACATTCCAGGTTATCCACACCCGCTACGCGACTGTTCACTTGGGCAAAGTGCAAGGCCTTGGGATTAATATCCACAGCGAAGACTTCCGCCTCGGGCCGGGCGCGTGCAACCAACAGGGCGCCTGCGCCGCTTCCGCAGCCGATATCCACAGCCCGCAATATCGGATGGGTCGTGGTCTGCAGATGGAGATTGATCGAATGGGCAAAGCGGTAGGTGTCAGGCCCGAAGAAGACAGAATCTTCATCGGTGGTAGGGAAGGCCGAGTGAGTCAGTAGTAACCCATCCAGGCTCGACCACCGAACCCGACTTTTGAAGCCATCAAGATGGCTTTCGAGAATGCCGGCCTCCAGCAGTGCTTCGGACTCGCTGGCGGGCAGTAAATCAGCGGGCATGATCCGGCTCCAGCCGAATACGTCACGCAGTGATTTGGCAGTCTGACTGCCGGGGCGCTGATTGACTCTCTGGTGGGTCACGGGCGTCGGGGTGATGAAATAGTAGTGTTCACTGTTCAGGCGGTCCGCCAGTTCGATCAATGCCGCCGGGTCCGGCAGGTTGGCGTTGGAGAGCACTTCCGGGCACAGCTGTCGGGATGCGCTCATGCGGTTGCACCCACCATTCGCTCGCACATCGCGTCGACGAACAGGCGAGTAGCGTGCAAGCCCGCCTGGCTGGAATGCCGCGCCGGCGACATGCTCTGAATCAGCATCAGCATTTTTTCGCCAGGCGCGGCGCAGCGTAGCTTCTCGTCCAGCTCGTGAACATCCGGATCGATTTCTTCGACCGGCACCGAGGGCATCTGGTTGGTGCCGGAGGTCGTACGGAAACGAGAGCGGAAGGCTTCAGGCAAGCGCTTGCCGGTCGGCATCGGCGCACTGCCGTCGGAAATCGACTCTCCGGCGATCCAGTCGTGTACGAGCTGTTTCTCATACCCGTTGAAGACGCCGAACATCGGTGCGCCAGCGCCTTCGATCAACTGCCAGAACCGGCTTTCCTGCGGGTCCTGGTTACGTTTGATCCAGCCACGGTTTTCCAGCACGGCAAGGAACTCAGCGATCTGGTCGGGTTTGGCGAGCCATTCGTTGACAGTCTTGCCGTCCAGACGGCAGTAGTCCGAATGCATGTGCTGGCCGAAGGTGCGCTTGCGTTCGAGCATGGAGATCATCTCCTGCTCCATGTCGAACGATTTGATGACGGCGGAGGACCCGACACCCAGCTCGTTGAGCTTGTAGCCACGGATGACACGGCGATAAAACTCCTCGCGTTCCTCGCCGACCGGCAGCAGTCCCATCACGCTCTGCGCCGCCTTGCGGGCATGGCCGGTGCTTGCGTTGTCGATGGTCACATGCAGCGTGAAGTAATACGGGTCGATGCCCAGTTCGTTCAGCTCGAACGACGTGATGAGCAGATGCAGCGGCAGTTGTTCGTAGCCCAGGTTGTAGCCGATCACTTCGGGCAGGTATTGCTCGCCCAGGTGGCCAAGCGCGAGCTGAATGGCGCCCTGGGTATAGAGTTCATCGGGCAGGGGAGCAGTTGTGTCGCAGTCGAGATCCGCGATCAGTTTGCGGTACAAGGACACATGATTGAGCGCCTGCTCACCATCTCCCAGCTCTTCGAGGTAGGTGCGGATCAGCCCATGAAAACGGTAATCGCCCCAATGCGGCAGCAGGCCGTATAGCCAGGCACCGTCGACCAGCTTGGTCGGCGCAACTTGCTGGATGAAGTACAACGCATGGGCTTTGTTACGAAAGAAACGACGGGGCTGGCCGGTACGACGCTGTTCAAGGTAGAGCGCATATTGCTCGGCGACCTCGGTAACGCCTCGTTCCATCCACTGTTCGAGTTCCTGAGCGTTGGCCGGAAGGTCACAAGGCTCTCTGTCCGCCAGGCTCAGGCAGTGGTTGAGAAATGCAGCGGTTTCAGACTTGTCTTCCGACACGGTTTCGCTCATCCATGCCTGATAGAGCGCTTTCGCACTGGTGTCCTCGACCACGGCTGGGTTGACGACAACACGGCTTGTCATCAGCTGAAGAGACGTCATAGAAATCATTCCTTGGCAGTTTGAAGATCGCGCAAGAAAAGAACACGCGATGCCCGTCTGTTGTTCTCTTTCAACTGAGTGCCGCTGATGTCGGAAAATTCACCGGATCCGTTCCTTGACCGATGGGCGGCAACTCATCATTTCGTTCAAGGATGCTCGCCGTTCAATACACGTTTATGAAAATGCGCGATATGGGTCAGCGCATGCATGGCCGCCTGATGCTGAACCTCTTCTCTGCTTCCTGAAAAACGGTGTTTGCGGGTGAATACGACCGGTTTTTCATCACGAATGAAACCCCAGGCAAAACAGACGGTGCCGGCGGGAATGCCGTCCATGTCGTCCGGTCCGCAGAGACCTGTCGTGGCGACAGCCACGGTTGCCGGACTGTCGTGCAAGGCGCCGAGCACCATTTCCCGGGCGACCTCGACGCTGGTGAGATTGAACTGCTCGATGGTCTGTGGGCTGACCGCCAGCAGGCGCTGTTTGGCTTCGGGTGAATACACCACGTAGCCGCATTCGATGAACGAGCCGCTGCCCGGCACCGTTGCCAGCAACGTGACGATTTCACCGGCCGTACAGGATTCGGCGGTGGCCAGCAGCAATTCCTGATCCTGTAGATAGCCCACAACTTCTTCGATGGTCTTCATGATCGAACCTTGTCATGCATGGCGAAGCGGCCGGATAAATAGAGCCTGCGCCTCGCATCGGTTGGAGAGGCCGCGCAACGCAGCCTGGTGTCTGTCGATTGACTTGAGGCGGCGCGCAGGCGTTCCACTCATCCGGCGTATGGCCGTCTGATCACCATGAATGCAAAAAAAGATGAACGTCACTTCAGCGTGTCAGTCACAGATTTTGTGCCGTCGCTGGCCGACGGCCCACCCCAGCCCAAGAAAAGGAATGATCAAGATGACCAATAAATTTCGTATGAGCGCTCTTGCTGTTGTGCTTTCGCTAGGCTGCCAGGCGGCGATGGCTGATTCGGAAGATTTCGTCGAAGACGCTTCCGCCAAGGGGGTTGCCGAAATCGAAGCAGGCAAGCTGGCGCAGGAAAAAGGTACTTCCGCGGACGTCAAGACCTTCGCTCAGCAGATGATCAAAGATCACACCGAAGCCAACCAGAAGCTCAAGACTCTTGCCCAGACCAAGAAACTCGAGATTTCTGACGATGCCATGCTGCTGGACAAGGCCAAGGCAATGATCCTGGAACTGCGTGGTGCCAAGTCCTTCGATCAGGCTTACGCCAACAACCAGGTTGTTGCTCACGAGCAGACCATCGAGTTGTTTGAAGAAGAAATCAAGGATGGCAAAGACGCCGACCTCAAGAAGTTCGCAACCGATACGCTGCCAAAGCTGAAAGAACACCTGGAGCACGCCAAGAAGCTGGCCGCAGCTCATGGCGGCGAAGCAGCCAAGAACTGATCTCTGCTGGTTATATCCGTTCGGGGTGGCTGGAAAAATCCGGGCCGCCCCGTTCAGGTTTCAACTCTGGCCTGCTTGAACGCGCTGCTCATTGGCAAGTCGGGCAAGCGCCAGCTCCGTGCGTAATTCCGCGATCATTCTCATAACCTGACGGCTCGTCTGTAGATCGGCCAGGGCAATCCCCGTTACGAATAGCTCAACCCTTCCTGTATCCACTTCGTGGATTTTGACTGTAAGTGCATCGTTGCTGGTCAGTTCGCATCTGCATGCAAGCGGCGCGAACCCTGATTCAATGATCTGACGAATCTCTGTAGTCGAGAGCAATCACGGGTCCTGATGAAGTATTCCAGTTAGCCCGGAGCTGTTTTGGACATACTGGATTAGTTGGGGTGAGTCAGCATTCAGCCAGATTAGATCCGACGCTTCAAGTAGTGCCGGGATCAGTGGACGTACTGGTGCGCAGTGCGAAGTTCTGATGCATCCATTCAATCCAAATGGCTGGCAAATACCGAAGAGGCAACTCTTTTGAATAGTTGTCCTGAATGGTTCAACAAGGCACTTGCGAGCTCAGAATGGCAAGTTGCAGTGATTCTTGATGCCTAATAAAAATGGCCCATTCAAGAATGGGCCATTTGAGGCCCGATGAACCTGAGTAACGCTGTTCATCGGGCGGTGCCTGGATCGAGGGCTGACGTTTATGGTCTGGGCAACTCGTTCTCCAGCAGGGTTCCTACACCAAAGACATTCACCGCCATCGAAACCTGAAAACCTCTGCAGGCGTTCAGTGCATCGATCTCGAAGGCCTGCAGGCCTGACAGGAATGCCTGGTCCCGCCTGTCCGCGCGCGAGGCGCGGCCAGGGGGTACAGCAACTGCGGAACGTAACTTTTTCATGATGCAGTCTCCATCCATGTTCACGAAGGTCATTGCATCAAGGACTCAAGTTACTTGTCCTTGCCCTGGACCAGGCCGGAGCCCAGATCGGCGCCGGTTACAGGTTTGGCAGTCGGATCGGACATGGTGCGCAGTTTCATGGCTTCCAGGACTTCGGCGTCCTGGGCGTTCAGGGTCACTGAAGCCGACCCATCACCGCCGTCGACAGCAGGTTCTGGCGTTTCCACGTATTCCCACTCCGGACCCTGGTTCCACGGGCCACGGACATTCGGCTCGCCGGACATGCTGAAGTACTTGTTGGTGAACTCCGGCATGCCGGGCAGCTTGCCTTGCGGGAAGTTCGGCTGAATGGAATGCAGTGCTTTCTCGAACGACATCTGGTGAGCGATCTCACGCGTCATCAGGAAGCCCAGCGCATCTTTCACGCCTGGGTCAGTGGTGACGTTCATCAAACGTTCGTACACGATCTTGGCGCGTGCTTCGGCGGCAATGTTGGAGCGGAAGTCTGCGGTAGGCTCACCGATGGTGTCGACATAGGCAGCGGTCCATGGCACGCCAGCCGAATTGATCAACGGCGCGCCTGCGCCATAGAGAAGGCTGGTGATGTGCGAGTCGTTACCGTCGCCGTTGATCGCGCGATACAGCTCACCTTCTTCCTGAACGCCCTCGGCCAGCTGACCTTTGGCGCCTTTGTTGAGCATCACGATGATGGAACCTACAATTTCCAGGTGGCTCAGCTCTTCGGTAGCGATGTCCATCAGCAGGTCCTTACGACCTGGATCATCTTCGCTCAGACCCTGGGTGAAGTAGCGAGCGGCAGCGGCGAGTTCGCCCTGTGCTCCGCCAAATTGTTCGAGGAGCAGGTTGGCCAGGCCCGGGTTGGGCTCGGCGACACGGACGGTGTACTGCAGACGCTTGTTATGAATAAACATTGTCGTTTCCTCAGGCTTATTTCTTCGGAAGCGTTTACTCATTTGCATGAGCTTAATTCAACGCGGTCACAGGTTAAGAAATGAGCCAGCCGGCGATGTTGCGAAAAAACGCAGCAAAACAGGACAAACGGTAGGAAAAGTCTGGTTCCATAGATTTTATTTTTCGTCGCTACTGGAGCGTCTAGATACGCCCTTTGCGGGCTTGCGAGCTGAAAACGGGATATCAAGCGAAACGGGCTTGCCCCGACTTTCATTGAAAAAACCTATGAACTAAAGGATGCGTATACCAGGGAGAAAGAACCTTAAATAGCTGGCTATTTGATATTGCTGTTTGAAAGTTGAAAAAAGGTTGGAATCTTCTCGACGCATTACGATCTGTTTTGCGTGTGTATAAGGAGGATCAAGTCATGCCTGATGAGAAACACTACCGGATCGACTATTTGCTTCACGGCAACTACAAGACCTTTTACATCCGGGCAGGCGCCATGGACAACCAGGAAGCCTGGCACTGGGCAACGGTCGATGCCGGTTTTGGCGCTATTCCCAAATATCGCTCGGACAAGGTTCCGAAGCTGAGCAAACCCCAGGCCGAAAAGCTGGGGCTGTCGAACGTCGAGTGGACGATGGCCTGATGGCCAGGTACGGAAGCGCCGTCTTATCGCGGCGCTTCTTGCATCAGATATGTCCTTCAGCGCCGCCCGTACATCCTCTGCAGCCCCCGCCGACCGGATCTTGAGAACTGATTTGGATTTTTTGGTCAAGTTTTCGGGTTTTCCTGCCGATAGCTCTAGCGCGCAGGTCTGCTGGCAATAACAACAATTTCCTCAGCGTTTTCGTGCGCACCAACGCACATCAAGGAGATTGTATGCACAGCAGATTTGCGAATGTCAGCGTGAAGATGAAGCTGGCGCTGGGATTCGGCGCGGTTCTGGTTTTCACGGCGCTCCTGGCGCTTGTCAGTTGGCTTAGCCTCGACAAACTGATCACTCGAACCGAACGCACCAGCGACATCACCGAATTGAGCAACAAGCTGACTGTACTGCGCATGGCTCGCATGCAGTACATGCTCAGCAACGGCGACGAAACCGCCGCCCAGAACGTTCAGACCCATCTCGAAGCCTTCGCGGCTTACCAGCAGCAACTCCTCAAGACACTGACCAACCCGGTCAATCTCAAGCCCTTGAACCAACTGGCCGAAGTTACCGGGCAATACCAGGTTTCCCTCAACAAGATGCGCTCCGCCTACCAGACCAGCGCCAAGGTCCGCGCGGAAATGGGCGTGAATGCCGGCAAGGCGTTCGGCCTGATCGCTTCGCTCAGCGACACTGTGACCAACCGCGACCCCTACGACCCCGCCCGTTCTGACCAGTTGCAACTGATGGCCAGCGCCAAAATGGATGTTCAACTGGTTCGCTATGAAGTTCGCGGCTACACGGGCAACCCCACTGCCCGCACTGAACAGCTGGCTTTCAAGCAGCTGGAAACCTCGATCAATGGAGTCGACCGCCTCAAGCCCGTTTTCAGTGGCGCCGATGCCGACAAGGTTGCGCAGCTGGAAACCGCACTGCGCGAGTACCGTGGTTCGGTAGAAGCGTTCAAGGCGGCCGATGCCGATATCAACGTGGCACGTCAGGAAATGGTCGTCGAAGGCGACGCCATTTTCAGCCTGGGCCAGGAGCTGTATGGCCTGCAAATGTCGCTCGCCAAGGACGACACCTCTCAGGCTCGCACCATGCAGCTGACCGGTGCTCTGATCGCGCTGCTGCTGGGCGTGTTCGCGGCCATCATCATCACCCGCCAGATTACCCAGCCGCTGCAAGAGACACTGGAAGCCGTCGACCGGATTGCCGCGGGCGATCTGACTCACAGCATGACCGTGACTCGCCGCGATGAGATGGGCATGTTGCAGCAAGGCATCCAGCGCATGGGCGCCACGCTGCGTGATCTGATCTCCGGTATTCGCGACGGCGTCACGCAGATCGCCAGCGCGGCCGAACAATTGTCAGCGGTCACCGAGCAGACCAGCGCGGGCGTGAACAGCCAGAAGGTCGAAACCGATCAGGTCGCCACCGCGATGCAGGAAATGTCGGCCACCGTGCACGAAGTGGCGCGCAACGCCGAGCAGGCTTCTTCCGCGGCGTCCACCGCTGACAAGGAGGCTCGTGAAGGTGATCAGGTGGTGGGCGAGGCCGTGGCGCAGATCGAGAAGCTGGCCGCGGAGGTCATGCGCTCGTCCGATGCCATGTCAGTGCTCGAACAGGAAAGCGACAAGATCGGCAAGGTCATGGATGTGATCAAGGCGGTCGCCGAGCAGACCAACCTGCTGGCGCTCAACGCCGCAATCGAAGCGGCGCGGGCGGGGGAGGCGGGGCGTGGATTTGCGGTGGTGGCCGATGAAGTTCGCGGCTTGGCGCAACGCACTCAGCAGTCGACGGAGGAGATCGAGAGTCTGGTGGCCGGCCTGCAGAACGGCACACGTCAGGTATCGGACATCATGCTCAGCAGTCGCAGCCTGACGGACAGCAGCGTGAGCCTGACTCGCAAGGCGGGCGCTTCGCTGGAAACCATCACCCAGACCGTTTCCAATATCCAGGCGATGAACCAGCAGATCGCGGCGGCTGCCGAACAGCAGAGTTCCGTGGCTGACGAAATCAGCCGTAGCATCATGAGCGTGCGGGATGTCTCGGAGCAGACCGCCGAGGCGAGCGAGGAAACCGCTGCGTCGAGCGTCGAACTGGCCCGCCTGGGCGGTCAGTTGCAGACCATGGTCAGCCATTTCCGCGTGTAGGTCGAACGGGGGCATGCCGGTTCCGGCGTGTCCCCGTCATGCGGCTGGCGTGTTTTTCAGTTGATCAACTGCGGCAGCACATAATTCTTGACGATGAACACTGAGCCTTCTGCGCTCAAGTGGCCTGAGTCGATCTGCAACAATGCCTGGCTGTCCTGTAGCCGTACTAGACAGGCGTCGCCTTCGCACAGCTTGTCGATCAACGAGACGAATTGCACGTCCGCCGGGTTGACCAGCTGACGGGTGGCTTGATCCACGGCCAGAATGCTTCGGTCCAGTGCCGGGTCGCTGATGTAGGAGTCCTGCACGTCCCAGTGTCGGTTGGCAATGACGCTGGGCAGCGACGGATTCCACTGCGGCAGCGGTCCTATCAGTACGATGTGTTTAACGCCATAACTCTTGAGCCGGGCGGCGATGTCGCTCCAGTGGGTTTTGTCGTGGCCATCCTTCTGCGCGATGACCACGATGTCCGGCCGCAACGCCTCGATGCTTTTCAGCGCAGTGCGGTTGGAATAGGTGCAGGCTTCCCGAATGGCTGTCATCCGGCCACGCTCGGGTAGCAGACTTGGGCGGCAACTGGCCGAGGCCACCTGATAGAAGGGAACATCGCGCGCCAGCAAGGTCCGCAGCCCCAGCGACAACGCTTGAGCATGGGAATCGCCCCACAGGAATACGCCACCTTCGCCGCGACTGGCGATGCAGGACGGATCGATGCCCGACTGGCCTCGCACATTGATCGCGGAAAAGGCGTCGCACTTGAGCCAGTAGGGCTCATACAGATTCTGCTGGCGCTCTACATAGTCCTGAATAAATCGCGCTTTATCCGACACGCTGATGGTCCGGACATCTGTGACCGCGCCACCGCTTGCGGTCACTGCGGCCCCGCCGACGAATACTAGAGCGATCAGGGCGCCAGCCGTACGAAACGCCCAGCCTTGCTGGCCGATCTGGCCGGTGGGTTTCTCCACCAATCGATAAGAGGCCGCCGCCAGCGCAAACGCCGTCAGGATGCCCAGCAGAACGTAGGAAGTCTCACCCAGCCAGCCGGCATAGTTCATCAGCACGACGACCGGCCAGTGCCACAGATACAGCGAGTACGACAGGGTGCCCGTGGCCTGCGAGAGCTGGGTATCGGTGAACACGGAGTCCTGGCGCGCGGCGACGATGACGGCGTATGTGCCCAGCACTGGAAGCAGGACCAGATAGCCCGGCCAGACGTCCTGTGCTGTCAGCAGCACAAAACCGGCCAGGATCAGCGCCAGACCGGCTCCTTCCAGCAGCCGCTGTGCCAGGGGACGCAACGTCACGGGAAACAGACACGCGACGCCGCCGAGCAGCAGTTCCCAGGCGCGGGTCGGCAGCAGATAGAACGAAGGTTCAGGCCACATGTGAGAAGCGAACACACAAAGCCCGAAGCCTGCCAGGCAGCCGCCCAACACCCACCAGCGTAGATTGGCCAATGAGACAAAGCGCACCAGAATCAGCAGCGCCACGGGATACAGCAGGTAGAACTGCCATTCCACCGACAGCGACCAGGTGTGGAGCAGCCACTTTTCATGAGCATTGGCAGTGAAGTAACCCGCCTCGCTCCAGTAGACGAAGTTGGACACGAAGCCCAGGCTGCTCGCCACATGCGTGCCCAGCGCGCTGTAATCCAGCGGCAGCATGAAAAACCAGCCCGCCACCAGCAGAACCAGGCACAGCACCGCCAGAGCCGGAATGATCCGTTTTGCCCGGGATCTGTAGAAACCCGACAGGGTAAAGGTCCCGGCTCGCATGCCGCGCATGATGATGCCGGTGATCAGGAACCCTGAGATCACGAAGAACACGTCCACGCCGGCGAAACCGCCGGGCAGCCAGGCCGGTTGAAAGTGGTAGACCAGCACCGCGATAACTGCGATGGCTCGCAGTCCATTGATATCTTTTCGAAAATCCATGAGCGTGCCCCAGTGAGAGGGAAGGACAGGGTATGGCGGGATGAGGCGGGCCTTGCGAAGAGCATCGACCTAAGGACTCAGCCGGATGATCTTGGGAAAGTTGGTCAGCGTCATCGAGGCCGAGCATTGATCGTTCTCGCAGCGCCATTGCCGATCGCTCTCGACCAGGCCCTGTTCGGCCTTGACGGTATCGGTCAGCCGCACCGGACCGCTCATCGCCAGTGAGGTGACGATGCGTTCTTCTCGGGGCTTGCCGATCGCCCAGGCCACCAGCACGCGTTCCGATCCCTTATGGAAATGGAGCTGGTAGAGGTTGTCGCTCAGAACGCTCGCCTGTGGTTCGTAGGTGAAATCGCGAACGATCGGAGCGATGGCCCGCATCATGGTGTAGGCCGGCTTGGGTGAAAGGTCTTCATGGAGCATACCGAAGTTGTGCTCCTGGTCATGGCGGTCAGGCCCGTCGTTGTACAGGTCGTACCACCACATGCCTTTGACATTGGGCACGGTGCGGGCGAGAAAGAAGATTCGCGCCATGTAGACCGCCTGCGTCACCTCGCTCTTGCCGCAAGGCCCCTGGTGGCTCGGCCAGGCCATTTCCGTGAGATACAGCGGCACATCGCGTCCAGCCTTGGTACGAATGTGGTGCTCGTAATCGCTCATCCAGCGGACCCAGGCTTCCGGCGTATTGCCGTCGTTGGCCGCGCAGTGCGCGTAAGGATGCACGGACAAGCCGTCCACCAGATCCAGCGCGCCGCTTTCGATCAGGCTGTCGGCAAAGCCGAAGCGCATTCCGTCGGGGGTCACTGCGCCCGCCAGAATTTTCGCGGGTGTGCCCGCCAGGCTTTGGGTGTTCTTGCGCAGCAGCGGTGCGGTTTCCTGCACCAGCTTCGCGTAGTCCAGACTCAACTGCCGATCTTTCGGCGCTTCGAGATCCCACTCGTTCCAGATCTCGTAGTAGTTGACCCGGTTGCCCAGCTGGCGGCTGACGTAATCGACGTACCGCAGCCAGTCCTTGGTGACTTCCGGGGTCCGCGGTTTGGCGCCTTTGTGGTACGGCGTGCCGTAACCGAGAATCGCCAGCCGGCTCATGTTCAGGGTGCTGGCCGTCTCCAGATAGCTGCGCCACTGCGGCATGATGCGCAGCCGGTTGCGCTGCGGCTCGGCAGTTGACCAGAACACGTCGTCCTTGAGAGCGTTGAATCCGGCATCGGCAGCCAGCATCAGGGGTTTCTTTGCCGAACGTTCGTAATTCATCAAGTGGGTGGAGATACCCAGGATGAAGGGCGAGTCGGCGGCCATGGCCGAACCGCACAGCAGGCTGCCGGTCATGATCAGGCTCAGCACGTTGCGCATGCGCAGCTTCATGGCAAGCCCCTCAGTAGGCAGCTGGAGCGGAGAGGGGGTTCAGCTTGACCGGTCGGGGCCGGACGCCTGAGGGATCTTCGACCCGACTCCCCGTCAGCGCGTAGCCGGCCGCCATGCCGATGAAGAGGTTGGCGACCGCGACTTCGAACATATCGGTGGTCCAGCTGATCAGGCACCAGCAGAAACCGCTCGCCAGCAGCATGCGGCCCATGCGTGAGGCATCATTGCTCAGACGAAACAGCATGGGGATTTGCAGCATGTACAGCAAAATGCCCAGTACGCCGAACATGGCCCAGAGGTACATGGCGCTGCTGTCCGCCCCGAGCAGAATCTCGCCGCCGGGAACCGGGAAAATCGCCATGGTGCTGCCGACCATGCCGAAGCCCGCACCCGTGAGTCCCCAGCCGTTGGTATTCATGGCCTCCACCAGCCGTGGCCAGGTGTTGTTCAAGCGGTCATACAGCGAGGCCAGCGAGCTGCCTCCACTGCTGACGGTCCGCATATCGAAGTCGTACATCAGACCCAGCGTCGGCAGCACCAGCCCGATACCTACGACCACTACACACAGGATCCGGCAGGTCCAGGTCATACGCTGA
The DNA here is from genome assembly GCF_036706555.1 of Pseudomonas sp. JDS28PS106. NCBI lineage: Bacteria > Pseudomonadati > Pseudomonadota > Gammaproteobacteria > Pseudomonadales > Pseudomonadaceae > Pseudomonas > Pseudomonas sp. JDS28PS106. The sequence continues at coordinate 70,961 of NZ_JBAJGT010000017.1, read as the reverse complement.
ATGAACAGCAGGCCCATGGTCAAGGCGAAGGCGGCGGCTGGCGCCTTGCTGGTGGTCAGTACGATGCCGTACATGGCCACGGCGCTCAGGGCGAGTCGCAGCAGTGTCGATCGTATGAACGTCAGCAGGTAGATCGTATACAGCGCGATGAGGATCGACAGCACGTTGGACACGCGAGCGAAGCCGGCGATCCGATCCTGCTCGTCAGCGCTCCAGGCCGTGTTGGCGCTCAGTTCGGTGTCACCGACCTGATAGCTGTAGCCCTTCCAGGGCACGTAGCTGTACTTGTCCAGCGCGACACCGATGAGGGAAGCAGCCAGACAGAACCCCATGGCCCAGCACAGTGCCTTCTTGCGATGCAGCAGATGCTGACTGCACACCAGACCGAAGAGCAGGGGGCTCAACGCGAACAGACTGAACGCCAGATTGGAAAGGCTGGCGCCATGAAGCATGGCCAGCAGCCCCGACAACAGCCATACCACCATGAACACCCAGAACAGCCGCCCGGCCTTGTAGGCGCGCAGCTCTAGAAGAAACAGCAGCACACAACCCACCTTGGGCAAGTAGAGCAGTGGGCCTACGCCGGCTTTATCGAAATAGAAACGCAAGGCGCCGGAAAAGGTTTCGACCAGCAGCAGGCCGATGGCAACCCATACCGCCGCGGTTGAGGTGTCGAAAGACATGATCGACGATTTCTCGCCACCACTGTGCGCAGGATTCAACTCCATGATGTCTGCCTTCTGAATAGCGTCAGGGAACGAACGGACAAAGCTACCGCCCATCGACCGCGCGGAAGGGGTCGATTCAGGGGAGCCAGGATAGGGAGAGAGGTCTGGAGCGAATGCTCGCAACGGCGTGACAGGGGATATATCAGCCGCTGATGGCGAGCCTGTCAATTAATTCGACAGAATTAATTGCGCAAGGCGATTGGTCAGCCGGGCGTGGCGCAAAACAGACCACGCTTGGCGGGCGTTAAGTGACGCGGTGGCGCTGACCACCGCGTCCTCACACGCGGGCTACGCGGTGTCGATCATGGATACTTGCGTTTGTCCGGAGCAGGCGGGAAATACTGGTACATCCAGGTTTCGCTCAAGGTCCGCTCCCGCGAGGAACGGATGAACATACGCATTTCCACCGGGTCCACTGAGTCGCTGGTAGGTATCCAGTCGAAGGTCACGCGATAACCTTTGATGTCCGGCAGTTCCAGGATGTTGAAGTCCTGAACCTTGCCGTGCGATACCGTGACCACCGGTTCGATGCCGACGCCTTCGGGCAGGCGGTCCAGGCCGCCGCCGTGGAAATCGACCGCGAAGCGGCGAGCCCAGGTCTTGGGATAATGTTCGCCCGGTGCCCAGCCCTCGAGGAAGCCGCCCATGCCTGAACGCGTGGCATGGATCTGCGCCAACGGCGTGCTCACCGGCGGCAGCGCGCTCCAGAACAGCTTGTAGCCGTAATTGAGCGAGTCGCCAGCCTTGACCGGCTTCTTGGGTGTCCAGAACACCACGATGTTGTCCATCGTCTCGCCGGTCGTCGGCAGTTCCAGCAGGCTTACCGCGCCTTCGCCCCAAGGCGTGGTCGGTTCTACCCACAGGCTTGGACGGCGGCTGTACCAGACGACGGTGTCTTGATAGCTGGAAAACTCATGGTCGCTCTGGACCAGACCGAAGCCTTTCGGGTCCTTGTCCGCAAACGCGCTGAACTGTGGTTTCTTCGGGTTGTTCAGCGGGCGGCAGATCCATTCGCCATTGCCGTTCCACATGGACAGGCGGTCGGAGTCATGAATCTGCGGATGAATGGTGTCGCACATGTGGCGTTCGTGGGTGCCACAACTGAACATGCTGGTCATCGGCGAGAGGCCCAGTTGTTCGATGTCGGTCCGTGCGTTCACGTGGGCATCGATTTCCATGACCACCTGATTGGCCTGGCAATCGATATCGAAGCGGTAGGCACCGGTCGCGCTTGGCGAGTCGAGCAGCGCGTACACCACGAACCGGGTGGCGTTCTTGTCCGGCGTCTCGAACCAGAACTTGGTGAAGTCAGGAAACTCTTCCTGGCGCTTGGCGTAGCTGTCGATTGCCAGGCCGCGCGCGGACAGGCCGTACTGCTTGCTGCCATCGACGGCGCGGAAATAGCTGGCACCCAGAAATGAAACGATGTCGTGAATGGCGATTTCAGGCGCCTTGAACAGTTTGAAACCGGCAAAACCCAGGTCACCTTTGACCAGGTTCTTGTCGATGCCGCTGTTCTCGTAATTGAACAGGTCGTGGCGGAAGTGGACCTCCCGCGCCTGCTTGGTCTTGGCATCCACGCTGTACATGCGTACGGGCGTCTTGAAACCCATGCCGACATGGAAGAAGTGCACGTCCAGTTGGCCCCGAACTTCTTTCCAGAGCGAATGGTTCGGGTCATAGCGGATAGCGTTGAACTGCTGCGGGGTCATGTCCGCCAGCACCGGCGGCAACACCTGTTTGGTACTGACGTAGCCTTTGCCGGCCATTTGCTTGGCATGAGCCTGCAACGCCGCGAAGTCGAAATGCTCGATTTCGCCGTCGGCTGCCGCGGCAAGCGCGCGCGCAGCGAAAAGCCCCGAGGCTGGCACGCTGCTATAAGCCGCCAACGCCATCGACGCTTTCAGGAGATTCCTGCGATTCATAAGGTGAAGCCTCTGAGTAATGCTGTGCGTCCTGCACAAAAAAATGCGCGCCAACCACTCCTTGCCGAACGCAAACTACCCACAACAGATAACAAAGACGAGATGCGGTTCGAAAAAAGCCTGAAAAAAAATGGCGGGCAAAGGAAGCCAGCCTCATGGCGAAAGGCCCGGCCGGGTGGCGATAACGGGACCCCAATCAGGTCAATCATGCTCTGCCCCGCGTGGCGCAAGGCCTGCGTGGCGCTCATCTTCTGCCAGCCGGATTCATGCGTGTTGCCGTGATGCAATCTTCATGGACGCGAGCCGACGAACTCTGTTACAAAATATGAGCTTCCAACGCAGGGTGATCCAGATACGGGCTGCTTCTCTGGTTTGAAATCGTGGGTTCGCGTGTCATTCCCGCTGTCGATTGATGTTGTCACCAGCTTGCCGTCAGCCTGACGGTTCCGGGTGGAATCCGCTTTTGGACTATCCTTTTTTCCAGCTTCTGGATGAGGGGTGTTACCTATGATCGCGCAACTTCCCCCGGCTCTTCGGAACCTCAAGTTGCCGCTGCGACTCAAGCTCTGGGACGGACGCCAGGTTGATCTCGTTCCCGATCCGAGCGTGACGATTCTGGTCAAGGACCCACAGTTGGTCTCTGACTTCACCCATCCCAGTTTCAATCTGCTTGGCAGTGCTTTCGTCGAAGGCAGGATGGAGCTCGAAGGACCCATCAGCGAGGTGGTGCGGGTGTGCGACGAGCTGACCCGCGTCATGGCCAGTGAGCCAGAGCCTGCTTCGCCAAGCCGCACGCAGCATGACAAGGACACCGACGCTGCGTCGATTTCCTACCACTATGACCTGTCCAACGACTTCTACCAGCTCTGGCTGGACCAGGAGATGGCCTACTCGTGCGCCTACTTCAAGACCGGAAACGAATCGATCGAGCAGGCTCAGCTGGATAAATTCGAGCACCTGTGTCGCAAGCTTCGCCTGAAATCCGGCGATTACCTGCTGGACGTCGGATGCGGCTGGGGAGGGTTGGCGCGGTACGCTGCCCGACATTTCGGGGTCAGGGTCTTTGGTATCACCCTCAGTCGCGAGCAGCTTGAACTGGCGCGCCGGCGCGTCGACGAGGAGGGCCTTGCCGATCAGGTCGATCTGCAACTGCTCGACTATCGCGATCTTCCCCAGGACGGTCGTTTCGACAAGGTCGTCAGCGTCGGTATGTTCGAGCATGTCGGACATGCCAATCTGGCGATGTACACGCAAAAACTCTTCGGTGCGGTGAAGGAAGGCGGGCTGGTGATGAACCATGGAATCACGGCTCGCTATACCGATGGCCGTCCGGTCGGCCGCGGCGCCGGCGAGTTCATTGACCGGTATGTATTCCCTAACGGCGAGCTGCCGCATCTGACGATGATCAGCGCCGATATCAGCAACGCAGGTCTTGAGATCGTCGACGTCGAAAGTCTGCGGCTTCATTACGCGCGCACCCTGGAACACTGGAGCAGCCGGCTGGAATCACGCCTCGATGAAGCGGCACGTCTGGTCCCGACCCAGACGCTGCGGATCTGGCGGCTGTATCTGGCAGGCTGTGCTTACGCCTTTTCGAAAGGCTGGATCAATCTTCATCAGATACTGGCTGTCAAGCCCTTTGCCGATGGTTCCACCGGTCTGCCGTTGACCCGCGAGGACCTTTATCGCTAGCGGTTTGCGATTCAGAGAATCGGCGAAATCAGCCGCGCAACGCGCATGCCCAGTTGATGCAAGCGGCGCGTTTCGCGGCTCTCCTGAAGGGTGATCTCCCGGGCAAGGGCGAAGTCCGCCATCAGCATCGCTTCGACCTGCCCGGAAAACTCCGGGTCGACGGTCAGCAGCATCAGCTCGAAGTTGAGCCGGAAGGACCGGTTGTCCAGGTTGGCGCTGCCGATCGCCGTGATTTCGTTGTCCACCAGCACCACCTTCTGGTGCATGAACCCTGGCTCGTACCGATAGACCCTGACGCCTGCACGTACCGCATCGAATGCGAACAGGCTGGAAGCGGCATACACCACATAATGGTCTGGACGACCGGGCAGCAACAACCTGACATCGACTCCGCGCAGCACGGCCAGCCTTAACGCAGCCGACACGGCTTCGTCCGGTATGAAGTAAGGGCTGGTTATCCACACGCGCTGCTCGGCCGCATGAATCGCTTCGACGAAGAACAGCGAGCAGGTTTCCTGCGCGTCGGCGGGACCGCTCGCCAGTAATTGGCACAGCACACCTTTCTCGGGAAATTGCTCCGGCAGGCTGAGTGGCGGCAGTTCGCGAGTGGCCCAGAACCAGTCTTCGGCGAACGACTCCTGCAGGCAGGCGACGACCGGGCCGATCACTTCGACATGCGTATCTCGCCACGGCGCCAGGGGAGGCTTGAGCCCCATGTACTCGTCGCCCACGTTATGGCCACCCAGGTAACCCTTGACCCCGTCGACAACTACGATCTTGCGGTGATTGCGGAAGTTGATCTGAAAGCGATTCAGCCAGCCCCCCCGAGTAGCGAATGCTTTGATATGAACGCCGCCCGCGCGGAGTTTTTCGCTGTAGGAGCCCGGCAATGCATGGCTGCCTATCCGGTCATACAAAACAAAAACGGCCACGCCTTCGGCAGCTTTTTCCAGTAGCAGATCCTGAAGATGGCGGCCCAGCGCGTCGTCATGAATGATGAAAAACTGGACGAGGACGGTTTGCCGGGCCTCGCGGATCGCTCTAAACATCGCAGCGAAACTCGCGTCACCATTGATCAGCAGCTTCACTTCATTGTTCGCCAGCGCCGGGGTGTAACCCAGTTTCGGCATCGCCCGCAGGGAAGCATAGGCATCCGACTGACGCGCGGCGACTGCTCGCTCGACCCAGGGCCGCCAGTTCAGACTGGCGATGGCGGTCCGCATTTCGGCGTTGGCATCGCGTCGGGCCCTGATATAGGCGTCGAAGGAACTGCGACCGAACACCAGGTAGGGGATCAGCGTGAAGTATGGGATAAACAGAAGCGACATCGCCCATGCGATTGCGCCCTGGGCTGTGCGCACCGTCAGCAGCGCGTGGATGGCCGCTCCGATACCCAGCAAATGAATGAAACCCAGAACGTAGCCAAAGAAATACGGGCTGTGATAATCCATATGGCGGCAAGCTCCTGTCTTGGTGTTCAGCAGACCATGCCAAGATATGAATGTCGCTTTTTTCTCCCAAGTGCAACCGGTATGGTCATTCGCCGTCTAACGGACAGTCTGCGACATGGCTTCACAGGATCATCACTCAGGAATTCTTTTATGAACAAGCGCACCTTGGCGTGGATGTTTTGTTTGCTGGCACCGGCGGCTCATGCCCAGATGCTCCAGCCGGGCCTATGGGAAGTCACTTCGAGCAATATGCAGGTCGATGGGCAGCAGATGCCCGATATGCAATTCATGATGGGCCAGTTGAAAAACCTGCCACCTGAACAGCGTGCCATGATGGAGCAGATGCTCCAGAAGCAGGGCGTTACTCTGGGCGGGAACGGCGTGCAAATCTGTCTGACCCCGGCGCAGGTGCAGTCCAATGACATTCCGCTGACCGATCCCAAGTCGGGATGCTCGCAAAAGATCACGGCGCGTAATGGGAAGACCTGGAATTTCCAGTTCAGTTGTCCAAAGGCGCAGGGTACCGGTCAGGCCCAATTCCTGAGCGACAAGGAATTCACGACCAAAGTCGTCGGTACCTTCAACGCGACTGGCCGGCAGCAGAACGGAAGTATGGACACTAGGGCAGTCTGGCTGGGTGCGCAGTGCGGCTCGGTCGCACCTCGTAGTTAAATTTGAGCGTTCCACGTGGAACATTCTGAAAGTGGAACATCATGGATGTTCCACGACCTGATTCTTCTTCAGATGCCAAATCCGAAGCCTGTCACATAAAGCCTGATGAAAAGCCGTACGGTTGTTATATTATAACGAAACGCTATTTTGCCGCGATTCGTTTACCTCGACCGAGATTCAGACTGATGCCTAATCGTTTACCCGTCACTGTGCTATCCGGCTTCCTTGGAGCAGGGAAAAGTACCCTGCTCAATCACATCCTGCGCAATCGCGAAAGTCTGCGGGTCGCAGTGATCGTAAATGACATGAGCGAAATCAATATCGACGCAGGCGAAGTTCAGCGTGACGTGAGCCTCAATCGCGCAGATGAAAAGCTGATCGAAATGAGCAACGGCTGCATCTGCTGCACACTGCGCGAAGATCTGCTGGAAGAAGTCAGCCGGCTGGCACGCGAAGACCGGTTCGATTATCTGTTGATCGAGTCGACCGGTATTTCCGAACCGCTGCCGGTCGCCGAAACGTTCACGTTCCGGGACGAGGCCGGAAAGAGCCTGTCCGACCTGGCCCGGCTCGACACCATGGTCACGGTGGTGGACGGTGTGAACTTCATGCTCGACTACCAGGCCGCGGAAAGCCTGACCAGCCGTGGGGAGTCGCTTGGGGATGAGGATGACCGTTCGATCACCGACCTGCTGATCGAGCAGATCGAATTCGCGGATGTGCTGCTGTTGAGCAAGATCGATCTGATCAGCGCCAGCGAGCGGCAAGAGCTGCTGGCGATCCTGCGCAGGCTCAACGCCCATGCCGAGATCGTGCCGATGGTCATGGGCGCCGTTCCGCTGGCAACGGTGCTGGGAACCGGCCGCTTCGATTTCGAGCGCGCGGAGCAGGCGCCGGGCTGGCTGAAGGAGCTGCGTGGCGAGCATGTCCCGGAAACCGAAGAGTACGGAATTGGCTCCACCGCCTACAGGGCAAGGCGTCCGTTTCATCCCGAGCGTTTTTTCAGCTTCATCGACCGGCCCTGGACGAATGGCAAGCTTTTACGCTCCAAGGGGTTCTTCTGGCTGGCGAGCAAGTACCGAGAGGCGGGCAGTTGGTCACAGGCCGGCGGCCTGATGCGCCATGGTCTGGCGGGAAGATGGTGGCGCTTCGTGCCGCGTGACAGCTGGCCTGAGGACCGGGAAAGCGTGGCGTCTATCCTGGATCAATGGACCACCGACGCGGGCGACTGCCGGCAGGAACTGGTCTTCATCGGGCAAAACATCGACTTCGCACAGCTCACCGCGGAACTGGACGATTGCCTGCTGACAGACGACGAGATGGCGCAGGGACCAGAGGACTGGCTGCGGATGCCCGACCCGTTCGGTCCCTGGCACACGGACGAAGCGGCCTGAACATCTCTAGCGAGGCACGACCCAGCTGCCCTGGCTCTGTCCTTCGCAAAAGGGCTTGAGATACAGGGCATCGCTCGCCACGCCGTAATAGTGGATGTCTTCGCGATAGGGCATATTGGCGACCTGCGCATTCTTGCAGACTCCGAACGCACCCGATGGGCAGCTTTCGAAGTATTGAGTAGCGACCTTCTGGCCCGACAGCTGCGGCTGGCAGAAGCTCTCGCGGAACATCTCGGCGGGTACGCTGATGTTTTGCTGGCAGACTTTGACATCCAGCCGCTCTGCCTGGCTGTGGACAAGACAGGCTTGCGCCCATGAGGCGTCCGCCAGGGTCGTCCCGACTATCAGCGCCAGAGCGGTGAACCAAGGCTTCGCTTGCGTCATTGCCCATCCTTCGTTTTGAATTCATCCACGACCACAGTTACCCTCTGATCAGTGCCGCCATGCTCCAGAATATTCCTACTCATGTGATCGGCGGTCCGCTTGGTGCGGGCAAGACCAGTCTGATCAAGCATCTCCTGGCGAACAAACCTGCGCAGGAGCGCTGGGCAGTGCTGATCAACGAGTTCGGTCAGGTCGGGCTCGATGCGGCTCTGCTGACGACCGCGGCCGATGGTATCGCACTTGGCGAAGTGGCTGGCGGCTGTCTATGTTGCGTGAACGGCGTGCCATTCCAGGTAGGACTCGGCCGATTGCTGCGTAAGGAGCGTCCGGATCGGCTGTTGATCGAACCCTCGGGCCTTGGGCATCCCGCCCAGCTCATGGAGCAGCTTCGCCAGCCGCCGTGGCAAGGCGTGCTCTCCGTGCAGCCTGCGGTGATGGTGCTGGACGCGGCGGCATTGGCGAGGGGAGAGGCGCTTGCCGCCAGCCAGGAGGCCGCACTCAGTGATGCCGGGCTGCTGGTTCTCAACAAATCTGAATCTGTCGAAAAGCCCGAACGTCGCGAAATTGCCGAACGTCTGGCGGGCCATTCCCTGATCTGGACTCGACATGGACAGATGCCCGTGGCTGAGCTGCCCGGTTTCATGACGTCGGTGCCTGTGGATAACGAGATTGTGGATAACCCGGCCCTGACGGGTACTGGAAATCCATTGCCGACGGTCTGGACGAACCCGAACAAGCCAATCTGCGCCAGTCACGCGGCACCGACCAGCTGGAGCATCGGATGGCGGTGGCATCCTTCGCAGCGCTTCGATCTGGAGCGTCTGCGTCATTGGCTGGGCGAGGAGGGCTGGCAACGGGCAAAGATGGTCATGCACGGCGCAAGCGGCTGGGTCTCGGCGAATGCAGTGAACAGGGAGGACGTGATCTGGGAGTCGAGCGACTGGCGTCAGGACTCGCGGCTGGAACTGATTTTCACCAAAGCCCAGGACGCCGACGCGCTGTCGGCGCGACTCGATGCCTGTCGGCTTTGAGGGTCACTGTTTCCACTTCTGATGCGACTGACGCCATTCATTCATCTGAATGATATTGGCGCTGGGTGGCGGGGTCTTGATCTCGAACGGATAGGGCGCAAGCTCGATATGCGCGGTGTGCGCGCCGAACATGGTGATGGTTCCCGGATGCCGTTGCTCGCCCGTCACGGTGAACTCGAAATTGTAGATGCGCGCCAGACGCTTGCGTCCCTGGACATCGCGCGCGAAAGTCACGCGACGCAAGGCGACATTATCGTCCAGCAGCTCCAGATCGAGCTTCGCGCAGTGCTGCTTGACCCGCTCCAGCGCTCGCTCGCGCAGGCCATGAGCATGCCAGAACCAGGCTCCAGCGCTCGCGAACAGCATCAGCACGAAAATGTTTCCCAGGGTCAGCATGGCAATGGTGCTCTAACAAAGGAGTCATCAGCTTAACTGCCCGAAGTGATTTCCAGCCATACTGCGCGCTTTATATTTCTTATTATTGCATTTGCATCGTGTTCAGGACCCGCCAATGAAACGTACCCCTCACTTGCTCGCCATCCAGTCCCATGTGGTATTCGGCCATGCAGGCAACAGTGCAGCGGTGTTCCCGATGCAGCGTATCGGCGTCAACGTCTGGCCGCTCAATACGGTTCAGTTCTCCAACCACACGCAGTACAAGCACTGGACAGGCGAGGTGCTTGCGCCCCAGCAGATCCCCGCGCTCATTGACGGGATCGCCGCCATCGGCGAACTGGGCAATTGCGACGCCGTCCTGTCCGGTTATCTGGGCAGCGCGGCGCAGGGGCGGGCAATTCTCACCGGCGTCGCGCGAATCAAGGCCGCCAACCCCGGCGCGCTGTACCTGTGCGACCCGGTGATGGGGCATCCGGAAAAAGGCTGCATCGTTCCGGCGGAAGTCAGTGACTTCCTGCTCGAAGAAGCGGCGGCGGTGGCTGACTTCCTGTGTCCCAACCAGCTTGAGCTGGACAGCTTCTCGGGCCGCAAGCCGGAGTCGCTGCTCGACTGTCTCGCCATGGCTCGCGCACTGTTGAGCCGTGGTCCCAAGGCGATCGTCGTCAAACACCTGGATTATCCAGGCAAGCCGGCCGATGGTTTCGAAATGCTATTGGTCACCGCGGACGCCAGCTGGCACCTGCGTCGGCCGCTCCTGGCATTCCCGCGCCAGCCCGTGGGCGTCGGTGACCTGACTTCCGGGCTGTTTCTTGGCCGGGTCCTGCTGGGCGACGATCTGGTTGCGGCGTTCGAATACACCGCGGCAGCCGTTCATGAGGTATTGCTGGAGACCCAGGCGTGCGGCAGCTACGAGCTGGAGCTGGTGCGCGCCCAGGACCGGATCGCGCACCCTCGCGTGAAATTCGAAGCTGTACGGCTCTAGGACGTCTGGCGCTCCAGGCCGGTCAGAGCGCCTCTTCCTTGATCTCCTGATAACGCTTCTCCAGCTCCTGGCGGATCTGCCGACGCTGTTGCGCCTGAATGAACCGGCGCTTGCCGTCGGCACTTTCCGGTTCCAGGCGTGGGACGCTTGCCGGCTTGCGGTTATCGTCCACGGCAACCATGGTGAAGAAGCAGCTGTTGGTATGACGCACCGAGCGCTCGCGGATGTTCTCGGTGACGACCTTTATTCCCACCTCCATCGAAGTGTTACCGGTGTAGTTCACCGAGGCCAGGAACGTCACCAGCTCTCCTACGTGGACCGGCTCGCGGAAAATCACCTGGTCGACCGACAGGGTGACGACATACCGACCCGCGTAACGGCTGGCGCAGGCATAAGCGACCTCGTCCAGATACTTGAGCAGGGTTCCGCCATGCACGTTGCCAGAAAAGTTGGCCATGTCCGGGGTCATCAAAACGGTCATCGACAATTGGGCGTTTCCGGGTTCCATAGCGTACTCACACGGTCAAGATAGTTGGATGGCGCCTGGGTCTGGCGCTCTGAATGGATGTCATCGGGACGCAGCCAGCCTGAGGGCCGTCACACGACCTTCGCTGGATCTGTTTCCATATATTGCACCGCCATTCTGACAGAGAGCGCGGTGTTAACCTGCGAAAACCCGAGGATCGGGGTTTCCCACATGTTTATCAGACTTTTCAGCGATGCATATGGAGCATTTCCATAAGGCGTCGTCGCAGTCAGAAACAGCGTCACCACCAAAGGAGCCGTACGTCGTGCATGCCATTAATTTTATTCAGGACTTGGCAGTCATCATGCTCGTGGCTGGTGTAGTGACCATCTTGTTCCACCGGCTCAAGCAGCCTGTCGTGCTCGGTTATATCGTGGCCGGTTTCATCATCGGCCCGCATACGCCGCCAGTGGGGCTGATTCATGACGAGGAAACCATCAAGACCCTTGCCGAGCTGGGGGTCATCTTTCTGATGTTCTGCCTGGGGCTGGAATTCAGTCTCAGGAAGCTGTTCAAGGTCGGCGCAACCGCATTCATCGCCGCTTTCCTGGAAATCGCGCTGATGATCTGGATCGGCTACGAGATCGGCCAGTTCTTCGGCTGGAAAACCATGGACTCGCTGTTCCTCGGCGCGATTCTGGCGATTTCCTCGACCACCATCATCGTCAAGGCGCTCAACGACCTGAAGATGAAGAACGAGCGCTTCGCCCAGCTCATCTTCGGTGTTTTGATCGTGGAGGACATTCTGGGCATCGGCATCATTGCCCTGCTTTCCGGTATTGCCGTGAGCGGCACCGTCAGCTCGGGAGAAGTGTTCTCCACGGTCGGCAAACTGTCGCTGTTCATGATCGTTGCGCTGGTAATCGGGATCCTGCTGGTGCCGCGGTTGCTGGCCTACGTTGCGCGCTTCGAAAGCGACGAAATGCTCCTGGTTACGGTACTCGGGCTGTGCTTCGGGTTCTGCCTGCTGGTGGTCAAACTGGAATACAGCATGGTGCTCGGCGCTTTCCTGATCGGCGCAATCATGGCCGAGTCCCGGCAACTGGTGAAGATCGAGCGGCTGGTCGAGCCGATTCGCGACATGTTCAGCGCCATCTTCTTCGTGGCGATCGGTTTGATGATCGATCCCGGCATTTTGCTCGAATACGCGTGGCCGATCGCCGTCATCACCGTGGCCGTCGTGCTAGGCAAGATGCTGTCCTGCGGTCTGGGCGCGTTCATCGCCGGTAACGATGGGCGAACTTCCCTGCGAGTCGGCATGGGTTTGTCGCAGATCGGCGAGTTCTCTTTCATCATTGCGGCGCTCGGCATGACCCTGCAGGTCACCAGCGACTTCCTCTATCCGGTCGCGGTAGCCGTATCGGCGATCACGACGCTGCTCACGCCCTACCTGATTCGGGGCGCCGATCCTCTGTCGCACAGGCTGGCAGGCGTCATGCCGCAGCGGCTGGCGCGTGTCTTCGGCATGTACGGTGAGTGGCTGCGCAGCATTCAGCCCCACGGGCAGGGCGCGGTACTGGCGTCGATGATTCGACGGATTCTGTTGCAGGTGGGCGTGAACCTGGCGCTCGTGATGGCGATATTCTTCTGCGGCAGCTATTTCGCCGAGCGACTCGGGTCCTACCTGAGCGACTGGGTGGCGGATGTCGGCACCCAGAAGGCATGGATATGTGGCGCGGCAGTCGTCCTGTCGCTGCCGTTCCTGATTGCCGCCTATCGCAAACTCAAGGCGCTTTCGATGCTGCTGGCGGAAATGGGCGTCAAGCCCGAGATGGCTGGCCGCCATACCGCCCGGGTTCGCAGGGTGGTGGCAGAGGTCATTCCACTGTTGTCGCTGCTGGTAATCTTCATCATGCTCACGGCCCTGTCGGCCAGCATCGTGCCGACCCGGGAGTCGCTGATAGTCATCCTGGTGGTCGCGGCGCTCGTCGCCGCTTTGCTGTGGCGCTGGTTCATCCGGGTACATACGCGGATGCAGATTGCCTTGCTCGACACGTTGGGCAACAACAGTGAGTCATCCGGGCATTGATCCGGTGACCTCTAGCCACCTGCTCGGGATGACTCAGCTTTCCAGCCAGACATCCCGCGCCCAGTGCCAGACCGATTCCCAGTTTTCTTCGGTCACCAACTCTTCTTCGCCGGACCACAGCACCACGGTGCCGTCTTCCTCGACGCAGTAGTAGTCGTCACCGTCCTGGCAGATCGGGATCAGTTCACGCGGTACGCCGACGTCCCAGGCTTCGGCCGCGACGTCCGGCAGGTAGGTGTGCGACTGTGGATCGGTGACGGTCACCGGCTCCAGGCTGCCGTAGACGACGTCGCTTACGGTCAGCAGAAATTCCTTGAATACGAACGGGATATTGATGAACAGCTGTTCTTCGATCTCGACGAGCAGGTCTTCGTCCGGCAGTTCGAGGGGGACCGGAACCTTTTCGTTTGCTTCACGCAGTTGTTCGATGACTTCTTCCACGACATGGATCCTCTTGCTTGATGGCGCGGGTTATACAGTAGCGTAAAGGCTTTCTCAAAATAACTATCCGATCGGACAGAACGAAAAACCCCGGACTAGTCCGGGGTTCTGAACGCGAGATCAGGTTCTGGTTCAACCGTTCTGGCGGATTCCTGCTACCAGCCACGGCTGGTTGTCGCCTTGGGCGCGCTCCATATTCCAGCTTTCGCTGAACACTTCGCCCTGGTCGAAACGCGAGTTCTTCGACACACCGGAGAAGGTCAGGGTCGCGATGGTCTTGTCAGCCCGATCATCGACACCCTCCAGCTGGACGTGCAGGTTGTCGATGTAGGTCGACTGGAAGCCGTCGCCCAGGTCCGCGCGTTCCTTTTTCAGGAATTGCAGCATTTGTGGCGTGACGAACTCGGCGATCTTGTCCATCTCATTGGCGTCCCAATGCTGCTGCAGCGACTGGAAGTGGCTGCGAGCGGCTTCCAGGAAGCGCTCTTCGTTGAACCAGGCCGGTGCGTTGATCACAGGCGCGGCTTGAGCCGAAGAGGCACTGCCGAAGATCGGGTTCTGAACCGGCTGGCTGGTTTCACGCTGATAAGGCGCACCGGCACCGGCCATCTTTGGCTGTTGCTGCTGCCGACGGCGAGCGATGAAGCGGAAGATCAGGAAGGCGATCAGGCCCATGATCAGGATGTCGAACAGTTGCAGGCCGTTGAAGCCGTCACCCATGAACATCGAAGCCAGCAGGCCGCCGGCGGCGATGCCGGCCAGTGGACCCAGCCAGCGAGAAGCACCGCTGGCGGCCGGCGCAGGGCGTCCGGCAGCGTTCGGAGCTGCGGCAGGCGTGGCAGGGGCGGTTTGACGCGCCTGATGAGTCGGCGCGGAGCCCATGCTCTTGCCACCACCGAAGCGCGCGGCGTTTACATCCAGACTCAGAGTGAGTCCGATGCACAGCGCCATAGCGATGCTTAGAAAACGTTGCATAAAGGGATTCCCGTTTTATGAATTGCACGCCCGCCATGTTGCACAGTCGGGGGGCACATGGCTAGCGGCTTAATGTTTCGGACTTTTGCACAAATGGCGTAGGAATTTTCAGCGCTGTCTATAGGGCGTGACATTTATCGCCAGCAAGACGGATCGCCGCCCGCTGGCTCCTACGTGGTACGTGTAGGAGCCAGCTTGCTGGCGATCGGCCTTGCTGGCGATTTTTCAGACTACAACGCCACCAACTTCGCATAACCCATCATCAGCCACTTGCTCCCCTCGGCGAAGTTGACCTGCACCCGAGCCTGGGCGCCGGCGCCTTCGAAGTTGAGGATGGTGCCTTCGCCGAACACCGAATGCTGGACACGCTGGCCCAGCTTGAACTCGGTTTCCGGGATGCCGCTGCCGCTGAACAGGCTGCTGTTGCTGACCTTCTGCGTGCCGCCGAACGGGCGACTGACGCTGTTGGACAAACGAACTTCCTGAATCAGGGTTGGTGGAATTTCACGTACGAAGCGTGACACCTTGTTGTAGGTCTCGCTGCCGTACAGCCGGCGAGTCTCGGCATAGGTCATGACCAACTGCTGCATGGCGCGGGTGATGCCGACGTAGGCAAGGCGGCGCTCTTCCTCAAGGCGGCCCGGCTCTTCCAGACTCATCTTGTGCGGGAACAGGCCTTCTTCCATGCCGACCAGGAACACATGCGGAAACTCCAGGCCCTTGGCGCTGTGCAGCGTCATCAGCTGGATGCTGTCCTCGTGCTCTTCGGCTTGGGTATCGCCCGCTTCCAGCGAAGCGTGGCCGAGGAAGGCCGCGAGCGGCGACAGTTCTTCGTCATCCTCGGTGTTCTCGAAGTTGCGCGCGGCGCTGACGAGTTCCTCAAGGTTTTCCACCCGTGCCTGGCCTTTCTCACCCTTTTCCTGCTGGTGATAGTCGATAAGGCCGGATTGCTCGATGACGGTCTGAGTCATCAGGTGCAGCGGCATGTCGCTGACCTTGGCGGCCAGATTCTCGATCAGCTCGACGAATGCACCCAGTGCGCCGGCAGCCCGTCCGGCCACGCCTTTATTGGCGATGAGCAGGCGCATGGACTCCCACATCGACACGTGCGCGTGACGTGCATGCTCGCGGATCGCTTCGACGGTCTTTTCTCCGATACCGCGTGGCGGTACGTTGATGACGCGTTCCAGCGCCGCATCGTTGCCGCGTCCCTCGATCAGACGCAGGTACGCCATGGCGTTCTTGATCTCGGCCCGTTCGAAGAAGCGCTGGCCGCCATAGATGCGGTACGGAATGCGTTCGCGCAACAGTGCTTCTTCCAGTACCCGGGACTGGGCGTTGGAGCGGTAGAGAATGGCGATATCGCTTCGGGCGATGCCGGTCTTGAGCGCGCTTTCGATGGTTTCTACCACGTAGCGCGCTTCGTCATGCTCGTTGAAGGCCGCGTACAGATTGATCAGTTCGCCTTCACCGACGTCCGTCCAGAGCTCCTTGCCCAGACGGCCGCTGTTGTTGACGATCAAGCCGTTGGCGGCCTTGAGGATGCTGGCCGTCGAGCGATAGTTCTGCTCCAGCCGGATCACTTCGGTATCTGGGAAGTCGTCGGAATACTGGTGAATGTTCTCGATCTTCGCGCCACGCCAGCCGTAGATCGACTGATCGTCGTCGCCCACTACCATCAGGCTGTCGCCGCCCTTGGCGAGCAGGCGCAACCAGGCGTACTGCACGGCGTTGGTGTCCTGGAATTCGTCGACCAGCACATGGCGGAAGCGGCGCTGGTAATGTTCCAGCAGGCCAGGGTGGTCACGCCAGAGATCGAGCGCACGCAACAGCAGTTCGGAGAAGTCGATGACCCCGGCGCGCTGGCAGGCAATCTCGTAGGCCTCGTAGATGGCCTTCATGGTGGTCAGGAACAGGTCGCCGTTGGCCTGGATATGCCGCGGGCGCAAGCCTTCGTCCTTCTGGCCATTGATGAACCATTGCGCCTGGCGGGCGGGCCAGCGCTGTTCATCGAGGCCCAGCTCACGGATGACGCGCTTGACCAGTCGTTGCTGGTCATCGCTGTCTAGGATCTGGAACGTCTGCACCAGACCGGCTTCCTGCCAGTGCGCGCGCAGCAGGCGGTGTGCCAGGCCGTGGAAAGTGCCGACCCACATGCCGCCCGGGCTGATACCCATCAGCTGTTCGATGCGGTGGCGCATCTCGGCCGCGGCCTTGTTGGTGAAAGTCACCGACAGGATGGAATGCGGCGAGGCTTGCTCGACCTGCATCAGCCAGGCGATACGGTGCACCAGCACACGGGTTTTGCCGGAACCAGCGCCGGCCAGGACCAACTGACGGCCAAGCGAAGCCGCTACGGCCTGCCGCTGGGCATCGTTGAGGGAATTGAGAAGCAGAGAGAGATCATCGCGCATCGACGCATTCTAGGATGCCACGCCGAGGCGGGCAAACCATGCTTCATGGCTGGCGCGAAAAAAGTCGCGGCGGTGACGACCGGTCATCGGTGCTTGCTCGTTCGGACCGTATACGGATTACATCTGTTCGAACGGCAACGCACAGGATTACGACTACGCTTCACCCACCGCACAAGGCTATCAGGCCTTGAATGTAGGATTATTCCCACAAATCTGGCCGATTTGCCCTGCTTACATATCAAGCAGAGTAATGAGCTTCGTTTAACTGTGCGTTCTGCGGGTCATGTAGTATAACTACAAGAAAGCTACAACCCGCCCATACTTATCTTTATAGAGTCCTACCTGTGAATCTGCTGCAGCACATCGCCCAGTCTCGTCATTTGTTGCGCAAGTCGGAGCTCAAGGTGGCCGATCATGTGCTGCTCGACCCTGCGGCCGTGATGCACAGCTCCATGGCCGATCTGGCCCACAGCGTGGGTATCAGTGAGCCGACCATCGTGCGGTTTTGCCGGGCCATCGGTTGCACGGGCTTCCAGGACCTCAAGCTCAAGCTGGCGCAGAGCCTGGCGGCAGGGGCGAGCTTCGGGCAGTTCGCGATCCATGAGGACGATTCGGTCGCCGACTTCAGTCTGAAGATTTTCGACACCACGCTGCACACGCTCATGGAAGTTCGGGAAAACCTCGACCCTCACGCCTTGCAGCAAGCGATTACGGCCATGGCCGGGGCCAATCGGGTCGAGTTCTACGGCTTCGGGGCCTCCGGCGCAGTGGCGGCCGATGCGCAGCACAAGTTCTTTCGTTTGCTGCTGACCGCCGCGGCGTATTCTGACCCGCACATGCAGGCGATGTCGGCGGTGACGCTCACGCCCACTGACGTTGCCGTATGCATCTCTCAATCCGGGCGTTCCAAGGATCTGCTGATCACGGCCAATCTGGTTCGGGACGCCGGAGCGACCCTGATCACGTTATGCCCGAGCCAGACTCCGCTGGCCGAGTTGTCTTCGGTCAATCTGGCGATCGATGTGCATGAAGACACCGAGATCTACACGCCGCTGACTTCGCGTATCGCGCATCTGGTGGTCATCGATGTACTGGCAATGGGCGTCGCAATGGCACGCGGGCCAACCCTGGTCAATCACCTCAAGAGCGTCAAGCGCAGCCTGCGTGGGTTGCGCCTGTCGCCAAAGTCGATCAAGTCGCACGACGACTGATCCGAGCGTAATGGCAGCCCGCAGAATTCATCGTTCTGTCACCTGCGCGTTGCCTAACGGTCACCACGACCGCCCATGCTGATGCTCCCACACCACGTATTGGGAGACAGACCATGGCTCGGCATTACGATGATTTACCCAAGAGCGCTGTGAAGACCCGTCGCCAGATGGAAGACCAGCGCCGCATGGAATTCCGCCGCGCGATCGAAAGCTACAGCGAAGCGCGTCGGCTGAATCAGGATCTGTGTGACTATCTAGACGCCGCGACCGATCATTTCTGGCAAGCCGCTACGCCTGACGTGGATGGCCGTCGAAACGTTCGACAAGCTGGCTGATGCGGGCACGTTCGGTGCGGATGAAGCCAAGGAAAGCGTGAGCGACCGGCGACAGGCGCTTGTCCTTGGCATTCACCACGCACCAGCTGCGGTACAGCGGCAGCTCGGCAACCGGCAGTTCCCTGAGCGTCCCGGCCGCGAGTTCCTGGCTGACGGCGTGGCGGGTCAGCAGCGCCAGGCCGAGGCCTGCCACGACACATTCGCGTTGCGCTTCGCTGGACGACACTTCCAGTGTCTGCTCGAAATGCACGCGTTTTTCCTTGAAGTACTCTTCGCATGCGCGACGCGTGCCCGAGCCTGATTCACGGATCAGCAGGGGCCAGGGCTCCAGATCTTTCAGGCTGACCTGCTCGTGGGCACACAGCGCATGATCCGGCGGCGCGACGGCGATGATTGGATTGTTGAGGAAGGGCATGAATTCCAGCCCCATGTCCTGCGGCACCATCGACATGATGACCAGGTCGTCCCGGTTATCGGACAGGCGCCGGATGATCTGATTACGGTTCGCGACCGTCAGGTTGAGGCTGACTTCCGGATAGTCGCGCTTGAACGCGGCGAACAGATGCGGGGTGAAGTATTTGCAGCTCGATTCGACGGCCAGTTTCAATTGGCCCTGCAGCGAGCCCTGCATGTCGGAAAGCTGCATGTCGAGGTTTTCCAGACGTCCGAAAATATCCCGACTGGCTTGCTGCAAGGCTTCTGCCGCTTCAGTGAGGTAAAGCTTTTTGCCCACGTATTCGAACAACGGCTGACCTACCAGTTCTTCCAACTGGCGAACCTGCAAACTCACGGCAGGCTGGGTCAACGCCATTTCCTCCGCCGCGCGGCTGAAGGAGCGTAAGTCGCAGACTTCATTGAAGACTCGCAACTGACGCAATGTCAGTCTCATCAACGACTTACGCATGGCCACATCTCCATTCCGATATCTGGAAACCGGGACTATAAGCTTTAGCTTATGCCCGACCCAAATTTTACTGATTTTTATTAATCCTCGATCCGGCCTAGGGTGACTTCTGCGTCATCGCGTCACACGCGGGTCGGCCCGACCGGGCTGATCCTCCTTATGGTCGAGGAAACGCCAGTGATAACAAAAATATTGATTGCCAACCGTGGGGAGATTGCCGTTCGCATCGTGCGCGCTTGCGCAGAGATGGGCATTCGGTCGGTGGCCATCTTCTCGGAAGCTGATCGCCACGCCTTGCATGTGAAACGTGCCGATGAAGCCTACAGCATTGGCGCCGAGCCGCTTGAGGGCTATCTCAATCCCCGCAAGCTGGTAGGTCTCGCGGTGGAAACCGGTTGTGATGCTCTGCATCCGGGTTACGGATTCCTTTCGGAAAATGCCGAATTGGCTGAAGTCTGCGCACAGCGCGGCATCAAATTCATCGGGCCGGCGGCTGACGTCATCCGGCGCATGGGTGACAAGACCGAAGCCCGGCGCAGCATGATTCAGGCGGGTGTTCCGGTCACGCCGGGCACGGAAGGCAACGTGGCCGATGTCCAGGAAGCGCTGCGTGAAGGTGACCGGATCGGCTATCCGGTCATGCTCAAGGCCACGTCGGGCGGCGGCGGGCGAGGCATACGTCGCTGCAACAGTCGCGATGAGCTGGAGCAGGCTTTCCCGAGAGTCATCTCAGAAGCCACCAAGGCATTCGGTTCTGCTGAGGTCTTCCTGGAAAAGTGCATCGTCAATCCGAAGCACATCGAAGCGCAAATTCTGGGCGACAGTTTTGGCAATGTGGTGCATCTGTTCGAACGAGACTGCTCGATTCAGCGGCGCAACCAGAAACTCATTGAAATCGCCCCAAGCCCTCAACTGACCCCCGAGCAGCGCGCCTACATTGGCGATCTCGCGGTACGCGCTGCCCAGGCGGTGGGTTACGAGAATGCCGGCACCGTGGAGTTCCTGCTCGCCGATGGCGAGGTCTACTTCATGGAAATGAACACCCGTGTGCAGGTGGAACACACCATCACCGAGGAAATCACCGGCATCGACATCGTTCGTGAGCAGATCCGGATTGCCTCCGGCCTGCCCTTGTCGGTCAAGCAGGAAGACATCATTCATCGCGGCTTCGCCTTGCAATTCCGCATCAACGCCGAAGACCCCAAGAACAACTTCCTGCCCAGCTTCGGCAAGATCACCCGTTATTACGCGCCGGGCGGCCCAGGCGTGCGGACCGATACGGCGATCTATACCGGCTACACCATCCCGCCGTATTACGACTCCATGTGCCTGAAGCTGATCGTCTGGGCGCTCAGCTGGGAAGAAGCCATGGATCGCGGCCTGCGGGCGCTGGATGACATGCGCGTACAAGGCGTGAAGACCACCGCGGCCTATTACCAGGAAATCCTGCGCAATCCGGAATTTCGCAGCGGCCGGTTCAATACCAGCTTCGTGGAAACCCATCCGGAACTGACCAACTATTCGATCAAGCGCAAACCCGAAGAGCTGGCCCTGGCCATCGCTGCCGCTATCGCCGCCCATGCGGGCCTGTGAGGATTAGAACAATGCACAACTCTCAGACCACCAAACGTATCACGGTCACCGACACCATCCTGCGTGACGCTCACCAGTCGTTGCTCGCCACCCGGATGCGCACCGAAGACATGCTTCCCATCTGCGACAAGCTCGACAAGGTCGGCTACTGGTCACTGGAAGTCTGGGGCGGCGCGACCTTCGATGCTTGTGTGCGCTTTCTCAAGGAAGACCCCTGGGAGCGTCTGCGCCAGCTGCGCGCGGCCCTGCCTAACACCCGCCTGCAGATGCTCCTGCGCGGACAGAACCTGCTGGGTTATCGGCATTACAGCGATGACGTGGTCAGAGCGTTCGTCGCCAAGGCGGCCGACAACGGCATCGACGTGTTCCGAATCTTCGATGCCATGAACGACGTGCGCAACCTGCGCGTTGCCATCGAGGCCGTAAAAACGGCCGGCAAGCATGCCCAGGGTACGCTCGCCTACACCACCAGCCCGGTGCACACCATCGATGCCTACGTCACTCAGGCCAGGCAGATGGAAGCGATGGGTTGTGATTCGATTGCGATAAAGGACATGGCGGGCCTGTTGACGCCGTATGCCACCGGCAAGCTGGTGACCGCGCTGAAGGCCGAGCAGTCGCTGCCGGTGTTCGTGCACTCCCATGACACGGCCGGTCTGGCGGCGATGTGTCAGCTCAAGGCCATCGAATGCGGCGCCGACCATATCGACACGGCGATTTCGAGCTTCGCCTGGGGCACCAGTCATCCGGGCACCGAATCGATGGTAGCGGCCCTCAAGGACACCGAGTTCGATACCGGGCTGGATCTGGAGCTGTTGCAGGAAATCGGCCTGTATTTCTACGCAGTGCGTAAGAAATATCACCAGTTCGAGAGCGAATTCACCGCAGTCGACACCCGCGTGCAGGTCAACCAGGTGCCCGGCGGCATGATCTCCAACCTGGCCAACCAGCTCAAGGAGCAGGGCGCTCTCAGCCGCATGAACGAAGTGCTGGCCGAGATCCCGCGCGTGCGCAAAGACCTTGGTTATCCGCCGCTGGTGACCCCGACTTCGCAGATCGTCGGCACCCAGGCGTTCTTCAACGTACTGGCCGGCGAGCGCTACAAGACCATCACCAACGAAGTGAAGCTGTATCTGCAAGGACGCTACGGTCGTGCGCCCGGTCAGGTCGATGAAAAGCTTCGGCGCCAGGCCATCGGTAACGAAGAGCTGATCGACGTGCGGCCTGCCGACCTGCTCAAGCCGGAAATGGACAAGCTGCGGGCCGAGATCGGCAGTCTGGCGAACAGTGAAGAGGACGTGCTGACCTTCGCCATGTTCCCCGATATCGGTCGCAAATTCCTTGAAGAACGCGCCGCGGGCACGCTGATCCCGGAAGTGTTGCTGCCTATTCCGGAAGCCGGGGCCGTTGCCCAGGCCGGCGGGGAAGGCGTACCCACCGAATTCGTCATCGACGTGCATGGCGAAACCTACCGGGTCGACATCACAGGCGTGGGCGTGAAGGCCGAGGGCAAGCGTCACTTCTACCTGTCTATCGACGGCATGCCTGAAGAAGTCGTGTTCGAACCGCTCAACGAGTTCGTCAGCGGCGGCTCCAGCAAACGCAAGCAGGCGCATGCGCCGGGCCACGTCAGCACTACCATGCCCGGCAATATCGTCGACGTGCTGGTCAAGGAGGGCGACAGCGTCAAGGCCGGCCAGTCGGTACTGATTACCGAAGCCATGAAGATGGAAACGGAAATCCAGGCGTCCATCGCAGGGAAGGTGGTCGCCATTCATGTCGCGAAAGGGGACCGGGTCAATCCCGGCGAAATTCTGGTGGAGATCGAAGGCTGAACCTGCATCGCTCCGCTGTCGGTTAACCTCATTGGGAAGCGCAAGCTTCCCTTTTTTATGCCGGACACCCATTCGGCTTGCAGATGGGCGTGATACGGCGTCATGGACGATTGAGCTGACCCACCCGCGATAGCCCCGCGTCGGTCCGGCAGTCTTCCAGGGTTCGGGCTTGCCCGTCTGCCTGCTGGTTCTCGGTGGCCAGCCAGGTTTCGAAGCCTGCGGCGATGGCCGGCCATTCCTGATCAATGATCGAGTACCAGGCCGTGTCTCTGTTCTTGCCTTTGACCACCATGTGTTGACGAAAAAGGCCTTCATAGCTGAAGCCCAGGCGTTCTGCCGCTCGTTTGGAGCGGGTGTTGTCGGCGTTGCACTTCCACTCCAGCCGCCGGTTGCCCAGGGCAAAGGCTTCGCGAGCCAGCAGGTAAACGGCTTCGGTGCTTTTCGGGGATCGCTGCATGGCGGCGCCGAAGGTGACGTGACCGATCTCGATCCGCCCATGGTCGGGGATTATCGACAGGAAACTGATGATCCCCTGAACCTCGCCACTGCGGCTGTCGATCACGCTGTAAAACCACGGATCGGTTGACCGGGCGTGGCCCTCCAGCCAGGCGTCGAAGCCTTGTCGTTCGCTGAACGGGCCGTAAGGCAGGTAATCCCAGAGTCTGGGATCGGCGTCCGGACCTTGCAAAGTTGTCCACAGATCCTGCGCGTGGCGCACGGGGTCGAGTTTCTCCAGGCGGACATAGCGCCCTTCAAGCGTCGTACTTGCAGGGAGTCGGGCAGGCTGCCAGGACAGATCGGCTTTGGACATCGTGAGACTCCGGATCAGAACGTTTTGCGAAATTGAATGAAGCCGCTGCGCTGCGCGATACGTTCGTACAGCTGAATGGCCGTTGCGTTGGTTTCGTGGGTCAGCCAGTGCACCTTGTCGCAGCCGTCGGCCGTGGCACTGGTGTAGACGTGTTCGATCAACGCCCGGCCCAGCCCGGTTCCGCGCCGATTCGGCGCCACGAACAAGTCCTGTAGGTAACAGGCATTATTCAGGCTCCAGTTCGAGCGATGATAAATGAAGTTCACCATGCCGATTGCCTGACCTTCTTGCCATGCCAGCGCCGAATGGCAAGGCTCGGCCGGGTCCAGCAGACGCTGCCAGGTGACATCGCTGACCGCGGGCGCCAGATCGGTCTCATAGAATCGCAGATACGCTTGCCACAGGGGCAACCAGGCGTTGTGGTCGCCAGTCGTTACAGGACGAATCTGTACGTTGCTCATGAAGCAATCTCCTGGGTCATCAGGCGAGCGACCTCCCGATCCTGGAGGTCGGAACTGGCAGCCAGGCCGGCGCGCACGCCCGCCTGATCTTCCGCAGTGCGGTTCTGGCTCAGCTTGCGCTTGCCTTCCAGACGCTGAATGGGCAAGGCGAAACCGACAATAGCTCGCAGCATGCTGGCGATGTAGTCCTGTGGCGCATCATCCACCGACCAGGGGGCAGGGCGCGCGGCCTCATGCTTGCGGGTCAGGTCGCTCACCAACTGGCGCAAAGGCTCGGCATCGGTGAACACTTCCGCCTGACCATAGGCATGAACGGCCTGATAATTCCAGGTGGGTACGACTTTGTGATGCTCGGCCTTGCCGGGGTAGAAGGAAGGCGTCACGTAGGCATCCGCGCCGGGAAAGATCACCAGCGCTTCGGCGCCGGCCGCAAGATCCCGCCATTGGGGATTCGCTTTCGCCATATGCCCGTACAAGGTTCCGAACTTCCCGTCGGATGTACGCAACAGCGGCAAATGCGAAGCTTGCAAGCCCTGCTCGCCATGCGTCACCAGTACTGCCAGACGCGTCTGGTCCATCAGCGCGTGCAACGCCGGGATATCGGTTTCAGCGAATGCTTTTGGTACGTACATAAGATTGCCCCCTTGGCCTGTTGCTGAATCCTAGGCAGGCTATTGGCATGTTGTAAGAGCCACTATTCGGAAATTTGAGAGGGCCAATCAAATGCGTACGCCTGCGCCGATTTTTCCGGCTAGCCTGGCTGGCATCGAGTTGCAACGCGGGCGAGGAATCGGACGCCAGCTTTACCACGCCCTGCGGCAGCGCATCCTCGACGGTAGCCTTGGCGGCGGAATGCGTCTGCCAGCCAGCCGCGAGCTGGCCGGTTTATTGTCGATTTCGCGCAATACAGTGATGAAAGCGTATGAGCAGCTCTATGCCGAAGGTTTCGTCGAAGGGCGGACAGGCGATGGCACCTATGTAGCGGCTCTTCTGCCAGATATGAAGAAAGATAGAACCACAGGGCATAAGTTATCCACTTATTCATCCACAGGGTTATCGACAGGGTTGCGCACAGGTTTATCCACAGATTCCATTCAATCGAACCCGCAATTCAAGGATGAAGTTATCCACAGCCCTGCGTTGGAACGCCTGGATCTTCACCATCTGAAGCCCCCCGCTCAGGGAGCACCACGCGCTTTTCGGGTCGGTGTTCCGGCTTTCGATCTTTTTCCGTTCGATGTCTGGAGCAAGCTGCACGCGGGTTTCTGGCGCAAGCCTGAACTGCAAAAGCTGGGCTATGGCGAGCCAGCGGGAGAATGGCAACTGCGCGAACTCATCGCGACCTACCTACGCTCTTCACGCGGGCTGGACTGCGAGGCTGAGCAAATTATGATCACCAGCGGTGCGCAGCAGGCCATCAGCCTTTGTGCACAATTGCTGTTGGCCCCCGGCGATACCGTGGCTGTGGAAAACCCGGGGTATCGCGCCGCCGGAAATGCGCTGGCAATTACCGGGGCGTACGTCGCAGGAATGGCGGTCGACGCCGAGGGCATGCGCTGTGACAAACTGCATGAGGCTGGTTGCAAACTGGCGTATGTCACGCCTTCTCATCAGTATCCGACCGGGGTGGTCATGAGCCTGGCGCGGCGCCTTGAGTTGCTCGACTGGGCCGAGCGCTCCCGGGGCTGGATCATCGAGGACGATTACGACGGCGAGTACCGCTACAGCGGCGCGCCGCTGGCGCCTCTGGCGGGCCTCGATCGACAGGGACGGGTCCTGTACGTCGGCACTTTTGGCAAGGTGCTGTTTCCCGCCTTGCGGCTGGGTTACCTGGTGTTGCCGGCGGCGCTGGTCAAGGCGTTCGGGCAGCGCAAGGCACTGGATATGCGGCACTCGGAAGTCAGTACCCAGATGGTCATGGCGCAGTTCATGGCTTCAGGGCACTTCCAGCGGCATATCCGGCGCATGCGACGGGCGGCGGCGGGGCGGCGCGACGCGCTGTTGGCAGGGTGGCCGAGTGATCTGCCAGGCTGCGAACCCATGCCCAGAGTCGTGGCCGGGCTGCACGCCACGGTGAGAGTTTCCAGCCTGGCCCGTGAGCAGGAACTGGTCTCAAAAGCGGCTGCGGTCGATGTCGAGATCAATCCGTTAAGCGATTACTGGTTGCCGGATTCGACCGAGCCTGTGGATAACCGTGCCGGGCTGGTGCTGGGGTTCGCGGCGGTCAACGAGCACGCGATTGCCGAAGCGCTGCGCAAATTGCGCTACGCCTGGTCAGTGTGATGGCCTGATGAAAGCATGTGCAGGGTATAATCGGCGCCATTTTTTCACTTTTTCGTAGAGCGAATCATGAGTATTTCTGCTGTAGCCATGCCCGGGCGCAAGCTCGGCGCTCCCCTGGCCGCGCTGTTCCTGCTGTTGCTGGGCGCGCAGTTTCTGTTGATGAGTGTCGGTGCTCGTCAGGTCCTGCTGTGGATCGTCGGCGCTGCTCTGGGGATTACGCTGTATCACGCCGCGTTCGGCTTCACGTCGGCATGGCGCGTGTTCATTCGTGAGCGACGCGGTGCCGGGCTGCGCGCCCAGATGGTCATGCTGGCCGTTGCGGTCGTACTGTTCTTCCCGGCCTTTGGCGCGGGGACACTGTTCGGCCAGCCGGTCAACGGGCTGGTCGCGCCGGCCGGTGTCTCGGTGATCGTCGGTGCCTTCATCTTTGGTATCGGCATGCAACTGGGCGGCGGCTGCGCGTCCGGCACACTGTTCACCGCTGGCGGCGGCAATGCGCGCATGCTGGTGACCCTGGTGTTCTTCATCATCGGTTCATTGATCGCCACCCATCACGTGGACTGGTGGTTCGCGCTGCCGTCCTTGCCGGCAACCTCGGTGGTGAAGACCTTCGGCGTGTTCCCGGCGCTGATCCTGAATCTGGTCGTCTTCGCGCTCATTGCCCTGGTTACTGTGAAGCTGGAAAAGCGTCGTCATGGACAGCTCGAAGCACCGGTGACCAGTGAGCACACCGGCCTGCGCCGTGTGCTGCGTGGTCCGTGGATTCTGGTCTGGGGCGCCGTCGCGCTGGCGCTGCTGAACTACGCGACCCTGGCACTGGCCGGACGTCCGTGGGGTATCACTTCAGCCTTCGCCCTGTGGGGCGCCAAGGTTGCCGGCAGTCTGGGCGTCGATGTCGGCAGCTGGCCGTTCTGGCAGATGGCCGCCAACGCCAAGGCCCTGGCCGCGCCGGTCTGGGAAGACGTCACCAGCGTCATGGACCTCGCGATCATGCTGGGAGCGCTGCTGGCCGCGGGCCTGGCCGGTCGTTTCGCGCCGAGCCTCGACATCCCGACCCGCTCACTGGTGGCGGCGGTGATTGGCGGCTTGCTGCTGGGTTACGGTTCGCGTCTGGCATACGGCTGCAACATCGGCGCTTACTTCAGCGGCATTGCGTCCGGCAGTCTGCATGGCTGGCTATGGCTGGTCGCTGCCTATATCGGCAACGTGGCCGGCGTCCGGTTGCGCCCGATTTTCTTCGCCGGCGAACGTCCACAAGTTGCCCTGAGCGGCTGCTGAACCGCTCTGCATCCACGGTCTTGAGCAGGCCCTGCGCGAACCAACTGCCGTAAAGGCATTCAAAAGCCTTGCAAAGCGAGGCGGGTTCGCAGGGGGCTTGCTTATTGAACGACGGGGTGCGCCGATGCAGACGATTCAGGGAAAACTCCGGTTTCTGGGCAAGACCTTCGGGTATGTGGGTTGGTCGCTGTTCTGGCTGTTGATCTGGGACGTGATCGTCACAGTCGATTACATGCTCTATCTCGATCGCAAGGTCGATCTGCCCGCCATGCCGCTGACGCTGCTGGGCTCCGCGCTGGTCGTACTGACCAGCTTTCGCAACTCCAGCGCTTACAACCGTTGGTGGGAAGCCCGCACGCTATGGGGCGCGCTGGTCAACAGCTCGCGCAGCTTCGCCCGCCAGGTGCTGACCCTGGTTGAGGATGACGACGGTATCAACCCGGTCAAGGCCGTGCTGCTGCGTCGCCATGTCGCTTACGTCAAATGCCTGTCCGCGCACCTGAAGGGCACGACTTGTGGCGATGAAGTGCGTGCCTTGATTCCTCGCGACGAATACGAGCGTCGTCACGACACCAACAACTTTCCCAACGACCTGTTGAGTGCCTCCGCGGCCTTGCTCGCCAAGGAATACGCGGCGGGGCGCCTGGACAGCATTCGTCTGGCGCGCCTGGAGTCCACCATGGTGGATATCTCCAACTGCCAGGGCGGCATGGAGCGTATCGCCAATACGCCGTTGCCTTATCCGTACGTGGCTTTTCCACGGCTGTTCATCACGCTGTTCTGCCTGATCGTGCCCATCGGGCTCGTAGAGACGCTGGAATGGTTCACGCCTCTGGCCTCGACGGTCGTGGGCTTCATGCTGCTGGCGATCGAGCGCATCGGCACCGACCTGCAGAGCCCCTTCAAGGCCAGCGAGCACGAAATCCAGATGGCGGCGCTGTGCAACAACATCGAGCGTAATCTGGATTCGATGTTGCGGGATGCCAAAGAGGAGTGCCTGGCCTGATCCGACCGGCGGATTTCTGCCGCTGTGCGGCAGATCGCGAGCAAGCCCACAAGGTTCACGGAATCCGTGGGAGCTAGCTTGCTGGCGATTCTTGATACCTGACACACCCAAACCATCCGGTTTGCTGCCGCTGCGCGCCAGATCGCGGATAAATCCGCTCCTACAAGGTCACGTTGGAGGGGCTATGCTGCAAGGGGCCTTATCAGCGCAACTCGCCGCACAGGTCCAATTCGACAAGCCGGCGTACCTCGGCGGTATCCAGCCCGGCACCGAACAGTGCGTGAAGCTTGCCCAGCGCCGCTTCACGAGTCATGCCGCCGCCCGACAGCACACCGACCGTGCGCAGAAGGCTGCCTGCTTCGTAGACGTCCAGTTCCACGCCGCCCTCATGGCACTGGGTGATCGCAACCAAGCAAATGCCCCGCTCGGTGGCGCGCAGGAGGCTGTCCAGAAACTGTCGATCATTGCTCGGGCCGGTGCCGCTGCCGAAGCATTCCAGCACGAGACCCTGAATGCCGCTGTTCACGATCGCATCGATCTGAGCAGCACCGATGCCGGGGTAAAGCGGCAAGGTCGCGATACGTGCCGGGGCCTTGGCGTGGCGATAGCTCAAGGCTTCCGGCAGCGCATCGGCCACCTGACCACCCCGCAAGCGCTCCAGCGCAGCAAACGGATGTCGCCCGAAGCTGCGAATCTTCGCACAACGGGTAGGCACCATCAGCTGGCCGTGGAAGTACAGATGCACCCCCGGCGCCAGGCCGCCGCCCAGCGCCAACAGTGCGCCGTTGACGTTCTCCCAGGCGTCGCTGTCCGGCACGCCGGCCGGCAGCATCGAGCCGGTGAACACCACCGGGGCATCAAGCCCCAGCAGCTGGAAACTCATGGCGGCCGCGCTGTAGGCCAGGGTATCGGTGCCGTGCAGGATCAGGACCGCATCACAGCCGTCCTTGTCCACCGCCTCGACCACCGCGTCGCGCAAGCGAAGCCAGTAGGCCGGAGTCATGTTGGCGCTGTCGATCAGCGGAGACATCTCGCGAAACCGCCATTGGGGAACGACCAGCTCCGGCAGCGCGGCAAGCTGCTCCGCCATGCGGGCTTCGAAACCCGAAGCGGGCGCAAGCCCACCGGCGCCGGCCTGCATGCCGATCGTGCCCCCGGTGTAAAGAACCATCACTCGTTGGGCTGCACGGTTTACATCATGAGTCATGGTTCCATTCCTTGAGGGCGGTACGTCGAGAGTCAGTGAGCTTGTGCGGGCTTTGCCGAGGACTCGGCACCGTTCACCGGCTGCTGCTGCGGGTTGGCAGGCCATGCGGAACGATCGAGGTCCAGGTCGGGGAACTTGCTGGAGTCGAACACCGGCGTCTTGATCCCGGCCTTACGCTGCGCATCGTAGTCCACCAGAATACGGCGAGCCACTTTGAACAGCATGGCCAGGGCGATCAGGTTGACGAAGGCCAGCAGCGTCATGGTGATATCGGCAAATGCGAAGACCGTGTTCAGGTCGACTACCGCGCCCCAGAAGATCAGCACCAGCACCAGCACACGGTAGCCCATCAGCCAGCTGCGTTTTTCGCCGACCAGGAAGCGCAGGTTGTTCTCGCCCAGATAGTAGTTGTAGAGAATCGAGGTGAACACGAACAGGGCCAGCGCCACGCTGATGAAGATCCGGCCCCAATCGCCGACGACCGCAGCCAGCGAGTTCTGCGCCAGCACGATGCCGTTGCCGCTGTAGCCCACGTCGTAGATGCCCGACAGCAGAATCAGCAGCGCGGTACAGGTGCAGATGACGAACGTATCGAGGAATACGCTGAAGGCCTGGACCACGCCCTGGGCAATCGGGTGTTCCACCTGCGCGACGGCCGCGACGTTCGGGGCGCTGCCCAGGCCGGCTTCGTTGGCAAATACGCCACGCTTCACGCCCATGACGATGGCACTGCCGATCAGGCCGCCGAATACCGGGTCCAGACCGAAAGCGCTCTTGACGATGGTCATCAGCATGGCCGGAACATGCTCGATCTGAACGGCGATCACATACAGCGTCACCGCGATATAGATCAGGGTCTTGACCGGAACCAGCAGGTCGGAAATCGCGGCGATACGCTTGATGCCGCCGATGAACGCCATGCCCAGCAGCACGACCAGACAGATGCCGGTGGTCAGCGAATCGACGCCAAAGGCGCTGTGCAGCGAATCGGTCACCGCGTGGGATTGCAGGCCATTGAACGAGAAACCGAAGGTGACCAGCAGCAGGACGGCCATGACCATCCCCAGCCAGCGTTTACCTAGCCCATGCTGAATGTAGTAGGACGGTCCGCCGCGGAACTGGCCTTCGGCGTCCTTGCGCTTGTACAACTGCGCGAGCGCGCATTCGATGAAGCTGCTGGACATGCCGACCAGCGCGGTTACCCACATCCAGAACACGGCGCCCGGACCACCCAGTGTCACGGCAATGCCGACACCGGCGATATTGCCCGCACCAACACGGCCAGCGAGGCTGAGCATCAGCGCCTGGAAGGAGCTCAGTTGTCCCGAGCTGCTACGTAGGCTGTCACGAAAAACAGCGAACATGTGGAAAAAATGGCGGAATTGAACGAAACGAGAGCGAATCGTGAAGTAACCACCCAAACCTACAATCAGGACAATCAGGACCTTGCCCGAGAGGAAGTCATTAACCATTTCCAGCATTTTTGTTATTCCTCGTCAATTTGAGGGGGCGCACTATACCGGTGCGAAGTTTTTACGTCTGTAGGCGTCTTCTTGTGTGACCGATTCTTCATTTACGCTGAAGAACCGGGTTTTTCCCCGCCGTTACGGGAAAATCGTGACATCGGCTGGGTAGAAAGCTGCGTGCCTTCTCCGACCGACGGCCAAAAAAAAGGGTCTGGAGAATCACTCCAGACCCTCAAAAAGCCAAGGGATGTCTAGGCCCTCAACCTGGTGAGCGTGCCGCGTCAGGCCTTCAGTGGGACCAGTCGCGGGGCAATCATGTTCTCGGGCCGCAGGATGTCGTCGAGCATCGCGTCGTCCAGCAAACGCTCCTCGCGAACCAGCTCCAGCACGCCGCGCCCGGTTTCCAGGGCAGTGCGGGCGATGCGGGTCGAATTTTCGTAACCGATGTAAGGGTTGAGCGCGGTGACCAGCCCGATGGAGTGTTCCACCAGCTCACGGCAGCGCTGCTCGTTGGCGGTGATGCCCACGATGCAATGCTCGCGCAGCATGTCCATGGCGCGTTGCAGCAGGCCGATGGAGTCGAAAATCTTGTAGGCGATCAGCGGTTCCATCACGTTGAGCTGCAACTGGCCGCCCTCGGCCGCCATCGTCAGCGCCAGATCGTTGCCGATGATCTCGAATGCCACCTGGTTGACCGCCTCGGGAATGACCGGGTTGACCTTGCCGGGCATGATCGAGCTGCCAGGCTGGCGCGCGGGCAGATTGATCTCGTTGATGCCGGTGCGCGGACCGCTGGACAGCAGACGCAGGTCGTTGCAGATCTTCGACAGCTTGACCGCGGTGCGCTTGAGCATCCCGGAGAACAATACGAAGGCGCCCATGTCGGAGGTTGCTTCAATCAGGTCGGCTGCCGGTACCAGCGGCTGGCCGCTGATGGTTGCCAGTCGCTCCACGGCCAGCTGCTGATAGCCAGGGTCGGCGTTGATCCCGGTGCCGATGGCCGTGCCGCCCAGGTTAACCTCGGTCAACAGCTCCGGCGCCAGCGTGCGCAGGCGATTGAGGTCTTCGGTCAGGGTGGTCGCAAAGGCGCGGAATTCCTGACCCAGGGTCATGGGCACTGCATCCTGCAGCTGGGTGCGGCCCATCTTGAGGACGTGGCTGAACTCTTCACCCTTGGCCGCGAAAGCCTGGATCAGGCTGGACAGGCTGGCGAGCAGGGCGTCATGGCCCAGCAGCAGGCCAAGACGGATGGCGGTCGGGTAGGCGTCGTTGGTCGACTGCGCCATGTTCACATCGTTGTTGGGGTGCAGATGCTTGTACTCACCCTTCTCGAAACCCATGGTTTCGAGCGCGATGTTGGCAATGACTTCGTTGGCGTTCATGTTGGTCGAAGTGCCGGCGCCGCCCTGAATCATGTCCACCACGAACTGATCGTGGAAATCGCCGCGAATCAGCCGCGCGCAGGCTTCACTGATTGCCGCGTGCTTGGCCTCGTTGAGGTGTCCGAGCTGGTGGTTTGCATCTGCCGCCGCTTGCTTGACCATCGCCAGGGCCACGACCAGCTTGGGGTAGTGGGAAAGCGGTACGCCGGAGAGGTGGAAGTTGTTCACCGCTCGCAGGGTCTGGATACCGTAGTAGGCGTGGGAAGGTACTTCGAGAACACCAAGCAGGTCTTTTTCAATGCGCGATGATGCAGACGAGGACATGATAGATCGAGTCTCAGGAAAGGCATCGGCGATGCCGGAACGCCCCGAATAGTGGGCTTTGCGGTTATGATTGACCAATGCTGTTACGAGCTGACCTATGCAATAACGGCATAACGATGATGTGACGCCCCGCGTTTGCGGAGCGTGATCGCCTGTTATCGCGTGTGTGCGGGCTGACGGCGACTGATGATCCGAAGTGCAGCACCAGTCCGGGGGATGTGATGAATCTGGAAAGCAAATGGTTGGAGGATTTCAGTGCTCTGGCCGCAACGCGAAGTTTTTCCCAGGCAGCGGAGCGACGTTTCGTGACGCAACCTGCGTTCAGTCGCCGCATCCGCAGTCTTGAGGCCGCACTGGGGCTGACCCTGGTGAATCGGTCGCGTACGCCTATCGAGCTGACCGCTGCCGGCCAGCTGTTCCTGGTGACTGCGCGAACGGTGGTCGAGCAGCTCGGGGAAGTGGTTCGTCACCTGCATCACCTGGAAGGCGGGCAGGGCGAAGTGATGCAGATTGCGGCAGCGCACTCGCTCGCTCTCGGCTTTTTCCCAAGCTGGATCGCCCAATTGCGCAATGAAGGCCTGAACATCGCCACCCGTCTGGTGGCGACCAACGTCGGCGACGCCGTTCACGCCCTGCGCGAAGGCGGCTGCGATCTGATGCTCGCCTTCTATGATCCGGACGCGGCCTTGCAGATGGATGCCGAGATATTCCCGTCCCTGCACCTCGGACAGACCGAAATGCTGCCGGTCTGCGCCGCGGACGCTGACGGGCATCCGCTGTTCGACCTGGAAGGCGAAGCCAGCGTGCCGCTGCTGGCCTATAGCGCGGGTGCGTTTCTGGGGCGGTCCGTCAACCTGCTGTTGCGACAGCGGAACCTGCGCTCCACGACGGTCTATGAAACCGCTATGGCCGACAGCCTCAAAGGCATGGCGCTCGAAGGGCTGGGTATCGCCTGGGTGCCGCATTTGAGCGTGCGCGCCGAACTGGCTCGTGGCGAGCTGGTGGTCTGCGGCGGACCGCAGTGGCACGTGCCGCTGGAAATTCGCCTTTACCGTTGTGCACTGGTGCGCAAGGCCAACGTGCGGCTGCTGTGGCGCAAGCTCGAAAGCGCTGCAGCTCTGGAGGCGTCCCGTGACGGACTCGCGGACAACGGTGCATGAACTGGGAACGGACGGCTCGTTCCCATGACGCGCTGTGATCAATCGAGTGTTTAAAAAAGCCGTACAGAAGCCTGATCGAGGGGGCTGCCATCCCGCTGCTTTGCGGTATACTGCGCGGCCTTTGGCCGGTTTGATCGGTCATTTTTCGTACAGCAAGCCACGCCGGTCCTCCCGCGTGGCTTGTTTGTTTTTTGCAGCGCCTGCGGGCGCCCGATGAGAGGCACGACGATGAGCGCACTGGTTGGCGTGATCATGGGCTCCAAGTCCGATTGGTCCACCCTTAGCCACACCGCCGATACGCTGGACAAGCTCGGCATCCCCTACGAAGTCAAGGTGGTGTCGGCCCACCGGACGCCGGATCTGCTGTTCCAGTACGCGGAAGAAGCGGAAGGCCGGGGCATCGAAGTCATCATCGCCGGCGCCGGCGGCGCGGCTCATCTGCCTGGCATGTGCGCGGCCAAGACCCATCTGCCGGTCCTCGGCGTTCCGGTGCAGTCTTCGATGCTGTCGGGCGTCGACTCCCTGCTGTCGATCGTGCAGATGCCCGCGGGCATTCCGGTCGCGACGCTGGCCATCGGC
Organism: Pseudomonas sp. JDS28PS106; assembly: GCF_036706555.1. Taxonomy (NCBI): domain Bacteria; kingdom Pseudomonadati; phylum Pseudomonadota; class Gammaproteobacteria; order Pseudomonadales; family Pseudomonadaceae; genus Pseudomonas; species Pseudomonas sp. JDS28PS106. Next base: position 36,086 of record NZ_JBAJGT010000017.1, on the reverse strand, counting down.
AAGGCCGGCGCCATCAATGCCGCGCTGTTGTCGGCCAGCATCCTGGGCGCCAAGCACCCGCAATTCCACACGGTGCTGAAGCAGTTCCGCGCCGATCAGACAGACAGCGTTCTGGGTAATCCGGATCCGCGCGACGCCTGAGGTTTTTCCAATGAAGATCGGTGTAATCGGTGGCGGCCAGTTGGGTCGTATGTTGGCTCTGGCGGGAACGCCGCTGGGAATGAGCTTCGCTTTTCTGGACCCCGCGCCCGATGCGTGCGCCGCCGCGCTGGGTGAACATCTGCGTGCCGATTACGGCGATCTCGACCACCTGCGCCAGCTGGCCGACGAGGTGGACCTGGTTACGTTCGAGTTCGAAAGCGTACCGGCTGAAACCGTGGCCTTCCTCTCGCAGTTCGTGCCGGTCTATCCGAGCGCCGAAGCCTTGCGCATCGCGCGTGATCGCTGGTTCGAAAAGAGCATGTTCAAGGATCTGGGGATCCCGACGCCTGCCTTCGCGGACATCCAGTCCCAGGCCGATCTTGACGCTGCCGTGGCCAGCATCGGTCTGCCCGCTGTCCTCAAGACCCGCACCCTAGGTTACGACGGCAAGGGTCAGAAAGTGCTGCGCACCGCTGCCGACGTGACAGGCACGTTCGCCGAGCTGGGCAGCGTGCCGTGCCTGCTGGAAGGCTTCGTGCCGTTTACCGGTGAGGTTTCCTTGATCGCCGTACGCGGCCGCGACGGAGAAACCTGTTTCTACCCGTTGGTGCACAACACCCACGAGAGCGGCATTCTGCGGCTGTCCGTCGCCAGCACCGATCATCCCCTGCAAGCGCTGGCGCAGGATTACGCGGAGCGCGTGCTCAAGCAGCTCGACTACGTCGGCGTGCTGGCTTTCGAGTTCTTCGAAGTCGATGGCGGCCTCAAGGCCAACGAAATCGCGCCGCGCGTACACAACTCCGGACACTGGACCACCGAAGGCGCCGAGTGCAGCCAGTTTGAAAACCACCTGCGGGCCGTTGCTGGCCTGCCGTTGGGTTCGACGGCCAAGGTCGGTGAAAGCGCGATGCTGAACTTCATCGGCGAAGTGCCGGCCGTGGACAAGGTGCTGTCGGTCGACGACTGCCATCTGCATCACTACGGCAAGGCGTTCAAGGCCGGTCGCAAGGTCGGACACGCGACCGTACGCAGCGCAGACCGGGAAACCCTGGACCGGCAGGTGAAGCAGGTCGAAGCGCTGATCAAAAACTGATCGCTGAAACGTAATGCTGATCGCCAGCAAGCTGGCTCCTACCGATACTGGTCCCGTAGGAGCCAGCTTGCTGGCGAAGCAAACGACGCGGTGTATCAGCCAGATCGTGTCATGGCCGGTCGCGAGCAAGCTTTCTCCCACAGGTTCGGCGCAGGCCAGCTTTTGTGGGAGCCAGCTTGCTGGCGAAGCAAACGACGCGGTGTATCAGCCAGACTGCGTCATGGCCGGTCGCGAGCAAGCTCCCTCCTACAAGTTCAGCGCAGGCCAGCTTTTGTGGGAGCCAGCTTGCTGGCGAAGCAAACGACGCGGTGTATCAGCCAGACCGTGTCATGGCCGGTCGCGAGCAAGCTCTCTCCCACAGGTTCGGCGCAGGCCAGCTTTTGTGGGAGCCAGCTTGCTGGCGAAGCAAACGATGCGGTGTATCAGCCAGACCGTGTCATGGCCGGTCGCGAGCAAGCTCCCCCCACACAGACCGGCAGTGTCCGGACTGGACGGAACCATTCCAACCCACTGTTCTCAGATAGGCTAACAACGCCGTAAAACAGCGTTTGTGTGTCTAAATCATACAGAGGGAAATGGCATGGGTATTATCGGAACCATCTTCATTGGCTTGGTCGTTGGCCTGTTGGCACGCTTCCTCAAGCCCGGCGATGACAGCATGGGCTGGATCATGACCATTGTGTTGGGCATTGCCGGTTCGCTGGCCGCAACCTATGGTGGACAGGCTGTAGGTATTTACAAAGCAGACGAAGCCGCGGGCTTCCTGGGCGCTCTGGTTGGCGCGATCATCCTGCTGGTCCTGTACGGCCTGATCAAAAAGAAAGCCTGATCGAATAGCCGCAAATGACCTGCCAGCCTTTGCCCGACATGGCGCAAGGGCTGCAGTGTCTTCCTCCACGCCAAGCACATGCGACGACGAAAGAACGCTGTATTCAGGCCGTAGCGCATTAGAATACGCGCCTTCTCTCAGCCTCTGCCGAGCTTGTCCATGCGTCGTTTCGCGTTTATCACCTTATTATTGTTCACAGGGCTGGCCTACGCCGAGATGCCTGAAACCGACTGGCTGGAACTCATGCCGCCGTCGGATCAGAAGGCGCTGGAAGCGATGCCGGAGATCGACCACAACTCGCCCGAGGCGATGGGGACTTTCGACAGCAAGGACGGTTTGAAGCAGAGCAAGGGTCTGCCGGCGGTCATGTATTCGACCAAAACGGTCGCTGCGATGAACGGCAAGCACATTCGTCTGGGCGGCTATCCGGTTCCACTGGAAACCGACGCCACAGGCAACGCCACGCTGTTCTTTCTCGTGCCATACCCAGGCGCCTGTATCCACGTACCGCCTCCACCACCGAATCAGCTCGTGCTGGTGCGCTACCCTAAGGGCGTGAAGCTCGATGACATCTACACACCGCTCTGGGTTACCGGCACCTTGAAGATCGAGAAGGTCAACAACGATCTGGCCGACGCCGCTTATGCGCTGGATGCGTCACAGGCCCGAGTCGTGGTCGAATCGGACCTCTGAGGGTGGGTGAAGCGCTCACTCCTGCAGCGCTTCGCTCCAGATACTGACGCTCATGACATGCATTTCGTCTGGCGCCAACGTCACCACATCACCCAATACGTTCGCGGTTTCGACACAGACCATGCCTTGCCAGCCGTCCGCGGCCATGTCGGTGAAGCGCTGGGTCTTTTCGATCCACGGGTTCCAGAGCACAGCTGAGTTGGAGCCGGAAGTCTGAATCAGAATCCGCCGTTGCCATTGCGGGTCGACGATACCCAGCAGGTTCGGCGTGTCCAGGTAGATGCGGTCGGTTTCGCCGGTAAAGGTCAGATCACCGCTTTGCTGGCGCTTTTCCCAACCTTCGAGCGTCTCGATGTAGCTCAGCCCGTCCAGACCCTGAATGCGAATCTGACGGACATCGCTGACTGCGAAATAGGTATGCAGCGCCTGGCTGAACGTTACCGTTTCGGCGCTGGCATTGAAGCTGACCAGGCTCACGTTCAAGGCCTGATCCAGGCGGATGCTCAGCTTGAGTGCGACATTATGCGGCCAGCCCGGCAGCTGGCCTTCGGCTTCCGGCAGCACCAGTTCGACCAGCAATGCGTCGCCATCCTCGCCCGCGCCCAGCAGTTCCCAGTTCAACGCACGCACTTCGCCGTGGGCCTTGGCCGGTTCGCTGCTCTGACGCATGGCCTGGACGCTGTCCGGGTTGCGCTCAAGATTGCCGAACCAGGGCCAGCACACCGGGATGCCGCCACGCACAGGCTTGCCTTGCTTGAAGACCGCCGCTTCGTTGCGCCAGATCAGCGGCTGCTGTCCGTCGACCTGATAGCCAATGATCTGGGCACCCTGGCGCGCGATCAGCAGCTCTGCATCGCGGTGACGAATGCGCCAGCCGTCAAGTTCGTCGAATTGAATGGATTCGATGGAAGGTGTGGCCGCGGTGTTGGACATGCTCGGTTCTCGCTCAGGGGACTGTGACGGAGATAGACTCATCTCCAGGCGTCGAGTTTAAGAGGGTGTTTACAAAATAGGCGAGCGAAGGCAAGACAAGGCGAATTCGGTCGAAAAAGCGGAGTTTACATGGAGTAAATGAGCATTTTGAGACCGATTTCAACGCCGTATTGCCGAGCGCAGCCATTTTGTAAACACCCTCTAACCGACCGATGCCCAATAGCCGCAGGCCGTCAGCGTCGAGCCGGTACCGAACGGGTTCTGCCGCTGCCGTCGATGGCCACGAAAACGAACACGGCCTCGGTGACCTTGCGCCATTCGCTGCTCAGCGGGTCGTCGCTCCACACCTCGATGATCATCTTGATCGAGGTGCGGCCCACTTCAAGCGTGCGGGTATAGAAGGACAATTGCTCGCCCACGGCGACGGGGACGAGAAAGGCCATCCTGTCGATTGCGACGGTCGCCACGCGTCCCGCCGCGACCTTGCTGGCCATCGCAGTGCCCGCCAGGTCCATCTGGGAAACCAGCCAGCCGCCATAGATATCCCCGAAACCATTGGTTTCGCGGGGAAGCGCTGTGATTTGCAAAGCGAGATCGCCTTGCGGGGTTGGATCTTCTTGTTCGAGCTCAATCATGCCTGGGGTGCCTCTGACCCATGACTCTCAGGGTGTTGTCGCGGTTGACCGGTACCATTCAAAACTGTGCGGGTGACAATGCGTGCATGTCGCGAATGCATTTTGGATGGCCTTTGGAGGGAAACTCTGCGAAAGCCGCTGAACCAGACGTTTTCGCACAAATTCCCATGGCCTCAGACAGCCTGCGAGTATATCGGCCATAGCGTCACAGGACGACCGCCGAGTTTTCATTGCGTATTGCCACACATCTCCTATGTGTTTTTTGAAACAATTTGGTATCTTCACTGACCCCTTACAGGTAACAAGATTTCCTGTACAGGCAATTTTGGTGCCCACCCGCACAATTGCCGCCGGACATTCGCTTCTGCATGCCAACCCGCCGCAGCCAGCGTAGCTGTCGCTTGCCCCCTCAAAGAAAGTTAAGAGAAGCCTTTGTCATGTCATCCGTTACCTCAAGTGCCGCGCAGCCGTCGCGGCCTCTGACCCGAAGCGATTACAAAACCCTGTCGCTCTCCGCTCTGGGTGGAGCGCTGGAGTTCTACGACTTCATCATTTTCGTTTTCTTCGCCGCCGTGGTCGGCAAGCTGTTCTTCCCGGTGGACATGCCCGACTGGCTGCGCATGATGCAGACCTTCGGCATTTTCGCGGCCGGCTACCTGGCGCGGCCGCTGGGCGGCATCATCATGGCGCACTTCGGCGACCTCTTGGGGCGCAAGAAGATGTTCACCTTGAGCATCTTCATGATGGCCGTGCCGACCTTGATCATGGGTCTGCTGCCGACCTACGAACAGATCGGCCTGTGGGCGCCTATCCTGCTTCTGCTGATGCGCGTTATTCAGGGCGCGGCCATCGGCGGCGAAGTACCCGGTGCCTGGGTGTTCGTATCCGAACACGTGCCGGCTCGCTATGTGGGCTACGCCTGCGGCACGCTGACCGCCGGCCTCACTGCCGGGATCCTGCTGGGCTCGCTGGTGGCGACCGCCATCAACAGCATCTACACCCCTGTCGAAGTCTCGGATTACGCCTGGCGCATACCCTTTCTGCTGGGCGGCGTGTTCGGCCTGATGTCCGTTTACCTGCGCCGTCTGCTGCACGAAACGCCGGTGTTCGCTGAATTGCAGCTGCGCAAGGCGCTGGCCGAAGAAGTACCGCTCAAGGCGGTACTGCGTGATCACCGTGGCGCGGTGGCACTGTCGATGCTGATGACCTGGCTGCTGTCGGCCGGGATCATCGTGGTGATTCTGATGACGCCGACCATTCTGCAGACTGTCTACGGTTTTCCGGCGGCGACGGCCTTGAAAGCCAACAGCGTGGCAATCGTCTTTCTGAGCCTGGGTTGCATCGGCGCCGGCGCACTGGCGGATCGTATCGGCGCGGGCTGGGTCTTCCTGCTGGGCAGCGCCGGGCTGCTGGTCAGCTCATGGACGTTCTATCACATCCTCGGCGACATGCCGCAGGTGCTGTTCCCGCTCTATGCCCTGACGGGTCTGTTCGTCGGCACTATCGGTGCGGTGCCTTACGTGATGGTCAAGGCGTTCCCGCCGGTCGTGCGTTTCTCCGGCCTGTCGTTTTCCTATAACCTGGCCTACGCCATCTTTGGCGGCCTGACGCCGATGGTCGTGACCTTCATGCTGAAATCGAGTCCGATGGGTCCGGCATGGTATGTCGCGATCCTGTGCGGCATGGGGCTGGCTATCGGGGCTTACCTGCTGTCGCAAAAACGCTGAATGTCCCTGAAACCGTCGCTTCGGTGACAGGTTGACAGCTAAAGGCCACTATCTCGACGAGAGGGTGGCCTTTTTCATCTTATTGTCATAATCAGTTCATAAAGTGTTCATCCGACGAGCAAATATCGATGGTGGGTACTTCCCGTACCGACCAGGAGCGCACGGCATGACACTCAAGACCCTGATCACTGCACTGACGTTCGTGGCCGCCGGCATGATGACGGCCGGCTCGTTCGCGGCGGTGGATCCGGCGATCCGGCCCTATACGAAGACCAGCGGCGTATCGGGCAATCTGTCGAGCGTGGGCTCCGATACGCTCGCCAACCTGATGACCTTGTGGGCCGAGGCCTACAAGAAGGAATACCCCAGCGTAAACATCCAGATCCAGGCGGCCGGCTCTTCGACCGCGCCGCCCGCGCTGACCGAAGGAACCGCCAATCTCGGCCCTATGAGCCGCAAGATGAAGGACGGCGAGTTGTCGGCGTTCGAGCAGCGGCATGGCTATAAACCGACTGCCATTCCGGTGGCGGTCGACGCGTTGGCCGTCTTCGTGCACAAGGACAACCCGGTCAAGGGACTGACGATCGAACAGATCGACGCCATTTTTTCCTCGACCCGACTCTGCGGCGCCAGGAATGACGTCAAAACATGGGGCGATGTCGGCGTAACCGGTGATCTGGCCGGCAAGCCAATTCAGCTGTTCGGCCGCAATTCGGTTTCCGGCACCTACGGTTATTTCAAGGAAGCGGCGCTCTGCAAAGGCGACTTCAAGGCCAACGTCAACGAGCAACCGGGTTCTGCGTCCGTCGTCAGCTCGATCAGCAGCTCACTCAACGGCATCGGTTATTCAGGTATCGGCTACAAGACATCGAGCGTCAAAACCGTGCCGCTTGCCAGGAAGGAAGGCGGGGCGTTCGTCGAGGACACCGAGGCCAACACGTTGAACGGCTCTTATCCGCTGTCGCGTTTCCTCTATGTCTATGTGAACAAGGCTCCCAATCAGCCACTGGCGCCGCTGGAAGCCGAGTTCGTCAAACTAGTGCTGTCGCGGCAGGGTCAGGAAGTGGTCATGAAGGATGGTTACATTCCGCTTCCACCCAAGGTCGTCGAAAAAGCTCTGGCGGATCTGGGATTGCAGAACGCCGCTGGCGTTGCGGCCAGGCCCTGAATGATCAGCGAGGCTCGATCAGGTTTCGCCGTACCGAGCGGTCCGCTGCCAACCCATGAGGCGGCGGGCCTTTTTTGTGTCAGGCTGTTGTAATCAACGTTATCCACGGGACGGGCTACGGTTTCTAGTGCATGAATGATCTGGGCAATTCCACGGATGAGCGTCTGTTGACCAAGCGTATCGATTTCAACACCCCGCAGATGCAGCGCAAGCGCCGTATCCGGGCGTTCACGGATCGCCTGACGCGCTGGTATGTGGCGGTGGGCGGCCTGGCGGTGCTGGCGGCCATCACGTTGATCTTCTTTTATCTGGCCTACGTCGTCGCGCCGCTGTTCAAGGGGGCGACCCTGACCGTGCAGCCTGCGCTGCCCGCGCCCTGGGTGCAGGACGCAGGCAATCCGTTGATGATCACCATCGAGGAACAGAACCAGGTCGCCATGCGGATCTCCGACAAGGGCCTGATGGTGTTCTTCGATCTGCAGAGCGGGGCCGAACTGCAACGCCTGAACGTGCCGTTGCCGGCCGGCGCCCATGTGGTCTCCATCGGCAAGGACCAGCCGGGCGCGCCCCTGATCGCACTGGGCCTGTCGAACGGTCAGGTGCTGGTTTTCCGACATACCTACAAGACCACTTATCCCGACAATCGCAAGACCATCACGCCGGAAGTCATCTGGCCTTATGGGGAAACACCGCTGGTACTCGACGAGCAAGGCCGTCCGGTGGAGTACGTCACGCTCACGGCCGACAGTGAACATATGAAGCTGGCCGGAGCGACCGGAACCCAGCTGCATGTTCTGGCCCTCGACCAGATCGAGAACCCGATGACCGGTGAGGTCACCCGCGAGCAGGCACGCATTGATCTGCCGCAGCTGTCGGCGACGGTCAAGGCGATTTATATCGACCCACGCCAGCAGTGGCTGTATGTCATCAACGGCCGGGCACAGGCGGATGTGTTCAGCCTGCGCGACCGGACGCTCAATGGCCGATACAAGCTGCTGGAAGACGCCAACGCCGAAATCACCGCCAGCGCTCAACTGGTCGGCGGTATCTCCCTGATCATCGGCAACTCCAAGGGCAGCATGGCGCAGTGGTTCATGGCTCGGGATGTCGACGGCGAGCCGCGCTTCACACGTATCCGCGACTTCAAGCTCGGAAATTCACCGGTCACCCAGATCAAGTCCGAACAGCGGCGCAAGGGTTTCATTGCCCTTGACGCAACGGGTCGCCTGGGGGTGTTCCACAGCACCGCGCACCGAACCCTGCTGTTGGAGCAGGTCGCACAAGGCTCCGGCATTCTCACGATGTCTCCACGGGCCAACCACGTTTTGCTCGAAAGTGGCGGGCAGTTGCTGCCGATGATCCTGGACAACCCGCACCCAGAGGTCTCCTGGAGCTCGCTGTGGGGCAAGGTCTGGTACGAGAACTACGACAGTCCGCAGTACGTATGGCAGTCCACCGCGTCCAATTCGGACTTCGAGCCTAAGCTCAGCCTTGCGCCGCTGACCTACGGCACACTCAAGGCCGCGTTCTACGCGATGTTGCTGGCCGCGCCGCTGGCAGTCGCGGCGGCGATCTATACCGCGTACTTCATGGCGCCGAGAATGCGCCGCAAGGTCAAGCCGGTCATCGAGTTGATGGAAGCGATGCCGACCGTGATTCTCGGCTTCTTCGCAGGCTTGTTTCTGGCGCCTTATCTCGAAGCGCACTTGCCGGGCGTGTTCAGCCTCATGCTGCTGACGCCGCTTGGCATTCTGCTGGCCGGATTCGCCTGGACACGGTTACCTGACTCGATCCGGTTGCGCGTTCCGGACGGCTGGGAAAGTGCGTTGCTGGTCCCGGTCATTCTGCTGGTGGGCTGGTTTTCCCTGAGCATCAGCCCGAACCTGGAAAGCTGGCTGTTCGCCGGTGACATGCGGACCTGGATCCGCGAGGACCTGGGCATCACCTACGACCAGCGTAATGCGCTGGTGGTCGGGATCGCCATGGGCTTTGCGGTGATCCCGAATATCTATTCCATTGCCGAAGACGCGGTGTTCAGCGTTCCGCGCAGCCTGACGCTGGGCTCGCTGGCATTGGGCGCCACCGCCTGGCAGACCCTGACCCGCGTGGTGATCCTGACCGCCAGCCCGGGTATTTTCTCGGCGCTGATGATCGGCATGGGCCGCGCGGTCGGTGAAACCATGATCGTGCTGATGGCGACCGGCAATACGCCCATCATGGACATGAACCTGTTCGAGGGCATGCGCACCCTGGCTGCGAACGTCGCCGTGGAGATGCCCGAATCGGAGGTGGGCGGCAGTCACTACCGCATCCTGTTTCTTGCCGCACTGGTGCTGCTGGTGTTCACGTTCGTGATGAACACCTTCGCAGAGCTGATTCGTCAGCGTCTGCGCAAGAAATACTCGTCGCTTTAAGGAAGGCAGAAGTACGTGAAGCGCAAATCCTTCAACAGCTGGTTCAAAAGCGGTGCTCCCGGCATCTGGATGAGCGCGGGCGCGGTTTCCATCGCGGTGATCATGACCATCGGTCTGTTGATCGTCATTGCGGTACGCGGCCTGGGCCATTTCTGGCCTGCCGATCTGGTCGCCGCGCACTATCAGATCCCCGGCCAGCCGGCGCGGATGATGGTGGGTGAGCAGGTGGAAACCGAACAGGTGCCGCGCGCGCGGCTCAAAGGCTCCGGCCTGCCGGTCAGCGACGACGGACCGGAGCTCATGACCCGGATGCTGTTCAAGGTCGGCAACCGGGATCTCGGTGCCGGCGACTTCGTGTGGGTGGTCGGCGACTGGCTGACCGAACGCAGCCATCCGCTCGACCTGATGACCCTTGAGCGCCGCGAGTGGGGCAACTTCTACGGCTATCTGATCAACATCAAGGAAAACGGCAAAGTCATCGGCGAAGGTCAGGCAGCCTGGCCCATGCTTCAGGAACGCATCGAGCGCGTCACGCGACTGGCCGCCGAACTCTATGATCTGGAACGCAAGGACATCGGCGCCATCAACCATGGCATCGAGCGCCTGCGCCTGCACAAACGCAAGCTGGAACTGGACGGCAGCCTGAATGCCGCGGCTCAGGCCGACATGGACGCCGAACGGGCGGAGCTGGACGCGCGCTACCAGGCGATCGAACAACGACTCGCCGAGCTGCACCAGTCCATCGGTCGCGACAGCCTCACCGCCCGCGACGCCAATGGCCAGGACGTCGAAATCAGCCTCGGCAAGGTCGTTCACGCCTACCAGCCCAACGGCATGGGCACCTTCAGCAAGCTGGGGTTCTATTTCAAGAAGCTGTGGGAATTCCTCAGTGAAGAACCGCGGGAAGCCAACACCGAGGGCGGAATCTTCCCGGCGATTTTCGGCACGGTGATGATGACGCTGATCATGGCAGTCATCGTGACCCCGTTCGGGGTGCTGGCGGCGGTCTATCTGCGCGAATATGCCCGCCAGGGGCCGATGACCCGCCTGATCCGGATTGCCGTGAACAACCTCGCCGGTGTTCCGGCGATCGTCTACGGTGTGTTCGGCCTGGGTTTCTTCGTCTACGTGCTGGGCGGGTCGCTGGACCGGCTGTTTTTCCCTGAAGCGCTGCCGGCACCGACCTTCGGTACGCCCGGCCTGCTGTGGGCATCGCTGACCCTCGCCTTGCTCGCGGTTCCGGTGGTGATTGTCGCGACCGAGGAAGGGCTGGCGCGCATTCCGCTCAGTTTGCGCGAAGGTTCGCTGGCGCTGGGCGCAACCAAGGCCGAGACCCTCTGGAAGATCGTCCTGCCAATGGCCAGCCCGGCAATGATGACCGGCCTGATTCTGGCGGTCGCCCGGGCAGCCGGTGAGGTCGCGCCGCTGATGCTGGTGGGTGTGGTCAAGCTGGCGCCGTCGCTGCCCGTGGATGGCAATTACCCCTACCTGCACCTGGATCAGAAGATCATGCATCTGGGCTTCCATATCTACGATGTCGGCTTCCAGAGCCCGAATGTCGAAGCGGCGCGTCCGCTGGTGTACGCCACCGCGCTGCTGCTGGTGCTGGTGATCGCGTTCTTGAACCTGTCGGCCGTCGCGATCCGCAACCATCTGCGGGAAAAGTACAAGGCGCTGGACACCTGATCCGAGAGCGCTGCCCTCCAACCTGGACGGGTGGCCTGATGAAATCAATGGTTCGCACAGGAGCAGACCATGCAACACCACAGCTCCACTCAAGGCGTGAACATGTCCCCCTTGAGGCGCAAGAAGCAAGGCCTGCATCTGGCTGACGAAACGGTGGCGATCGAGGTCCCCGGCCTGAACCTGTTCTATGGCGACAAACAGGCGCTGTTCGATATCGCCCTCAACATTCCCAAGCAGAAGGTCACCTCGTTCATCGGCCCGTCCGGCTGTGGCAAGTCGACCTTGCTGCGCACCTTCAACCGGATGAACGATCTGGTCGACGGCTGCCGGGTCGAAGGGGCGATCAACCTCTACGGCCACAATATCTATACCCGCGGCGAAGAAGTCGCGGAGCTGCGTCGGCGCGTCGGCATGGTGTTCCAGAAACCCAACCCGTTTCCCAAGACCATCTACGAAAACGTGGTGTACGGCTTGCGCATCCAGGGCATCAACAAGAAGCGGATGCTCGACGAGGCGGTGGAGTGGGCGCTCAAGGGCGCGGCGCTCTGGGACGAGGTCAAGGACCGGCTGCACGAGTCGGCCCTGGGCCTGTCCGGCGGCCAGCAGCAACGTCTGGTCATCGCCCGCACGATTGCCGTGGAACCCGAAGTGCTGCTGCTCGATGAACCCTGCTCGGCGCTCGACCCGATTTCGACGCTGAAAGTCGAAGAGCTGATCTACGAACTGAAATCCAAATACACCATTGTGATCGTCACCCACAACATGCAGCAGGCGGCTCGGGTGTCGGATTACACCGCGTTCATGTACATGGGCAAGCTTGTCGAATACGGTGACACAGATACCTTGTTCACCAATCCGGCAAAAAAACAGACGGAAGACTACATCACCGGTCGTTACGGCTAGGACGTGCTTCCTCGAACCTGAATCACCGCTGCGTTTTCGCATTCACCGGACGTTCCAAGGATATTCAGCATGATCCATAAAGACAGCCATACACATCACATCTCCCAACAGTTCAACGCTGAACTCGAAGACGTTCGCAGCCATCTGCTCGAAATGGGCGGGCTGGTCGAGAAGCAGGTCAACGATGCGGTGACCGCGCTGATCGAGGCCGACTCGGGCCTGGCGCAGCGTGTTCGGGAAGTCGATGACCGGATCAACCAGATGGAGCGCAACATCGACGAGGAATGCCTGCGCATCCTCGCGCGTCGCCAGCCGGCGGCTTCCGACCTGCGTCTGATCATCAGCATCTCCAAGTCGGTGATCGACCTGGAGCGCATCGGCGACGAAGCGACCAAGATCGCGCGCCGCGCTATTCAGCTGTGCGAGGAAGGTGAAGCGCCTCGCGGTTATGTGGAAGTGCGCCACATCGGCGATCAGGTGCGCAACATGGTCCGCGATGCGCTGGATTCCTTCGCTCGTTTCGATGCCGAGCTGGCGCTGTCCGTCGCCCAGTACGACAAGGTCATCGACCGCGAGTACAAGACCGCGCTGCGCGAACTGGCAACCTACATGATGGAAGACCCACGTTCGATTTCCCGGGTCCTGAACGTGATCTGGGTCCTGCGTTCGCTGGAGCGTATCGGCGACCATGCCCGCAACATCTCTGAACTGGTCATCTATCTGGTACGCGGCACCGACGTACGCCACATGGGCCTCAAGCGCATGAAGGAAGAAGTGCAAGGTATCTCAAGCGAAACCGCTAATGTTCCAGGCAGCCCTGACGATAAGTAAGATTGCCTGCGAAAAAAACGCCCGGCCTGCGCTGGGCGTTTTTCGTTCCCAGGCGCGAACATCCAAGTCGCCCGCGTAGAAAAGCGCCTGGCGCAGTCAATCAATATGGCAGTTGGCTATGAGTCAACGCTATGCTTGCCGAAACATAGGGCGTGTTGGCATACCGCAGTCGCCTTCGTGGTGAACACGTCCGCAGGAGCGTCGATGAGTAAGGTCAGTGTATTGGTGGTGGACGACGCGACGTTCATTCGCGATCTGGTGAAAAAAGGGCTGCGCAATTACTTCCCCGGCATTCACACCGAGGATGCGGTCAACGGGCGCAAGGCCCAGATCATCCTGAGCAAGGAATCCTTCGATCTGATTCTGTGCGACTGGGAAATGCCCGAGATGTCCGGTCTCGAGCTGCTTGCATGGTGCCGTGAGCAGAACAACTATCTGAAAACCGTGCCTTTCATCATGGTGACCAGCCGTGGCGACAAGGAAAACGTCGTGCAGGCCATTCAGGCCGGCGTAACTGACTTCGTCGGCAAGCCGTTCACCAACGAACAACTGCTGACCAAGGTCAAGAAAGCTCTGGCCCGGGTCGGCAAGCTGGATGCAGTGATGTCCTCGGCGCCCGCGCGCATGAGCTCGCCGCTCAATGATTCGCTGAGCGCCCTGACCGGCGGCAAGGCGGAAGTCGTGCGACCCGCAGCCGCGGCAGCCCCGGCAGCGGGCGGCATCGCCCGTGCGCCGGCGGTACCGACCAAATCAGCGGAGCCGGCTGGGCGCGGACAGGGCCAGTTGCGTCTGCCCAATGGCGTGCAGTCCTGCGTGATCAAGGCGCTGAGTCTCAAGGAAGCGCTGCTGGTCGTGCGTCGTACCGAGAACCTGCCGCAGATTCTCGACAGCGCGGTACTGGATCTGGAGCAGGGCGAAAGCAATGAAGTCGCGCGTCTCAATGGTTACGTTCACGCCATCGTTGCGTTCGAGCAGAAGCCTGACAGCGAATGGTTGCAACTCACCTTCCGTTTCGTCGATCAGGACGCGCAAAAGCTCGATTACCTGTCGCGCCTGATAGCGCGCGGCACGGCGCAGAAACACTTCGTTCCAGGCGCCTGATCGTCCGATGGGGCGTCCTGCGGTCAGGATCGCCTCATAATCTCTGCGCTGGCGCGAAACTATTGACGCCCGGCCTGTTGCCGATTGATACCCGCGATTCCTCTTTTGCCTGCAACGCTGCTAGGCTGGGCATTCATCGCCACGATCCAGACCTGCCCCGATGCTTGAGCGCCTACTGATACTGTTCGCCTTGACGCTGGCCGCGCAAACGGCCGGGGCAGTCACGATCTACAAATTCACTGATGCCGATGGCGTGGTGTCCTTCACGGACCGACCGGCCCGTGGCGCTTCGGTGGTGGTGTTCAAGGACCGGATGGTGGAGCGCTTCGAGCGCCAGGTGCATCTGAGCGTCAAGCGCGATAAAGGTGTTCACAGCCTCTACGTGCGCAACGATCTGTATGCGCCGGTCGAAGTCGAGCTGAAACTCTCGGGAATCAAGAACGTGCTGGGCGTTTCGGGCTCATCCTCGACGCTGCGCAGGACCATCGCGGCGCGCAGCAATCAGCGTGTGGTCGTGCTGAGCCCCAAAGTGCCCGGCAAGGCCATGAATTACGCCTCGATGCTCACCTCGACTCTGGGCGACCCCAAGGTGGCGACCCATGCCTACCGCTATCCGCTGCCGTGGATAGGCGGGCCGTTCCGGCTGACGCAGGGGCCGGGTGGCCAATACAGCCATTACGGTCCCAAAGGGCGCTATGCGCGAGACATCGCCATGCCGGTCGGCACGCCGATCATCGCGGCGCGAGCGGGAACCGTGGTCAAGGTCGAGAACGACCAGACCGGACGTGGATCGAACCCGGCGGGGAATTTCGTCAGGATCCTGCACGACGACGGCACCATGGGCGTCTATCTGCACCTGATGCGCGGCTCGGTGGTCGTTCAGGAAGGCCAGCGAGTGAACGTCGGCAGCGCACTGGCCAAATCCGGGAATACCGGCAACAGCACCGGGCCGCATCTGCACTTCGTGGTCCAACGCAATACCGGCCTGGCGCTGGAATCCATTCCCTATGAATTCGCCCAGCCGGTGCAGAGCCTGCCCAATTTTGCCGTGGGCGGGAATTGATTTGTGGGAGGCAGCGAAGCTGGCGACAGAACCGACACGGTTTGCCTGACAGACCGCGTTGTTTGTGTCGCGAGCTGCGCTCCCTCCCACAGGTTATACGTGATCAATCGATCTTCAACACCTTCGCCAGCACGATCTTCGGACCTTTCATCTTCTTGATAATGATGCGCAGGCCCTCGACTTCCATCTGCTCTTCCTCTTCCGGCACCCGCTTCAAGGTTTCGTAAATGAGGCCGGCCAGCGTTTCCGCTTCGATGTGGTCCAGGTCGATGCCCAGCAGGCGTTCGACCTTGAACAGAGGCGTGTCGCCGCGCACCAGCAGTTTGCCCGGCTGATAGGCCAGAATGCCGCGCTCGACCTTGCGATGTTCGTCCTGGATGTCGCCGACCAGCACTTCGAGCACGTCTTCCATGGTCAGGTAACCGATGACCTTGCCATCCGCTTCCTCGACCAGCGCAAAGTGCGCGCCGCCCTTGCGGAACTGCTCCAGCAGCTGGGACAGCGGCAGGTGCCGCGACACACGCTCCAGCGGACGGATCAGCTCGGCAAGGTTGAACGACTCGGGGATGTGATCGAGCGCCGCCAGTTCGAGCAGCAGGTCCTTGATGTGCAGCAGGCCCACGAACTCGCCGCGCTCGGCATCGTAGACCGGATAGCGGCTGAATTTGTGGCGGCGGAACAGGGCCAGGATTTCCTTGAGCGGCGCGTTGTAGTCCAGAGTCACCAGGTCTTCCCGGGAGTTGGCCCAGTCGACCACTTCCAGCTCGCCCATTTCCACCGCCGACGCCAGAACACGCATGCCTTGGTCGCTCGGGTCCTGGCCGCGGCTGGAGTGCAGGATCAGTTTGAGTTCTTCACGGCTGTAGTGATGCTCGTGGTGCGGGCCCGGCTCGCCCTGGCCTGCGATGCGCAGGATGGTGTTGGCGCTGGCGTTGAGCAGGTAGATCGCCGGATACATCAGCCAGTAGAACAGATACAGCGGTGCCGCCGTCCACAGCGACAGCAGCTCGGGCTTGCGGATCGCCCAGGATTTGGGGGCCAGCTCGCCGACCACGATGTGCAGATAGGAAATGATGAAGAAGGCCGTGAAGAAAGAGATGGCCTTGATGACTTCCGGAGTATCCACGCCCAACGCCGCGAGCAACGGTTCGAGCAGGTGCGCGAAGGCGGGTTCTCCGACCCAGCCCAGGCCGAGTGACGCCAGGGTGATGCCAAGCTGACAGGCCGACAGATAAGCGTCCAGCTGGCCATGGACCTTGCGCAGGATATGCCCGCGCCAGCCGCTTTTGTCGGCAATGGCTTCGACGCGGGTCGAGCGCAGTTTGACCATGGCGAACTCGGCGGCGACGAAGAAGCCGTTGAGCAGAACCAGGAACAATGCGAAAAGAATCATGCCGAAATCGGCGAACAGGGAAGCCAGGGTAAAACTAGGGGAAGGGTCCATGGTGGGGTTTTACGGAGTCCGTAGAGTCTGAAAAGGGTAAGACTGTGGCGAAATGTTGCGCCTTGAACGAGGCAATGTAGCGGCTGCGGGCCAGCTTGCCTAGTAGGCAGGCTCCCCGTCGCCGGCTTTGGCGAGCTGCACGGCCGCGAAGTGACAGATGAAAACACTGCCTTTGCCCGGCACGCTGTTGACCTCCAGCGTGCCGCGATGGCGCAACAGCACATGTTTGACGATCGCCAGGCCCAGCCCGGTGCCGCCAGTGTTGGAAGCCCGACTGGTATCGACGCGATAGAAGCGTTCTGTCAGGCGCGACAGATGTTTGCTTTCGATACCGATGCCCGAATCCTGCACGCTCAGATGTGCTCCTCGGCCGTCTGCCCACCAGCGAATGCGGATGTGTCCTTCAGCCGGCGTGTATTTCACCGCATTGAAAATCAGATTGGAGAAGGCACTGCGGAGCTCGGTCTCACTGCCTTTGAGGCGCATGTCGCTCTCGATATCCAGCACGATCGTCTGGTTCTTGCTGCCCGAAAGTGCCTGGGCATCGCCCTTGATGGTCTTGAGCAGCTCGGCGGTGTCCACCGGGTAGTTGTCCGACGGGTAGTCGGTGGCCTCCAGCTTGGCGAGCAACAACAGGTCATTGAGCAGCGTCTGCATGCGTCCGCCTTGCTGATGCATCTGCTGTAGTGCGCGAACCCAGCGCGGGTTCACTTCCTCGACGTTGTCCAGCAGCGTTTCCAGGTACCCGAAGATCACGGTCAACGGGGTGCGCAGCTCATGGGATACGTTGGCGACGAAGTCCTTGCGCATCTGCTCCAGCTGATGAATCCGGGTGACATCGCGCACCAGCATCAGGTGTTCGTTGTTGCCGTACCGGGTGATCAGCATCTGAATGCGCATGTGATCGTTGCTGGGCGAGGGGATCTCCAGCGGCTCGGCATAGTTGCCGTGGGCGAAGTACTCCTTGAAGCGCGGATGCCGGACCAGATTGGTGACCGGTTGCCCGCTGTCCTGAGGAGTCTTGAGGCCAAGCAGCGTTTCAGCGGCGCGGTTCCACCATTCCAGGTTGCCCTCGCTGTCGAGCATGATCACCGCATCCTTGAGGGCGGCGGTGGACTCCTGAACGCGATCGATCACGGCTTGCAGCCGGCCACGTACGCGCTGATCGCGACGCTGCAGGTGGTAGATGCTGTCGAACACCTCGCCCCAGAGGCCATAGCCATCGGGCGGGGGCTCATCGGCCTTGTGGCTGCTCAGCCAGTCGTGCAGGCGCAGCAGTTGTTTGAGGGTCCAGGCCAGATACAGCCCCAGCCCGATCGCCAGGCTCCAGCCATATTCGCCGCTGACCAGCCCGACCAGCAGGCATGCCGAGACCAGCAGCAACATGTGGCGTATCAGGGTGCCGTACCAATTCTGGTTCAATTAAGCGTACATCCTTGTCTTGGCTTGCGCCCCGTGTCTGGGCGTACCGCTTCAGCTTTTCGTGGAGAAGCGGTAGCCGGTGCCGCGCACGGTCTGGACCAGGTTTTCATAGGCATCGCCCAGCGCCTTGCGCAGGCGCCTGATGTGTACGTCAACGGTACGCTCCTCGACATAGACATTGCCTCCCCACACCTGGTCCAGCAACTGGCCGCGCGTGTAGGCGCGTTCCTGGTGGGTCATGAAGAACTGCAACAGGCGGTACTCGGTTGGCCCCATTTCCGCCGGTTTGCCGTCGATGGTCACGCGATGGCTGATCGGGTCCAGCAGCAGACCGCCCACCTCGATCGGCGCTTCGCCGTCGGTCGGCCCGGCGCGGCGCAGCACGGCCTTGAGGCGCGCGACCAGTTCGCGTGGCGAGAAGGGCTTGGTGATGTAGTCGTCGGCACCGACCTCCAGGCCCTGGATCTTGTTGTCCTCTTCGCCCTTGGCGGTGAGCATGATGATCGGAATGTCTCCGGTCAGCTCATCGCGCTTGAGGCGGCGGGCCAGTTCGATGCCGGAGGTGCCGGGCAGCATCCAGTCGAGCAGAATGAGGTCGGGCTTGCGATCGACGATGATCGCATGGGCCTGTTGAGAGTTTTCGGCTTCCATGCAGTCATAGCCGGCCATTTCCAATGCAACAGCGATCATTTCGCGAATCGGCGCTTCGTCGTCAACGATCAGGATGCTCCTGCCAGCCATGCTTGAACCTCTTGTCATTCAACTGTCTTGGGGCGCATTAGATAACGGAATTATTGCAGTCGTGTGACAGATTGCGAGGAGGCTAGCACGGTAGCCGAGCGCGAAGCTAAGCTTGATCGGGCCGACAACAATAAGAGGAGGCATCCGATGGTCAATCTCTCCGCTGTACTGATGCGCATGCTGCTGGCGGTCGCCCTGACCGCGCCCGCGATGGCTTTCGCCGCCGAACCGGCCATGATCGAAGGCGGCAAGCTGGTGGATCTCGAAGGCAAGACGCTGTACACGTTCGACAAGGACTCGGCCGGCAAATCTGCCTGCAACGATCAGTGCGCCGTGAACTGGCCGCCGCTCGCTGCCGAGGCCGACAGCGCCGCGCAAGGCAAATGGACGGTGGTCACCCGCGACGACAAGACACGCCAGTGGGCGTATGCGGGCAAGCCGCTGTATACCTTCAAGAATGACGCCAAGGCAGGCGACATCGAAGGCGATGGCAAAGGTGGCGTCTGGCACGTCGCCAAACCCTGAGCGCAGGGCGGCCGGTCAGAGGCCGGCCGCTTATCGCACGGCGTAATCGGCCACGATTCCCAGGAAGATCGCCAGCCCTGCCCAGTGGTTGTGAAGGAACGCCTTGAAACAGGCGTCGCGGTCCCGCAGGCGAGTGCTGTAGTACTCCCAGGCGAAGCACGCGGCGGCTGCCGCCAGGCCGGCATAGAAGAAGCCGCCCAGTTCGAAACGTGCGCCCGCTAGTGCCAGGCAGCCAAGCGCCAGGCCTTGCAGGACGAGAATGATGGTCCGGTCCGCGTCGCCAAACAGCACGGCGGTGGATTTGACGCCGATCTTGAGGTCATCGTCGCGGTCCACCATGGCGTAGTAGGTGTCATATCCCACGGTCCACAACAGATTGGCGATATACAGCAGCCAGGCCGCGGCCGGCAGTTCACCGGTTTCGGCGGTGAACGCCATGGGCATGCCCCATGAAAACGCAGCGCCCAGCACCACCTGCGGGTAGTAGGTGTAACGCTTCATGAATGGATAACACGCGGCCAGCGCCAAGCCGCCGAATGACAGCCATATGGTCGTGGCATTCGTCATGAGCACCAGCAGAAAGCTCAGGCCCACCAGAATCGCGAACAGCACCAGAGCCTCGCGACCGCTGATCCTGCCACTCACCAGCGGGCGTTGCTCAGTGCGCTTGACGTGTCCGTCGACCTTGCGGTCGGCAAAGTCATTGATCACGCAGCCCGCGGCGCGCATCAGGAACACACCAACGACGAAAATCAGCACGTTCGCCAGCGACGGCGAGCCTTTCCCGGCGATCCAGACCGCCCACAAGGTCGGCCAGAGCAGCAGGTAGATGCCGATTGGCTTGTCGATGCGGGTCAGCTGAATGAAGTCCCAGGCGCGGGGATTCAGACGATTGAGAGACTTGAGCAGCGAGAGGTACATCAGGCGTGTTCCTTGGTCTGAATCGCATTCCACAGGTCGGGCAGGAAAACTTCGGTGACCACCAGGCTCAGCGGACCACGGCTGAAGCACGAGCGACGAGCCCAGAGACCCGGCATGGCGTCGGATGCCGGCAACCAGTCTGCCGGATATCGGCACACCTGCAGCGGGCCGCGCTCGAAGGCGGGGTCGCTGAACAGCAACTCACCCAGCGAGCGCGTGCCAAGCGCCTCCATGTTCAAGCCACTGGCCAGCAGCGCACTGCGCGCGGCGACGCTGCGAGCGAACACCCATTTTTCGTCATGTCCGAGCAGATAGACCTCGCGCACCCAGCCCTCACTGGCGACCGGAATGTGCAACGCCGCGCATTCATCGTCACGCAAGATCTGCCAGCCTTCCTGCAGCGGCAAGACGCTGAACCTGTCTTGCGAAAGGTGTGTAAGGCGGCGGGTCAGGGAGTCCTGATTGAACAGCCATTCGAGCATCGCCGGCTCTGGAGTGTCGTTCAACTGCTCGCGCTCAAGCCAGGCTGCAAGCATCAATGCGGAGGTCTGCTGGGTCACGGTTAGCGATTATCGGCAATCATCGAGGCCGCGAGCTTAGCATGATTGCCACCCTCGACTGAGCGTCGGGCGCAGCGCCGCTTACATAAACAGACTTGCATACTGGCGCGTCGATCAGTACAAACCCGTTCAGGCGGCAACAGACCGCCACGCAACGTTCAGCCTGAATACCGAGAGAGTCCGAATCATGAAGAAGTGGCAATGCATCGTCTGTGGCCTGATCTATAACGAAGCGGACGGCTGGCCGGACGACGGCATCGCGCCGGGGACCCGCTGGGAAGATGTGCCGGAAGACTGGCTCTGCCCCGACTGCGGCGTCGGCAAGACCGACTTTGAAATGATCGAAATCGCCTGAACCCTGGAGTGGCAATGAGCGCACCTGTCGTCATCATCGGAACCGGCCTTGCGGGCTATAACCTGGCCCGGGAATTTCGCAAGCTGGATGGCGATACGCCGCTGGTGCTCATTACGGCCGACGATGGCCGCTCCTATTCCAAACCCATGCTGTCCACGGGTTTCGGCAAGAACAAGGACGCCGACGGCTTGAGCATGGCTGAGCCGAGCCTCATGGCCGAGCAGTTGAAGGCCGAGATCCGCACCCATACCCGAGTCAGTGGCATCGATCCGGGCCACCAGCGGGTGTGGATAAATGAAGAAGCGCTTTATTACCGCGACCTGATTCTGGCCTGGGGCGCCGAAAGCATCCTGGTCCCCGTGCAGGGCGATGCCGCCGATGCTGTCTACTCGGTGAACGATCTCCAGGACTATGGCCGGTTCCGGACAGCGGCACATGGCAAGCGACGTGTGCTGATCCTCGGGGCCGGCCTGATCGGTTGCGAGTTCGCCAATGACCTCATGCTCGGTGGGTATGAAGTCGATCTGGTCGCGCCCTGCGAGCAGATCATGCCGACCCTGCTGCCGCCGGCAGCCGCATCCGCCGTGCAGACCGGTCTTGAAACGCTGGGAGCCAGATTTCATCTGGGGCCAGTGCTGACGCGCCTGCAACGCGTTGAAGACAGCCTGGAAGCGCACCTCTCCGACGGTCAGATCATCGAATGCGATCTGGTGGTCTCGGCCATTGGTCTTCGCCCCAGAGTCGAACTGGCCGCCGCGGCCGGATTGCAGATCAATCGAGGCATTCAGGTTGACCGCCATTTGCAGACCTCCCACACCAACATCTACGCGCTGGGCGATTGTGCCGAAGTCGACGGGCTCAACCTGCTGTACGTGATGCCGCTGATGTCGTGCGCCCGGGCGCTGGCCCAGACGCTTGCGGGTTCGCCGACAGCGGTGAAGTACGGCCCGATGCCCATTACGGTCAAGACCCCGGCCTGTCCTCTGGTGGTTTCGCCACCCCCGCGTGGCGTCGAAGGCACCTGGAGAATCGAAGGGCAGGGGGCGGACATCACCGCGCTATGCCACGGCGCTCAAGGCGAGCTGCTTGGCTACGCGCTGACCGGAACGGCCGTTATGCAAAAACTGGCGCTGAACAAAGCGCTGCCTGCACTGATGAGCTGATTTCGGTTCATTTTGTCGGATAGCCCGCCGTTTTCTTTCGAATATCGCGCCGCATGGGCTGGCGCGGGCACGGACGGCATGCCATCCTCGTTCACGTTGACCGCAGCGCAGAGCCGTTGCGGTGCCGGTTGCCGTCTCCCAAGCGGCGCGGGACATAAAAACAAAAACCATAAAGAGGCTTCATATGCGTAAACCAGATCTAGCAGCCGCCATTGCTGAAAAGGCGGACCTCACCAAAGAACAGTCCAATCGCGTCCTCAACGCCGTCCTCGAAGAAATCACCAACGCCCTGCATCGCAAGGACAGCGTCACGCTGGTCGGTTTCGGCACGTTCCTGCAACGTCATCGCGGCGCGCGTACCGGCAAGAACCCGCAAACCGGAGAGCCGGTAAAAATCAAAGCCAGCAACACCGTAGCCTTCAAGCCGGGCAAAGCGCTCAAAGACAGTGTGAATCCTTGATAGACGCTGCACGCCCCGTACAGGCGGGCGGTCACTGAAACGGGCGCGCCAACCAGGTTGGGTGCCCGTTTTTCGTCATACCGGTCGATGAAAGGAGAGCGTTCTCCTTTGGATCATGCTGGCCACATGCAGAGACTTTTCCTACTTATCAGCGTTTGTTTACCTCAGCCACATGCGGATTCGCCTGACTTCTTCCTCTTGGTTATTCCCTTAAAGTCGCGGCCCTGCTGCACTTTATAAACAACAACTGGAAAGTCATGATGAAAAAGCTATGGATGTCCGCCGCGGTCGCTACCCTGATCGTTACCACCAGCGGCTGCGTGAGCTACAACGCGAGCCAGCCGGTCGCCCCTCTGGACAGCACGGTCAAGGCGGATCTCAAGGCGGACGTCAAGGTTGGCGGCACCATCACCGGTGAGTCGTCCACCAACATTCTGTTCAACTTCCTGGCCTTTGGCGGCGATACCCAGTTCGCCGACGGCGTGACCTACGGCGGCGCGGGCGCAAGCGGTGGCGGTCTGGCACTGCCATTCCCCGATCCGGTCGCCACGACCAAAGCGGCTGCCGCCTACAAGGCAGTGAAATCCTCCGGCGCCGACCTGATCGTTGCGCCACGCTACGAAGTCAACGTGAAGGACTACTTCATCTTCAAGAAGGTCGACGTCAAAGTGACCGGCAATAAAGGCAGCATCAACAGCATTCGCTGATGCTTCTGCGCGCTGCCTTCACCGAGGCAGCGCCATCGATCAGGGCAGTTGCAGACCGCCCGCCGCCTTGTGCAGCGTCCGCAGGTGTTCGCCGACCTGTTTGAGGTTAGCTTCGTTGGCCGCGATTTCCCTGGCGCGTTCCGGCTCCAGCAAAGCGCGAACTTCCTTATCCAGATCTCCGGTCAGTCGCTTCAACTGCTTCTGACGCTGACTGCTTTCCGCTTCCAGACGTGTCCATTCCCCGGCTTGCGGCAGACCGTAACCGTCACTGCCCAGCAGTTCGGCGGGACGACTCAGAAAACCGCTGCTTTCCAGAAGCTGCTGCAGCGTGCGTGTGGCATTCGACACGTTGTCCGGCTGTTGCTCCCGAGCCCCGAGATAGCGCTGCTTCACTTCGTCCTGGGCGACCAGCAGCTGGCGACGCAGGCTAGCCTGTTCCAGCAGCAGAATCGCAGCGCTCGTACGCAGGTCCGCATTGGCGAACCATTGGCGGCGCTTCTCGGCAGGTAGAGACAACCAGTCCTCGACCGTTGTCTGATCGATCGGCAGATTTTTCTTCAGCACCTCGAACATGGCCTGATACCGGTCCCGGTAGGAATCGAACCGATAACCCAGGCGCAAGGCTTCCTTCGGGTCGTCCAGCACGCTGGTATCGGCAAGACCACGGCCTTTGAGCACTTCGAGCAGGCCGTTGGGAAGGATGCTGTCCAGGCCGACCAGCTTCGGATTATGCGTGCCGCTGCGCAGCAGCTTGAGGTTTTCCACCGCGCAGTTGTTGGACAGGAAGTAGTAGTTGCCGTCGTAGCTCCAGTGCATCTCGGCGGCATGCTGCACCAGACCTTCGATCTCCGGGCGCGAAAGCGTCAGCGGCACGGACGCCAGGCTGCGAAGTTCGGTCTTGGTGTACTCGTCGATCACCTGGCCCAGCGGCAGAACGAATAGTCGGGACGGGTAGGCACCCATCAGTCCGTCCCAGCTGGACAACTGCACATCGCCCACGAAAGCCCGATAGGACAGAACCAGATGCTGGTCCAGGTCCAGTCGGCAGTCCGGCCCGCGCGGGCGTCCTGGCTTGCAGATCACCAGTCGCAGCATGCTGTGACCCCAGCGGCTGACCCAGTTCTGGTTGGCCTCTGCCAGCAGGTAATCGACCGCGTAAACGCGTTCCGGATCCAGCTTGCCCAACGGTTCGCGTCCGAAATCGTTACCCGCATTCAGATACGGATAAACAGTCGGGCACTCGCTTTTTGCCGCCGGCGCCCATCCGAAGTGCGCCTTGTACCACGCATAAAGCGCGGGACGACGGCAGGCATAGGCCGGATCGAGCAGGAAGTACTCCATGTTGACCGCCACGAATTCCAGCGGGCTGCTGACTTCGTATAGATCCGGGCTACGCACAACCTGGCCGTTGTGTTGCTCCCGCTCGCCACGCTTCCCGACATATTGCGGCCAGCCGGCCAGGTCCAGCAGGCGTGGATCGTCGCTGAGGGTAAAGCGCCGTTCCGTCTGTCCTCGGCATTCGTCGGGCAATCCGACTTTGCCCAGCGTGCTGCCACG
Source organism: Pseudomonas sp. JDS28PS106 (assembly GCF_036706555.1). Taxonomy (NCBI): domain Bacteria; kingdom Pseudomonadati; phylum Pseudomonadota; class Gammaproteobacteria; order Pseudomonadales; family Pseudomonadaceae; genus Pseudomonas; species Pseudomonas sp. JDS28PS106. Next base: position 11,014 of record NZ_JBAJGT010000017.1, on the reverse strand, counting down.
GCGCGAGCACTGGAAGATCAGGGCGCGGTCAGCCGATGACCACAGGCGCGCGCGATCATAAACGTGGGTCAGCTCATGCAGCACGGTGGCGAGCAGTTCCCGACGGACCGTTCCGTGCGGGCGACCGGTCTGTTCCTTCGCGGCCGTGCCGTCGGCGAGCGGCGCGAGCAGACGGGAATTGAGATACAGCTGATAGGGACCGGCGGCCTGGCCGTAGGCATTGGCCGGCATGTCGTCGGACCAGCTGACTTCGATCGTTCGGTCCAGCCGGGTGACGAAGCCGGGCGGCAACGCGCTTACGGCTTCGTCAAGCAGTGTCTGGCTCGCCTGACGCTGCGGTGGGGTCAGCTCATTGGCGTCGAGCTGCAGCTTCAGGCCGGCGATGGCATGAGTCGCGGCCAGCGACAATGCGCCGGCCAGCAGCCAGACGCCAAGACGCCTCACAGTGCGAGAATTGCTTCGGCCAGAGTCTGGTCGCTGGCATCGCGTGCTTCCGGTACGCGGCTGCGCAGTGCATCGAAGGCCGCATCGAGTTGCGCGCCATGAATGTCGCCACCGGTTGCGACATAGCTGGCGGCATCGTCCTTGGCTTCCACGACGACTTTCGAGTCACGGATGGAAGTGGTGGTGTCGGAGGTGAAATCGATGGAGCGACCGAAAGCGCGAACGATGATATTGCTCGTTGCCACAACGGTCTGGGCCTGGGCGAAATCAGCGATCAACAGCAGGCCGAGGGTGGCGGCTATCAGCGGGGTGCGCATGTAGAAACGTCTCCAGTAACGCTAGGTTCAAAAAAGTGCTTATTGGACGAGGATTGCCTGCGCCAGTTCAAGGTCGCTGGCATGAAGTTTTGCGTGATTGTGTCGCAGGCTGCGAAACGCGGCTTCCAGCCTCGCGCCCTTGTACTGACCGTCCGAAGCGACGAACGCTGCGGCGTCATCCTGGGCTGCAAGTATCACTTTGTTATCGAACGGCGCGGAGGTGACCTGACTGGTCACATACCCGGTCTTGACCAGGCCCTGGGTAGTCGTATCGAACGCTTGAGCGGGACTGATGCAGAGCAGGCAGGCAATGGAAGCCAGGAGTACGAGGGGCAATGAACGCATGGTTTTCTGTCAAGCGGCGGAACGAGCGGCAAGGCTAGCGTAATGCTGTCATGAGGGCTACCCCGGCAGGCCGGCTGCCGGGGCAGTGGTTGCTCAGATGGCCAGAATCGCCTGGGCCAGCTGCGTATCCGTGGCTTGCAGTTGCGGGAGCTGCTGACGGATATGGTTCAACGCGCTTTCCAGCCGGGCGCCACGAATTTCTCCATCGCTGCCAACGAAACTTGCGGCCTCGTCCCGGGCCTCTCGCACGATCTTGTCGTCTCGTAGCGAGGACGTCAGGTCCGAAGTAGCGTCGGTCGATGCTGCCACCGCGTCGACGATCGTGTCGGTCGTCACGATGAAGCTCGAAGCGTTTGCGCTTACAGCCGCCGTCAACAGTACAGCTGCGCCGAAAATTCGTACCAGGGTCATGATTGAGTCCGTCATGTGAGATAGCCAGATATCCGAACCCCGAGCGTGCAATGACGGCATGGGGCGTAATGAACCTAAGCCTAGCGCAGGCCCGCCTGCCTTGTCATCGCAGCGCAATGCCAGTGATCGATTTTAACTGTACTGATACGTTTATGATCTTGTTCAACTGTATCTGTTCGCCGGATCGTTTTCCGCAGGCTCATAACGACGAAACCCGCCTGGTATGCCCGGGCGGGTTTCGTTGAAGAATTCGGTGCTGGCGGGAGGCATCAAGCCTGGGCCAGCGGGCGCGGTATTAGCGCCAGAACGGCTTGCTCAGCTCTTCGTAACGCTGGGCTTCGCTGATACCTGCGTCGGCGAGCAGACGTGCGTCCAGACGAGCCAGCTGGTGGCGGCTGGAGAGGCGACGCTGCCAGAGCATCAGGTTAGCGAACATGCGCAGGGGCAGAGCAGCTTTTGGAGCAGTGGTGGAGCTGGTGTTGAACAGGTCGGAACTGACTGTACGTTCCATGGTGCGACTTCCTTCCGCTTGTGGCGGGATTAGACGGTGACTTGACTGGTGCCCATTTTCCTCTCGGTCAGACAGCTTCCATAGACACAGTTGGTCTGTATTGTGTGAGCTCAGTTAACTGTTTAGGGGTACTGTTTTGTTCATAAATGGGGCAACTGTATCGGTCCGCACCTTATCAGTGCATTTAATCCCGGCCCCTGTGGAATTACCCTCGTTTGAGTGGGTTTTTGACCGGTACAGAAGTACAGTTTTTGAAATCTGCGACGGGTAAGCTGTGTCAGTGGGCGCTAGGAATCGCAACCCACTGGAAACTGTGTTTGTCACACGGCCAACATACTGCCGGTCTGTTCAAGGTTGATGTGCCAACTCAGGGCTTCACTGAGGACATGGGGAGTGTGGCCGCCACGTTCGCATGCTGCTGCGAAGTAACGGTTCAAAGCTTCGCGATAGCTCGGATGCACGCAGTTGTCGATGATGACCCGAGCGCGCTCACGGGGAGCGAGGCCGCGCAGATCAGCCAGGCCCTGCTCGGTAACGAGGATGTCGACATCATGCTCGGTGTGATCGACATGGCTGACCATGGGCACCACGCTGGAGATCGCGCCGTTCTTGGCAATCGACTTGGTGACGAAGATCGCCAGGTGGGCGTTGCGCGAGAAGTCTCCCGAACCGCCGATGCCGTTCATCATTCGCGTGCCGCAGACATGCGTCGAGTTGACGTTGCCATACAGATCGAACTCCAGCGCGGTGTTGATCCCGATGATACCCAGGCGGCGGATCACTTCCGGATGGTTGGAGATCTCCTGCGGGCGCAGCACGAGCCTGGATTTATAGCGATTGAAGTCGGCGAACACCTGCGCATGCTTGGTCGCCGACAGCGTCATCGAGCTGCCCGAGGCGAAACTCAGCTTGCCGGCGTCGAACAAGTCGAAGGTCGAATCCTGCAGCACTTCGGAGTACATCGTCATATCTTCGAAAGGCGAATCGAGCAGACCATGCATCACCGCGTTGGCAATGGTCCCGATGCCGGCTTGCAGCGGCATCAGCTTGTTGGTCAAGCGACCTTCATCGACTTCTTTCTTGAAGAATTCCACCAGATGGCTGGCGATGGCCTGGGTATCTTCGTCAGGCGGCAAAACGGTGGAAGGTGAGTCGGGCCGGTCGCTGATGACGATGCCGACGATCTTCGACGGATCGATCTGTACGGCGTGACTGCCGATTCGCGAGTCGGCTTCCAGAACCGGAATCGGCAGCCGCGTGGGGCGGTAGCTGGGGATGTAAACGTCATGCAGCCCTTCGAGTTCCAGCGGCTGGGACAGGTTGATCTCGACGATGACCTGTTTCGCCAGGATTGCGAAGCTGGCCGAGTTGCCAACCGAGGTGCTCAGTACCAGATGCCCGTCCTCGGTGATCGCCACGCATTCGATGACCGCGACGTCCACTGCCTTGATCTGCCGGTTGCGCAGCTGTTCGACCGTGTCGGACAGATGCTGGTCGATGAACATCACGTTGCCGCTGTTGATCGCCTTGCGCAGGGTGCTGTCGACCTGGAAGGGCATGCGCCGCGACAGAACGCCCGCTTCAGTAAGCTGCTTGTCGAGGTCGTTGCCCAGGCTGGCGCCGGTCATGAGGCTGATCTTGAGCGGCGTCAGCAGTGCGCGGGCGGCCAGCGCGACCGGAACGGCCTTGGCTTCACCGGCGCGGGTAAAGCCGCTCATGCCGACGGTCATGCCATCTTCGATCAAGGCAGCAGCGTCTGCGGCGCTCATTACCTTGTCCATCAGGGAGGGCAGGCGAATACGATCACGGTACATGGAGTCTTGTTCTCGGATAGAGGAAGCGAGCGCCAAGTCTAGTGAGTTGGAGATTATCCGTCCCGCTACCAAGGTCGCATTGGAGGGCTCTAATTAGCGGCTTTCAGCGCAAAACACTGTTACGCGGAATGTAAAAAGGCCCCGGTCGTTGAGCGATCCGGAGCCTTCACGGCAGGCGAGTGACGTTATGCGTTTTCCACGGCCTTCACCATGTCCTCGATCACCTTCTTGGCGTCGCCGAACACCATCATGGTCTTGTCGAGATAGAACAGTTCGTTGTCCAGACCGGCGTAACCGCTCGCCATGGAGCGCTTGTTGACGATGATGGTCCTGGCTTTGAACGCTTCGAGAATCGGCATGCCCGCGATCGGCGATTTCGGGTCATTCTTGGCGGCCGGGTTGACCACGTCGTTGGCGCCCAGCACCAGCACTACATCAGCCTGGCCGAATTCGGAGTTGATGTCGTCCATCTCGAAGACTTGGTCGTAAGGGACCTCGGCTTCAGCCAGCAACACGTTCATGTGTCCCGGCATCCGACCGGCAACCGGGTGAATGGCGTACTTGACCGTCACCCCGCGATGAACCAGCTTTTCGGTCAGCTCCTTGAGTGCATGCTGCGCGCGGGCGACTGCCAGACCGTAGCCCGGCACGATGATCACGGTGTCGGCGTTGGTCAGCAGGAAGGTGGCGTCGTCCGCCGAACCGGATTTGACCGGCCGCGCTTCTTTGGCGCCCGCCGGGCCTCCGGCATCCGCCGCGCCTCCGAAGCCGCCGCCGATGACGTTGAAGAAGGAGCGGTTCATCGCCTTGCACATGATGTACGACAGGATCGCGCCGGAAGAACCGACCAGCGAACCGGCGATGATCAGCATCGAGTTGTTCAGCGAGAAGCCGATTCCCGCCGCCGCCCAGCCTGAATAACTGTTGAGCATGGAAACGACCACGGGCATGTCCGCGCCGCCGATGGGGATGATCAGCAGCACGCCGATCACGAACGCCAGAGCCAGCATGATGGCGAACGCGGCCAGGTTGCCGGTGAACATGAAGGTCAGGCCGAAGAACAGGGTCGCCAGGCCCAGCACCAGATTCAGCTTGTGCTGGCCGGCGAACTGTACCGGAGCGCCCCGGAACAGGCGGAACTTGTATTTGCCGGACAATTTGCCGAAAGCGATGACCGAACCGGAAAAAGTGATCGCGCCAATGGCCGCGCCCAGGAACAGCTCCAGACGGTTACCCACCGGAATCGCATCGCCGAGGTTGTGGACGATGCCCAGCGACTGAGGCTCCACGACCGCGGCGATTGCGATGAACACGGCCGCCAGACCGATCATGCTGTGCATGAAGGCCACCAGTTCCGGCATCTTGGTCATCTCGACGCGCTTTGCCATGATCGAGCCGGCGGTGCCGCCTGCCAGCAAGCCCACGATGATGTAGCCGATGCCCGCGCTCGCCGTCGACAGCGCGGCCAGCTTGTAGACCAGACCAATGGTGGTGACGACAGCCAAGGCCATGCCCAGCATGCCGAACAGGTTGCCGCGCCGGGAAGTGGTCGGGTGCGAGAGCCCTTTGAGCGCCTGAATGAAGCAGACCGAGGCGATCAGGTACAACAGGGTTACCAGGTTCATGCTCATTACTTCTGCACCTCGTCCTTGGTTTTTGGTGCCTTTTTCTTGAACATCTCAAGCATGCGCCGGGTGACGAGAAAACCACCGAATACGTTCACCGCCGCCAGAGCGACGGCCAGCGTGCCCATGGTCTTGCCCAGAGGCGTAACGGTCAGCGCCGCCGCGAGCATCGCACCGACGATCACGATGGCGGAAATTGCGTTGGTAACCGCCATCAGAGGGGTGTGCAGGGCGGGGGTAACGTTCCAGACCACGTGATAGCCGACATAGATAGCCAGCACGAAAATGATCAGGTTGTAGATACCGGGAGAGATCAGCTCTTCCATGGGTAGCGTCCTCAGCTGTTCTTGCGGATGACCTGGCCGTCGCGGCACATCAGGCACGCGGCGACGATGTCGTCTTCGAGGTTGATCGAAAGCATGCCTTCCTTGTCGAACAGCAGCTTCATGAAATCCAGCAGGTTGCGTGCGTACAGCGCCGAAGCATCGGCGGCGACCAGCGCGGGCAGGTTGGTATGGCCGACGATGGTCACGCCGTGTTCGACCACGACCTTATCCGCGACCGTAAGCGGGCAGTTGCCGCCCTGAGCGGCTGCCAGATCGATGACCACCGAACCGGGCTTCATTTGCGCAACGGTGTCGGCACTCAGCAGCACTGGGGCCTTGCGACCGGGTATCAGCGCAGTGGTGATCACGATGTCTGCCTGTTTCGCACGCTCGTGGACCGCCGCCGCCTGACGCTGCATCCAGCTGGCAGGCATCGGGCGCGCATAACCGCCAACACCTTCGGCGCATTCGCGTTCTTCATCGGTTTCGTAAGGCACGTCGATGAATTTGGCACCCAGCGACTCGATCTGCTCCTTCACCGCGGGACGTACGTCGGAAGCCTCGACCACGGCACCCAGACGCTTGGCGGTGGCGATAGCCTGCAGACCGGCGACTCCGGCGCCCAGGATCAGCACCCGCGCAGCCTTCACAGTGCCCGCAGCGGTCATCAGCATCGGCATGAAGCGCGGATAATGATGGGCGCCCAGCAGCACGGCCTTGTAACCGGCAATGTTGGCTTGGGAGGACAGCACGTCGAGGCTCTGCGCTCGGGAAGTGCGCGGCGCGGCTTCCAAAGCGAAAGCGGTGACGCCCTGGGCGGCCATTCTGGCGATGGTCTGGTCATTGAACGGATTGAGCATGCCGACGAGCAGCGCGCCCTGTTTCATCAATGCCAGTTCAGCGTCATTGGGCGCGGTCACTTTCAGAACCAGTTCCGCTCCGAACGCTTCTTCGAGGCTGCCTATGGTTGCTCCCGCGGCGACATAGGCACTGTCCGGGACGCTGGCTTGAATGCCGGCTCCGCTTTGCACAGTGATTCTGTGGCCTTGGCTGACCAGCTTTTTGATGGTTTCCGGGGTTGCGGCAACCCGCGTCTCAACCGGTAGGGTTTCAAGAGGAACACCAATGTGCACGTCAAATCTCCTGCGCGATCTTTTTTTATCTTCATAGACAGGCCAGGGCACTACGGCTGGTGCGTCTGTCGAGGCCGATCAGCACGCCCCGTGGTGTACGAGGCGAGGCATTTTGCAGGTCCGGAAATGGGGGTTCAACACATTCTGTAACGAGACTATAGATTAACTACAAGTCATCCTGTGACCTATTGTCGCAGCAGTCTGCTAGAGGCCTTGATAGACGCGGGCTGGAGGAAAAACCCTGAGATTTCAGTGGAAAACAAAGTTTTTTAAAGGAAAATCGCCTGAAAGTGTGCGAAATGCGCTTGTCGACCTACTTCCTTCGTTTTCGGGCAAGTTACTCAGATGCGACATTACCTTACATTTGTAGGTGCTGATGATGTGCTACTACCTGATGGTGGCAGGGCTATTCCTCGGCGCGGGGCAGCCGGTACGCGGCGGTTTGCGTGGCCAACCACAGCTTGAAGGCTTCAAGCGACGCTGCCTTGGTTTTGCGTTCCGGAATCACCAGGTAATACGCCTTGTCGCTTTGAAGAGCTTGCGGGTTGGCGATCACCAGCCGGTGGTCTTGCAGTTCCCGCTGAATCAGAAACGGAGGAATCAGAGCGATCCCCATTTCATGGGTGGCAGCCTGGGCCAACATGGAGAACAGTTCGTACCGAGGCCCGGCAAGATCGCGGGCGACGCTGGCTCCCTGGGCGTTGAACCATTGCCGCCAGGCGTAAGGTCTTGTCGTCTGCTGGAGCAGCGGCAGAGAGGCGATGACTTCAGTGCTCAGGCTCTTTTGATCCTCCATCAATGAAGGGCTGCACACCGGCATCGGGTTTTCGCCCATCAGACGATGGGCCTGGGTGCCGGGCCAGTCGCCATCGCCAAAATAGATGGCCGCGTCAAACTCTGTGTCGGCGAACAGGAAAGGTCGCGTGCGATTGGTCAGGTTGACCGTCACTTCCGGGTGCAGACGCTGGAAATCCTTGAGGCGCGGCAGCAGCCACTGGGTACCGAACGTAGGAACGACGGCCAGATCGATCACATTGGCACCTTGCTGCCCCATCACGGACAACGTATCGCGTTCCACTGCGTCAAGTTGCGCGGCTATGCGCCTGCTGTATGAGAGACCTGCTTCAGTCAGTTTCACCCCGCGTCGGGTTCTCTTGAACAACTGTACGTCCAGAAAGCTTTCCAGGGCGGCGACTTGGCGACAGACCGCGCCTTGCGTCAGCGAAAGCTCTTGCGCGGCGAGGGTGAAGCTCTCATGACGAGCGGCGGCTTCGAAGCTGACGAGTGCGGCGGTGCTGGGGATCTTGCGGCGCATGTGCGTGACTCTCACCTTGGGTGAAGGAACGACCCCATTTAGGGAGTTTCGGAGTGAGAAATTAGCACACGCTATTGCGTATTCATCGTTTGTGCCCGGCATTCCCCGGGTCTAGGATCGATTTCCAGACCCGATACCCTGAGGTGAGGCATGAGCAAGGCGAGCTTTAACTGGATCGACCCACTGTTGCTGGACCAGCAACTGACAGAAGAAGAACGAATGGTTCGCGACAGTGCCGCGCAGTTCGCCGGCAACAAACTCGCTCCCCGGGTTCTGGAAGCCTTTCGGCATGAGCGGACCGATCCGGCGATCTTTCGCGAGATGGGAGAAATGGGTCTGCTCGGCGCGACCATTCCGGCCGAGTTCGGCGGCAGTGGTCTCAACTACGTCTGCTACGGGCTGATTGCCCGTGAAGTCGAGCGGGTCGATTCCGGTTATCGCTCCATGATGAGTGTTCAGTCATCGCTGGTCATGGTGCCCATTAATGAATTCGGCACCCAGGCGCAGAAGGAAAAATACCTTCCCAAGCTGGCCTCGGGAGAATGGATCGGCTGTTTCGGCCTGACCGAGCCCAATCATGGGTCCGATCCGGGAGCGATGATCACCCGGGCCCGGCAAGTAGAAGGCGGCTACCGTCTGACGGGCAGCAAAATGTGGATCACCAACAGCCCTATCGCCGACGTGTTCGTCGTCTGGGCCAAGGACGATGAAGGCGATATCAGGGGTTTCGTGCTTGAGAAAGGCTGGGCAGGACTCAGTGCACCCGTGATCCACGGCAAAGTCGGGCTGCGCGCTTCCATCACCGGAGAGATCGTGATGGATAACGTGTTCGTGCCGCAGGAGAACATCTTCCCCGATGTGCGCGGTCTGAAAGGGCCATTCACTTGCCTTAACTCGGCGCGTTACGGCATTTCCTGGGGAGCCCTGGGAGCGGCGGAGTTCTGCTGGCACACGGCGCGCCAGTACACCCTCGATCGTCAGCAATTCGGTCGCCCGCTGGCCGCCAATCAACTGGTCCAGAAGAAACTGGCGGACATGCAGACCGAAATCACTCTGGCCCTGCAAGGTTGCCTGCGTCTGGGGCGCATGAAGGACGAAGGCACGGCTGCCGTCGAGATCACTTCCATCATGAAACGCAACTCATGCGGTAAGGCGCTGGACGTGGCACGCATGGCCCGGGACATGCTGGGCGGGAACGGCATATCCGACGAGTTCGGCATTGCTCGCCATCTGGTCAACCTGGAAGTGGTCAATACCTACGAGGGCACCCATGACGTCCACGCGCTGATTCTCGGCCGCGCCCAGACGGGCATCCAGGCCTTCTATTAAGGAGGCAAGCCAATGGGAGCGCTTTCACACCTTCGGGTACTGGATCTGTCGCGCGTGCTGGCCGGGCCATGGGCGGGACAGATCCTGGCCGATCTGGGTGCCGAGGTCGTCAAGGTCGAGCGTCCCGGCACCGGGGACGATACCCGTTCCTGGGGGCCGCCGTTTCTGAAGACGCCTTCTGGCGAATCCTCCAGCGAGGCCGCCTACTACCTTTCCGCCAATCGCAACAAGCAGTCGGTCACCATCGACTTCACCAGGCCCGAAGGGCAAGAGCTGGTCAAAGGGCTGGCTGCCAAGGCCGACATTCTGATCGAGAACTTCAAGGTGGGCGGGCTACGGGCCTATGGCCTTGACTATGCCGCGCTCAAGGCAATCAACCCTCGCCTGATCTATTGCTCGATCACAGGCTTTGGTCAGACCGGGCCCTATGCCAGGCGCGCCGGATACGATTTCATGGTGCAGGGGCTTGGCGGCCTGATGAGCCTTACGGGGCGCAGCGACGACGAGCAGGGCGCGGGACCGGTAAAGGTGGGTGTCGCGCTGACCGACATTCTCACGGGTGTCTATTCCGCCACGGCCATACTCGCGGCGCTTGCGAGTCGTGACCGCAGCGGAGAAGGGCAGCATATCGATATGGCTCTGCTCGACGTGCAGGTGGCCTGTCTGGCGAATCAGGCGATGAACTACCTGACGACCGGAACAGCTCCGCGCCGGCTGGGCAACGCGCATCCGAACATAGTCCCTTATCAGGACTTTCCAACGGCTGATGGTGATTTCATCCTTACCGTGGGCAATGACGGTCAGTTCAGGAAGTTCGCCGAAGTGGCGGGGCACCCCGAATGGGCGGAGGATCCCAGGTTCCTGACCAATACGCTGCGGGTTGCCAACCGAAGTGCGTTGATACCCTTGATTCGGCAGGCCACGGTTTTCAAGACCACCGCCCAGTGGGTAGCGGAACTGGAAACGGCAGGCGTGCCGTGCGGGCCTATCAATGACCTGGCACAGGTGTTCGCCGATCCCCAGGTGCAGGCGCGTGGGCTGGCGATCGAACTGCCGCATGCGTTAGGAGGTGTTGTCCCGCAGGTGGCCAGCCCGATAAGACTGTCGGAGACTCCCGTCGAGTACCGTCGGGCTCCGCCGCTTCTGGGAGAACATAGCGAGCAAGTGCTGAACGACTGGCTGGCCCTGGGTGCGGATGAAATCGCTTTGCTGCGCCAGGCGGGAGTGATCTGATGATCAGCTCCTGGGAGCTCTTCTATATATAGGCAAAAGGGGTTGGCGGTTAATTTCGCCTGATTTGAAATTAAGTGTTGACGCGCCTCTCAATGTCTCTATAATTCGCCCCACTTCCGGCGCAGACGGAAACGAAAAAGCCTTCTGATTCAATGAGTTACAAGGTTTTGAAGTGAAGTCAGCGAAGAAGCAGCGTCGATCCGGTTGATCG
>NZ_JBAJGT010000016.1:0-104667 GCF_036706555.1 Pseudomonas sp. JDS28PS106 | reverse complement strand
ACATCGTGCGGTTTTATAACGAAGGTCGCCTGCACTCGACACTGGGCTATGTCTCACCAAACCAGTACGAACGCCAGCCGGCCTGAAATCACCTGCTGATGTGTCCGGAAAAAGTTGACCAGCACAGCCAGCTTGCTGGCGATGCAGGCGATGCGGTGTGTCAGGGGGGGGGAATGCGCTGCTGTCGATCTCCAGCAAAACGGATCGCCAGCAAGCTGGCTCCTACAGTCAGCGTTAGGTCAAGGTGCAGGTTGCGGCTGGTTGGACTGCGGTGACTGAGGCGGCTTGGTTTTGTCCACGGCCGGTACGTGCAGATTGCTGTCGGCGACCTGATCGCCTTCCAGTTGTGGCTGGGTCAGCCAGGTCAGGATGTCGTAGTAGCGGCGGATGTTCGCCACGAAATGCACGGGCTCACCGCCGCGGGCATAGCCGTAACGGGTCTTGCTGTACCACTTCTTCTGCGACAGACGCGGCAGCATCTTCTTCACGTCCAGCCATTTGTTGGGGTCCAGCCCTTCGTTGGCGGCAAGCTTGCGGGCGTCCTCCAGATGACCGCCGCCCACGTTGTAGGACGCCAGTGCGAGCCATGTACGATCAGGCTCCTTTATGTCCGGGTCCAGTTGATCCTTCACGTAAGCAAAGTACTTGGCTCCGCCCTGGATGCTCTGTTTAGCGTCGAGCCGATTGGATACACCCATGGCCTGTGCCGTGTTCTGGGTCAGCATCATCAGGCCTCGCACGCCAGTCTTGGAGGTCACCGCGGGCTGCCACATCGATTCCTGATAGCCGATGGCTGCCAGCAGCCGCCAATCCACTTGTTCTTTCTTGGCTGATACCTGGAAGTGCTTTTCGTACTTGGGCAGGCGTTCCTGAAGATGCTGGGCAAAGGTGTAGGCGCCCACGTAACCCAGTACATCGACGTGGCCGTAATAACGATCCTTGAGCCGCTGCAGGGTGCCGTTCTTTTCGACCTTGTCGAGGTAGGCGTTGATTTCGTTGAGCAGACTGTTGTCTTCGCCCGGCCCTACCGCCCAGCGCTGCTGGCGCGCGTCACCCAGGTCGAAGGCAACCCGTACGTTGGGGAAATACACCTGGTTCATCGCCAGCTCGTTGGAGTCGACCAGGGTCAGGTCGATCTGGCCTTCGTCCACCATGCGCAGCAGGTCGACCACCTCGACGGCGTCGGATTCTTCGTATTCCAGGGCCGGATTCTTCGCTTTCAATTCGGCAAGCTGCTCGGCGTGGCTGCTGCCCTTGAGTACCACGATGCGCTTGCCCACCAGATCGCCCGGGTCGGTCGGCCGGTTCTGCCCGTTGCGGTAGACGACCTGCGGCGTGACGGCAAGATAAGGATGGGAAAACCGTGCCTGTGACTTGCGTTTCGGGGTGTCGATCAGGCCTGCCGCGCCCAGCACCGGGCCATTGGGCGTATTCATCTGGTCGAACAGGTCGTCCAGGTTGTCGGCAGTCTCGATCTGCAGTTTTACGCCCATGTCTTCGGCGAAACGCTTGACCAGTTCGTATTCGAAGCCTGTTTCGCCGTTGCGATCCTGGAAGTAGGTCGCCGGGCTGTTGCGGGTGACCACGCGCAGAATGCCATCCTCCTTGACTCGCTCCAGTGTGTTGGGTTTGTCCACACAGGCGCCGAGCATCAGGAAGAGTCCGGTTGCGATGAGCCATCTGGCGCAACGAGGGCGGAAATCTGATCGGAAGAACATCGGTGCAGTATACGCAAAGCGCAACGACCGCCATATCTCGACAGTTGAGCTTGCGTCTGATAGGCGGCCGGTTTTTCTACGTTCAGAATGCCATCAGGGGACTACGCGACATTCGGCCCTGTTCATTGCTGCCTTCAAGAGTGCTCAAAGGCCCGGTTTAGGCTAGAATGCGTGGCCTCAAAGCACACCCCCTTCCGAGGCTGTCCCGAAGATGTTGATCCTGCGCGGTGCTCCTGCTCTCTCTGCCTTCCGCCACAGCAAGCTACTTGAACAACTGAAACAAAAGGTTTCGGCTGTCAGTGGTCTGTATGCTGAATTCACCCACTTCGCTGACGTCACTGGCGATTTGTCCAGCGAAGAGCAGCAGGTTCTCGACCGTTTGCTGAAATACGGCCCGAGCGTTCCGGTTCAGGAACCGCGCGGGCGCCTGTTTCTGGTCATTCCTCGCTTCGGCACGATTTCGCCCTGGTCGAGCAAGGCCAGCGACATTGCCCATAACTGCGGTCTGACCAAGATCCAGCGCATCGAGCGCGGCATCGCGTTCTATGTGGAAGGCGAGTTCAGCGAAACCGAGGCTCAGGCGATCGCCGACGGTCTGCATGATCGCATGACCCAGCTGGTGCTGACCGACACCGAACAGGCCAACAGCCTGTTCAGCCACGCCCAGCCCAAGCCGCTGACCGCGGTCGATATTCTGGGGGGCGGCCGCGCCGCGCTGGAGAAGGCCAACGTCGAGCTGGGTCTGGCCCTGGCCGAAGACGAGATCGATTACCTGGTCAATGCCTTCAATGGGCTGGGTCGCAACCCGCACGACATCGAACTGATGATGTTCGCCCAGGCCAACTCCGAGCACTGCCGCCACAAGATCTTCAACGCGAGTTGGGACATCGATGGCGAAAGCCAGGACAAGAGCCTGTTCGGCATGATCAAGAACACCTACGCGATGCACAGCGAAGGTGTCCTGTCCGCTTACAAGGACAACGCCTCGGTGATCGTCGGCAACGTGGCCGGCCGCTTCTTCCCCGATCCTGAGACCCGCCAGTACGGCGCGGTGCAGGAGCCGGTGCACATCCTGATGAAGGTCGAGACCCACAACCACCCGACCGCCATCGCTCCCTTCCCGGGCGCGTCCACAGGTTCGGGTGGCGAAATCCGTGACGAAGGCGCTACCGGTCGCGGCGCCAAGCCGAAGGCGGGTCTGACGGGCTTCACCGTTTCCAACCTGAACATCCCAGGTTTCGTACAGCCTTGGGAGAAGCCGTACGGCAAGCCCGAGCGCATCGTGACGCCGCTGGACATCATGATCGAAGGCCCGCTGGGCGGCGCGGCGTTCAACAACGAGTTCGGCCGTCCGGCGCTGACCGGTTATTTCCGGACCTTCGAGCAGTCCATCGCGACCCCGCATGGCGACGAAGTGCGTGGCTACCACAAGCCGATCATGCTTGCCGGCGGCATGGGCAACATCCGCGAAGAGCACGTCCAGAAGGGCGAAATCACCGTGGGCGCCAAGCTGATCGTGCTGGGTGGCCCGGCGATGCTCATCGGCCTGGGCGGCGGCGCCGCTTCGTCGATGGCCACCGGCACCAGCTCGGCGGACCTGGACTTTGCCTCCGTTCAGCGTGAAAACCCTGAAATGGAGCGTCGTTGCCAGGAAGTCATCGACCGTTGCTGGCAGCTGGGCGACAAGAACCCGATCGCCTTCATTCACGACGTTGGCGCGGGCGGTCTGTCCAACGCCTTCCCGGAACTGGTCAACGACGGCGGCCGTGGCGGCCGGTTCGAATTGCGCAACGTGCCCAACGACGAGCCGGGCATGGCGCCGCTGGAAATCTGGAGCAACGAGTCTCAGGAACGTTACGTGCTGGCCGTCAGCGCCGAAGACTTCGAGCGCTTCGAGGCGATCTGCGAGCGTGAGCGCTGCCCGTTCGCGGTAGTCGGCGAAGCGACCGAAGAGCCACAACTGACCGTCACCGACAGTCACTTCGGCAACAGCCCGGTGGACATGCCGCTGGAAGTGCTGCTGGGCAAGGCGCCGCGCATGCACCGTTCGGTCGAGCGCGAGGCCGAGCTGGGCGATGATTTCGACCCAAGTACGCTGGACCTCGAAGAGAGCGTTCAGCGCGTGCTGCGTCACCCGGCCGTCGCCAGCAAGAGCTTTCTGATCACCATCGGCGACCGCAGCATCACCGGTCTGGTCGCTCGCGATCAGATGGTTGGTCCGTGGCAGGTCCCGGTCGCCGACTGCGCCGTCACCGCCACCAGCTTCGACGTCCACACCGGCGAAGCCATGGCGATGGGCGAGCGTACTCCGCTCGCGCTGCTGGACGCTCCGGCGTCAGGCCGCATGGCGATCGGTGAGGTCCTGACCAACATCGCCGCCTCGCGCATCGAGAAGCTGTCCGACATCAAGCTGTCGGCCAACTGGATGTCCGCGGCCGGTCACCCCGGCGAAGACGCGCGTCTGTACGATACCGTCAAGGCGGTCGGCATGGAGCTGTGCCCGGAACTGGGCCTGACCATTCCGGTGGGCAAGGACTCCATGTCCATGAAAACCCGCTGGAGCGACGAGGGCGCCGAAAAGAGCGTGACCTCGCCGCTGTCGCTGATCGTGACCGGTTTCGCGCCGGTAACTGACATTCGCCAGACCCTGACCCCGCAGCTGCGCATGGACAAGGGCATTACCGACCTGATCCTGATCGACCTGGGTCGTGGCCAGAACCGCATGGGCGCCTCGATCCTGGCCCAGGTTCACGGCAAGCTGGGCAACAGCGCTCCGGACGTCGACGATGCCGAAGATCTGAAGGCGTTCTTCGCCGTGATCCAGGGTCTGAACGCCGACGGTCACATCCTGGCTTACCATGACCGGTCCGACGGTGGCTTGCTGGTCAGCGCCCTGGAGATGGCCTTCGCCGGTCATTGCGGCCTGAACCTGCACCTCGACGGCCTCGCCGAGAACGCCGCCGAACTGAGCGCGATCCTGTTCAACGAAGAACTGGGCGCGGTCATTCAGGTCCGTCAGGACGCCACCGCGCTGGTACTGGCTCAGTTCAGCGCCGCCGGTCTGGAAGACTGCGTGGCGGTCATCGGCCAGCCGGTCAACAACGACGACGTCTCTATCAGCTTCCAGGGCGAGCCTGTCTTCAGCGGCAAGCGCCGTCTGCTGCATCGCCAGTGGGCCGAAACCAGCTACCAGATCCAGCGCCTGCGCGATAACGCCGAGTGCGCGGATCAGGAATTCGACGCCTTGCTGGAGGAAGACAACCCGGGTCTCTGCGCCAAACTGGGATTCGACGTCAACGACGATATCGCCGCGCCTTACATCAAGAAAGGTGTCCGCCCGCAAGTCGCGGTCCTGCGCGAGCAGGGCGTGAACGGTCAGGTGGAAATGGCGGCAGCCTTCGATCGCGCCGGTTTCAATGCGATCGACGTGCACATGAGCGATATTCTTGCTGGACGTGTCGACCTGAACGAGTTCAAGGGCATGGTCGCCTGTGGTGGCTTCTCCTACGGTGACGTGCTGGGTGCCGGCGAAGGCTGGGCCAAGTCGGCGCTGTTCAACAGCCGCGCCCGCGATGCGTTCCAGGGTTTCTTCGAACGTACCGACAGCTTCACCCTGGGTGTATGCAACGGTTGCCAGATGCTGTCCAACCTGCACGAACTGATCCCCGGCAGCGAGTTCTGGCCGCACTTCGTGCGCAACCGCTCCGAGCAGTTCGAGGCGCGGGTGGCAATGGTCCAGATTCAGGAGTCGGCCTCGATCTTCCTGCAGGGCATGGCCGGTTCGCGCATGCCGATCGCCATTGCTCACGGTGAAGGCCATGCCGAGTTCAAGAACAGCGATGCACTGCTGGAAGCCGATATTTCGGGCACCGTGGCGCTGCGTTTCGTCGACAACCACGGCAAGGTCACCGAAACCTACCCGGCCAATCCGAACGGTTCGCCGCGCGGGATCGGCGGCATGACCACGCTGGACGGTCGCGTCACCATCATGATGCCGCACCCTGAGCGCGTGTTCCGCGCCGTTCAGAACTCATGGCGTCCGGATGAGTGGAGCGAAGACGGTGCCTGGATGCGCATGTTCCGCAACGCGCGCGTGTGGGTTAACTAAGGCTCGTGTACAAGCTTGCCTTCTTCGTGCCGACCAGCCACGTCGATGAGGTCAAGGACGCCGTATTCGCCGCGGGTGCCGGGCGAATCGGCGACTACGACCACTGCGCGTGGCAGGTGCTTGGCCAGGGCCAGTTCCGCCCGCTGGACGGCAGCCATCCGTTCATCGGGCAGAGCGGTCAAGTCGAGCAGGTGCAGGAATGGAAGGTCGAGCTGGTGGTGGCCGATAACCTGATTCGTCAGGTCGTCGCCGCGCTCAAGCAAAGCCACCCGTATGAAACGCCTGCTTATGAGGTATGGCGCCTGGAAGATTTCTAGGCAGATAGCTTTACTGTAGGAGCCAGCTTGCTGGCGATGCAGGCAACGCGGTTTACCTGACGCGACGCATCGCCAGCAAGCTGGCTCCTACAGCAGAGGCCGTGGCGTGTTACGGTCTGATCTCGATCATCGTCCCGTCTTTCACCAGATCCCAGACTTCCCGCATGTCGTTGTTCTTCAGCGCGATGCAGCCGTTGGTCCAGTCCAGCGTGTGGAAGTACCACTCCGGGTATTCCTCGTCCACCGGCGTGCCGTGGAGCATGATCATGCTGCCCGGCTTCACGCCTTCACGACGCGCGCGTGCGGCATCGGAGACGTTGGGGTAGGAAATGTGCATCGACAGGTTGTAGTTGTTGCTCGGCTTGCGCCAGTCCAGCCAGTAAAAACCTTCCGGGGTGCGCTGATCGCCTTCCTGCAGCTTGGTGCCGTTCGGGTTCCGGCCCAGAGAAATGCGGTAAGTCTTGAGCGCTTCTCCCTCACTGATCAACTGCAGCTGCCGCGCCGACTTGAGCACCAGCACCTTGTCGATCTTGCGCTCGGACAGGCGCTGGGTGTTGATCACCTTGTCATTGATGATCTTCTGCTCGCTGCCCTTGGGCACGATGGTCTGGGTGAACGCAGCCTGGGAAGCCGGGGCGACGGTGAAACACAGAAAAACCAACAGCCAGCGCATTGACGAAATCCCTGATGGCTCATGCCGAGCCGATCTCTTGTTATGACGATGTAGTAGGGTCGAGCATGGGGCGTGACGGGGGCAGGGCACTGGTATGGACCGGAAAGACCTGCCGTTGCCGATCGGCGAAGTAGCATTCTAGGGTACGTCTGACCGTCATGAAAGCCAGCTCTGACCACGGAATGTCGGCCTCGTCGAACAGCGCCACCTCCAGGCTCTCGATGCCAGCGCCAAACTGCGATCCGCTCAACTCGCCACGATAGAACACGTGGACCTGATTAATGTGCGGAACGTCGATCAGCGAATACAGGTGCAGCGTCTCCAGTGCGGCGCAGGCTTCTTCGACCGTTTCTCGACGCGCGGCCTGTTCCACCGTTTCGCCGTTCTCCATGAAGCCGGCCGGCAGCGTCCAGAAACCAAGGCGCGGCTCGATGGCTCTGCGGCACAGCAGAACCTTGTCGCCCACCGTCACCAGGCAGCCCGCCACGATATTGGGATTCTGGTAATGGATCGTGTGACAGTGCTCGCAGACGTAGCGCGGGCGGCTGTCGCCGTCGGGCACACGCAGGATGACCGGGTTACCGCAGTGGCTGCAGAAATTCATAGTGTCGTTCGAATAAGTGAAGGCAGGCGCTATCTTGGCCCGTCGCGGGATGGATCGGCAAGCTTCCGGATCGTCTGACTGTCCGGCAAGGGCTTGGGCAGTTCGCTGCTTTGGTGCATCATGCCAGACAGCCAACCTATCGAGATTTCCCATGCTGGATGAGCTACTTCGCCGTGTAGGCAGTCACACGCCGGATACCCTCGAAACGGACCGGCCATTTCCCGAGGCCGCCGTGCTGGTGCCGATCACTCGCAGTGACGAACCCGAGCTGATTCTGACCCTGCGTGCCAGCGGACTGTCGACCCACGGCGGAGAGGTCGCGTTTCCCGGTGGGCGGCGCGACCCCGAGGACCCGGATCTGGTGTTCACGGCCCTGCGCGAGGCTGAAGAGGAAATCGGCCTGCCGCCCGGCCTTGTGGAAGTCATCGGCCCGCTCAGCCCGCTGATTTCCAAGCACGGCATCAAGGTCACGCCTTATGTGGGCGTGATACCGGACTTCGTCGAGTACCGGCCCAACGATGGCGAGATAGCCGCAGTGTTCAGCGTGCCGCTGGAGTTCTTTCGCCAGGATGCCCGTGAACATACCCATCGCATCGACTATGCCGGTCGCAGCTGGTACGTTCCCAGCTATCGTTATGGCGAGTACAAGATCTGGGGGCTGACCGCAATCGTCATCGTCGAGCTGATCAACGTGCTGTACGACAGCAATATCAGCCTGCACCATCCCCCGGAGCGCTCCACCCTCTGAGAGGGTGTTTACCCAATGGCTGCACTCGGCAATACGGCGTTGAAATCACTTCCAAAATGCTCATTTACTCTAGGTAAACTGCGCTTTTTCGAGCGATTTCGCCTTGTCTTGCCTTCGTTCGCCTATTGTGTAAACACCCTCTGAAGTGTCATCCATAACGAGCCGCGCGCATCAGCGCCGCCGAACGCCTGAGGAAATCATATGAAATATCGCCTGGGGGACACCCGCGTCGAGACCGATCCTGCCAGTTGGGTCGCGCCCAATGCCACGCTGATCGGCAAGGTCAGGCTGGAGGCCGGCGCGAGCGTCTGGTTCAACGCTGTGCTGCGCGGCGACAACGAGCTGATTCACATCGGCGAAAACAGCAACGTACAGGACGGCACGGTCATTCATACCGACATGGGCTCGCCGCTTGAAGTGGGCAAGGGCGTGACCATCGGCCATAACGCGATGCTGCACGGCTGTACCGTGGGCGATTACAGTCTGATCGGCATCAATGCAGTAATCCTCAACGGCGCGCGAATCGGCAAATATTGCATCATTGGCGCGAATTCGCTGATCGGCGAGGGCAAGGTCATTCCTGATGGCTCGCTGGTGATGGGTTCGCCGGGCAAGGTGGTGCGGGAGCTGACCGACATCCAGAAGAAAATGCTCGAAGCCAGCGCCGCCCATTACGTCCAGAATGCCCGCCGTTATGCCCGTGATCTGGTGGAGCAGGAAGAGTGAGCGAGGTGATCGCGGTCAGCGAAAAGCCGGTACGTTCTCCATGCGTCAGCATCTGCGCCCTGGATGAGGACGACATCTGCACCGGCTGTCAGCGCAGCGGCCGTGAAATCAGTCAGTGGGGCCGGATGGACAACGACCAGCGCCGGGCGGTGCTGGTGTTGTGTCACGAGCGCGCAAAGGCGAGCGGGCAGATTCTGTAATCAGCGACAATCCGTCCAGCGGGCGATGGAATGTTCGGCCGGACCATCTGCTGCTACCATTGGCGCCCGTTTTCCAGAGGGTGTTTACAAAATGGCTGCACTCGGCAATACAGCGTTGAAGCCGGTCTCAAAATGCTCATTTACTCATGTAAACTCCGCTTTTTTGACCGATTTCGCCTTGTCTTGCCTTCGTTCGCCTATTTTGTAAACACCCTCTCAGGCCTGTTTCCATGCTTTTCCTGATCGCCTACATCGGCAGCGTCGTGCTGATCAACTTCGCCTTTTCCGCCGCGCCGCACCTGGACATCATCTGGTCGGCCTGGGGCGGTCTGGTGTTCGTGCTGCGCGACATGGTGCAGACCCGCTTCGGCCATGGCGCGCTGTTGGCCATGGTCGCCGCGCTGGTGTTGTCCTACCTGACCAGCGATCCAACCATTGCGCTGGCCAGCGCTACCGCCTTCGCGGTGTCCGAATGCATCGACTGGCTGGTGTTCACTGTCACCAGACGCCCGCTCAGAGACCGGCTCTGGATCAGCTCGGCGCTGAGCATTCCGGTCGACACCTTCATCTTCTTCGGCATGATCGATGCCTTGACGCCGCCCGTGCTGTTGACCGCGCTAGGCTCCAAGTTCGCGGGCGTGACGGCGGTCTGGCTGATCATGAGCTGGCGCGAGCGCAAACGCGCGTTTGCCGGCTGAGGCCCCGCGCGGCGGGCCTTCGTGCTAAATTGCGCGCCTTTCTTCACGGCGGTCGCTCGCATCCGGCGGGCCGGCCAGATATCTGCTTCACGAGGACCTGAGATGACTCAAATCGGAACTCCACTGTCGCCCACCGCGACGCGCGTACTGTTCTGCGGCAGCGGCGAACTGGGCAAGGAAGTCGTGATCGAGCTGCAACGTCTGGGCGTCGAAGTGATCGCCGTTGACCGTTACGCCAACGCGCCGGCCATGCAGGTGGCGCATCGCAGCCATGTCATCAACATGCTGGACGGCGCGGCACTGCGCGCGGTCATCGAAGCCGAGAAGCCGCACTACATCGTTCCGGAAATCGAAGCCATCGCTACCTCGACCCTGGTCGAACTGGAAGCCGAAGGTTTCACCGTGGTGCCGACCGCACGTGCCGCGCAGTTGACCATGAACCGTGAAGGTATCCGTCGTCTGGCCGCCGAAGAGCTGGGCCTGCCCACTTCGCCGTATTTCTTCGCCGACACCTTCGAGGCCTACAGCAAGGCCGTCGACGAGCTGGGTTTCCCGTGCGTCGTCAAGCCGGTGATGAGCTCGTCGGGTAAGGGCCAGAGCCTGCTGAAAAGCGCCGCCGACGTGCAGAAGGCGTGGGACTACGCGCAGGAAGGCGGCCGGGCTGGCAAGGGCCGCGTGATCGTCGAAGGATTCATCGATTTCGATTATGAAATCACCCTGCTGACCGTGCGCCATGCAGGCGGCACCACCTTCTGCGCCCCGGTCGGCCATCGTCAGGAGAAGGGCGACTACCAGGAGTCCTGGCAGCCGCAGGCAATGAGTCCGGTCGCGCTGGCCGAGTCCGAACGTGTCGCCAAGGCCGTGACCGAAGCGCTGGGTGGCCGGGGCATGTTCGGCGTCGAGTTGTTCATCAAGGGCGATCAGGTGTGGTTCAGCGAAGTGTCGCCACGTCCGCACGACACCGGCCTGGTGACCCTGATTTCCCAGGACCTTTCGCAGTTCGCGCTGCACGCACGCGCCATTCTCGGCCTGCCTGTTCCGTTGATCCGTCAGTTCGGGCCATCGGCTTCGGCGGTGATTCTGGTGGAGGGGCAATCGACCCAGACGGCGTTCTCCAATCTGGGCGCCGCGCTCGAGGAGCCTGATACCGCCTTGCGCCTGTTCGGCAAGCCGGAAGTGAACGGCCAGCGTCGCATGGGCGTAGCCCTGGCACGCGACGAGTCCATCGAAGCCGCCCGCGCCAAGGCGACCCGCGCTTCGCAGGCGGTGAAGGTTACGCTGTAATCCAGCGGCCGTATCGCCGCTATCGCCAGCAAGCTGGCTCCTACAACACGGCACCTCGTAGGAGCCAGCTTGCTGGCGATATGGCCGTCCTTCTATCGAACCCGATTCAGGTCCTCATCCCGCGTTTCCTTCAGGCACACCACGGCCAGTACGCTGAGCAGCGCCGCCGCCGAGACATAGCCTCCCACCCAGCTCAAACCGCCCATCGCCACCAGCTTCTGGGCAAAGAACGGTGCTACCGACGCGCCGACGATGCCGCCCAGGTTGTAAGCAGCCGAAGCGCCCGTATACCGCACGTGAGTCGGAAACAGTTCCGGCAGCAGCGCGCCCATCGGAGCGAAGGTCACGCCCATCAGGAACAGTTCGATGCACAGGAATAGCGCCACGCCCCAGGTGCTGCCCTGGGTGAGCAGCGGTTCCATGAGGAATCCCGACAGAATCGCCAGCACACCGCCGGTCACCAGCACCGGTTTGCGTCCCCATCGGTCGCTGGCCCAGGCGGCCAGTGGCGTCGCGGCGGCCATGAACAGTACGGCGAAGCACAACAGACCCAGAAAGGTTTCACGGCTGTAGCCGAGCGTGGATACGCCGTAGCTAAGGGAAAAGACTGTCGAGATGTAGAACAGCGCGTAACACACCACCATCGATGCCGCGCCTAGGAGCATGGGGCGCCAATGCTGGGCGATGGTCTCGATGATCGGCATCCGCACGCGTTCCTGGCGGGCGACTGCCTTGGCGAACACCGGCGTTTCTTCGAGCTTGAGTCGCACGTACAGGCCGACCATCACCAGCGCGGCACTCAGCAGGAACGGGATACGCCAGCCCCAGGAACGAAACTGTTCGTCGTCCAGCGTCATCGCCAGGGTGAGAAACAGCCCGTTCGCCGCCAGGAAACCGATCGACGGACCCAGCTGAGGAAACATGCCGAACCAGGCGCGCTTGCCTTTGGGGGCGTTCTCGGTCGCCAGCAGCGCGGCGCCTCCCCATTCTCCACCCAGCCCGAGTCCCTGGCCGAAGCGCAGCACACATAACAGAATCGGTGCCCAGGCGCCGATACTGGCGTAACCCGGCAGTACGCCGATCAAGGTTGTACAAATGCCCATCAGCAGCAACGAGGCGACCAGCGTGGATTTGCGGCCGATGCGATCACCGAAATGGCCGAACAGCGCGGAACCCAGAGGGCGAGCCAGAAAGGCGATACCGAAGGTCAGAAACGACGACAGCATCTGTGCGGTGCCGGAGGTCTGGGGAAAGAAGACCGGCCCGATCACCAGCGCCGCGGCGGTGGCGTAGACGTAGAAGTCATAAAACTCGATGGCGGTGCCGATGAAGCTGGCCGTGGCAACCCGGCTGGCGGAGTTGGCGGGCGGAGCCTCGGTAGGCTCGTCGCGAAGCGCGGAGGTGGTGGTCATGCGGATGTTCCCTGTCTGCTGGCCCGAGAACGCATAGCGCGGGCTTCATTATTGTGGTTGTGGGAATACAGCACTGAGCAGAATAGCCCGGTAGGGCAGAAGGGAAGCGGCAGCTACCAAGGGTGAAGGCGCTGCCGGAAAGATGTTCAGGCTGACGGGCCATTTGCGCGGTGTGCGGGTAGCACGCGAAGTGGCCGGGCTGGATAAGCCTGACGATTATAGGAAGCTCGGCGCGGTCCGGACAAGGGCCGCGCCGTGCGGGTTACTGGAAAACCAGGTTGGGCGCGTTCTGCCACATCAGGACGCGCTTGACGCGGTTGTCGTCGGTTTCCAGAATTTCCAGTCGATAAGGCCCGATCTTGAGGCAGACCGGTGCCTGCGGAATGGTCTCCAGCGCTTCGGTAACCAGTCCGTTCAGCGTCTTGGGGCCGTCCGCGGGCAGTCGCCAGCCCAGGCATTTGTTCAAGTCCCGAATAGACGCGGCACCTTCGACTTCCAGGCGTCCGTCTTCCTGTCGGGTGATGTGCGGGTTATCCAGCGTCTGTTCACTTTCGAACTCCCCGACGATCTCTTCGAGGATGTCTTCCAGCGTCACGATGCCCAGCACCTCTCCATACTCGTCCACCACCACCCCGAGACGTCGCTGCTGCTTGTGGAAGTTGAGCAGCTGCAGTTGCAGCGGCGTGCTTTCCGGGACGAAATAAGGTTCGTAACAGACCGCCAGCAATTGCTCCCGGGTCAATTCGCCGCGAGACAGCAGGTGGCTGATGTCGCGCGTATTGAGGATGCCTTCAACCTGATTGATATCGTTATGGTAGACCGGCAGCCGAGTGTGTCGGGATACGATCAGTCGCTCGATGGTCTGTTCGATGGGGTCGTCCAGATTGATGCCGTCCACCTCGCTGCGCGGGATCAGAATGTCATTGACCGTAAAAGTGTCCAGCGCCTGTATGCCGGACAGCACATTGGCGCGCGGATGGTGCTCGTTCACGCCATCGGCATGCGGTTGCGCGGTTTCGCCGGGCTCGTCGTCCTGTCTGCGCGAATCACGTGAGCGGAAAGGGCGCAGCAACCCCTTGGCGATCGAGTCCAGCAGGCAAGCCAGTGGCGAAATCAGTTTCATCGGCAGGCGACACAAGGCGTTGCCCACCGCAACGGTGGCCTCGGGATAGCGCAGCGCAAGCCGACGCGGCAGGTACTCGACGAAGACCAGCAGCGCCGCCGCAGTGCCGAGCCAGGCCAGGGTAGGGCCGTTATAAAGCCAGCAATCGATGGCGATCAGCGTTGCGATCACCGTGATGAGAACCGTGATCAGCGTGGTTGCCAGCACCAGGCAGCGTGGATCGAAGCGCAGCTCCGGCAGGGCCGTTGCCTCTTGGGGGCGGCAGGCGGCACGCATTACTTTGAGCTGGCCGTGGGCGACTTCCACCGCCCGGAACAGGCCGGACCACAGTATCAACAGAATCAGCACACCGAGCAGCGTGCCGATGGGCAGGTTATCCATGAGTTGTGTAAACACCCTTCAGATGTGCAGGATGAATTCGCGCACCAGCTTGCTGCCGAAGTAGGCGAGCATCAGCAGGCAGAAGCCGCCCAGCGTCCAGCGAATGGCCTTGTGACCACGCCAGCCCAGGCGATTGCGGCCCCACAGCAGCACGCTGAACACCACCCATGCCAGACATGCCAGCAATGTCTTGTGGACCAGATGCTGGGCGAAGAGGTTCTCCACGAACAGCCAGCCGGAGAGCAGCGACAGCGACAGCAGGATCCAGCCGGCCCAAAGAAAACCGAACAGCAGGCTTTCCATGGTCTGCAGGGGTGGGAAGTTGCGGATCAGACCTGACGGGTGCTTGTGCTTGAGCTGGTGATCCTGCACCAGTACCAGCAACGCCTGGAAGACCGCGATGGTGAACATCCCGTAGGCCAGCAACGAGAGCAGGATGTGGCTCAGGATGCCGGGCTCTTCCATGATCGGTTGCACGGTGCCGCTGGGTACGAACTGCGCGAGCAGCGCGGTGATCATGCCGAGCGGGAAGAGCAGCACCAGCAGGTTTTCGACCGGGATGCGAGCAGTGGCGATCAGTGTCACCACGATCACCGACACGGCAATGAGGCTGGCCGAGTTGAAGAAATCCAGGCCCAGCCCGGCGGGGCGCGCCAGTTGCGAGAACAGTCCCATCGCGTGGGCGATGACCGCCAGCGTGCCGAGCAGGCACAGCAGCCGCTTGTCGGGTCTGGCGGGCTTGCTCAGGCGAATGCCCTGATAGAGAGTCGCGGCGGCGTACAGGCCGGCGGCGGCGAGACTGGGAAGCAGGCTGGGTGGCAAAGGGAACATAGATCCTGAGGAGAGGGTCCGAAAGACGCTGAGTTTGGCATAGAACCGACATTTCACGAAAGACCGCGGATGCAGTCTGCGTGGTGTCCGTACCGCGGAGTCTTCGCTATAATCCGCGCCTGCTCAAGCCGCAGGCTCGTCGAGCGTCATTTCATTGCGGGCCGGGCCGCACCAACCGGGGCTCTATCAGAGCCTGAAAGGATCGCGCATGTTTGAAAACCTGACAGACCGCCTCTCGCAGACGCTGCGCCATGTGACCGGCAAGGCCAAGCTCAATGAGGACAACATCAAAGACACCCTGCGCGAAGTGCGCATGGCGTTGCTCGAAGCCGACGTCGCGTTGCCGGTGGTCAAGGACTTCGTCAACAGCGTCAAGGAACGCGCGGTCGGCACCGAGGTGTCGCGCAGCCTGACCCCGGGCCAGGCGTTCGTGAAGATCGTTCAGGCCGAGCTCGAAAGCCTGATGGGCGCCGCCAACGAAGATCTGGTGCTCAATGTCACGCCGCCGGCGGTCGTGCTCATGGCCGGTCTGCAGGGCGCGGGCAAGACCACCACCGCCGGCAAGCTGGCGCGCTTCCTCAAGGAACGCAAGAAGAAGACGGTGATGGTGGTATCGGTCGACGTCTACCGTCCGGCGGCGATCAAGCAGCTCGAAACCCTCGCCAACGATATCGGCGTGACCTTCTTTGCCTCCGACATCAACCAGAAGCCGGTCGACATCGCCCAGGCGGCTATAAAGGAAGCGAAACTCAAGTTCATCGATGTGGTGATCGTCGACACCGCCGGTCGTCTGCACGTGGACGCCGAGATGATGACCGAGATCCAGGCGCTGCACGCCACGGTCAAGCCGGCCGAGACCCTGTTCGTGGTCGACGCGATGACCGGCCAGGATGCTGCCAACACCGCCAAGGCATTCGGCGATGCGCTGCCGCTGACCGGTGTGATCCTCACCAAGGTGGACGGCGACGCCCGCGGCGGTGCGGCCCTGTCGGTACGCTCCATTACCGGCAAGCCGATCAAGTTCATCGGTATGGGCGAGAAGAGCGAAGCGCTCGAACCTTTCCACCCTGATCGTATCGCCTCGCGAATCCTGGGCATGGGCGACGTGCTCAGCCTGATCGAGCAGGCCGAGCAGACGCTGGACAAGGAAAAGGCCGACAAGCTCGCCAAGAAGCTCAAGAAAGGCAAGGGCTTCGACCTCGAAGATTTCCGTGACCAGCTGCAACAGATGAAGAACATGGGCGGCCTTGGCGGGCTCATGGACAAGCTGCCGAGCATCGGTGGTGTGAACCTGTCGCAGATGGGCAATGCCCAGGGTGCTGCCGAGAAGCAGTTCAAGCAGATGGAAGCCATCATCAACTCGATGACCCCGGCCGAGCGCCGTGACCCGGAAATGATCAGCGGTTCGCGCAAGCGCCGCATCGCGATCGGTTCGGGCACCCAGGTCCAGGACATCGGGCGTCTGATCAAACAGCACAAGCAGATGCAGAAGATGATGAAGAAATTCTCCACCAAGGGTGGAATGGCGAAAATGATGCGCGGCATGGGCGGAATGTTCCCGGGCGGCGGCATGCCGAAGATGTGATTGCGTTGCGCGCGGGTTCGCCCGCGCGTGATTCATGCGGAGGGTGACCTCCCTCGGCCCGCGCCGTGCGGGCTTCCTCGCGCTGTCCAGTGACAGCTTCCTTGCAAATCCGATGGCGACCCGGCAGAGGCTGGAAAAAGTCATTTGCAAAAGGCGGGATATTCCTTAGAATATGCGGCCTTTCGGGCACCCATGCCCGCTGTGCATCATAGATTTGCAGCACCGACTACAGGAACGATGTTCAATGCTAACTATTCGTCTTGCCCTGGGCGGCTCCAAGAAGCGCCCGTTTTACCACCTGACCGTTACCGACAGCCGCAACGCTCGTGACGGTTCCCACAAGGAGCAGGTTGGTTTCTTCAACCCTGTTGCCCGTGGTCAGGAAATCCGTCTGTCCGTGAACGAAGAGCGCGTCAACTACTGGTTGAGCGTTGGTGCACAGACTTCGGATCGCGTTGCCCAGCTGCTCAAAGAGCACAACAAGGCCAAGGCCGCGGCCTGAGTCTTATGAGCGCGACGCCAGCATCTGCCGACGATCTGATCGTCATTGGCAAGCTTTATTCGGTTCATGGCGTTCGCGGCGAAGTAAAGGTGTATTCCTTTACCGATCCGATTGGAAACCTGTTGGACTACAAAACCTGGACGCTTCGGCGCGAAGGCAGCGCGGACAAACAGGTGGAGCTGGTCAGCGGACGCTTGCAAGGCAAGTTCCTGGTCGTGAAGCTCAAGGGTCTCGATGATCGCGAAGAAGCCCGTCTTCTGTCCGGTTACGAAATCTGCGTGCCGAGCAACCTGTTCCCTGATCTGGACGACGGCGAGTACTACTGGTACCAGCTCGAAGGCCTCAAGGTCATTGACCAACTCGGGCAATTGCTCGGGAAGATCGATCACCTGCTCGAAACCGGTTCGAACGATGTAATGGTTGTAAAGCCCTGCGCGGGGAGCCTGGATGATCGCGAGCGCCTGTTGCCCTATACGGAGCAATGCGTGTTGGCCGTCGACCTGGAAGCCGGCGAAATGAAGGTGGATTGGGACGCGGACTTCTGAATGCCATGGCAAGCCTACGCATAGAAGTCATCAGTCTGTTCCCGGAGATGTTTTCCGCCATCAGTGAATACGGCATAACCAGCCGTGCGGTGAAACAGGGGCTCATGCAGCTTACCTGCTGGAATCCGCGGGATTACACCACTGATCGGCACCACACCGTGGATGATCGCCCGTTTGGCGGTGGCCCCGGCATGGTGATGAAGATCAAGCCCCTGGAAGATGCGCTGGTTCAGGCCAGGCAGGCAGCGGGGGAGGCGGCGAAGGTGATTTACCTGTCGCCACAAGGCCGCAGACTGGATCAGTCGGCGGTACGCGAACTGGCGCAAGAGGAAGCGATTATCCTCATCGCCGGTCGTTATGAAGGCATTGACGAGCGTTTTATTGATGCTCATGTCGATGAAGAGTGGTCGATTGGTGACTATGTCCTGTCCGGCGGCGAGCTGCCGGCGATGGTGCTGATCGACGCGGTTACGCGACTGCTGCCTGGAGCTTTAGGGCATGTGGACTCCGCGGAGGAAGATTCCTTCACGGACGGTCTGCTGGATTGCCCGCATTACACCCGACCCGAGGTGTATGCGGATCAGCGTGTTCCCGACGTGTTGCTGAGTGGCAATCACGCGCACATCCGGCGTTGGCGTTTGCAGCAGTCCCTAGGAAGGACCTACGAACGACGAGCCGATCTTCTGGAAAGCCGCTCGCTTTCTGGAGAAGAGAAGAAGCTGCTGGCGGAATACATCCGCGAGCGGGACGATAGTTAACGTATCGATGGTAGATCCAGACCGGATTACCTTAGGAGCACCAGCATGACCAACAAAATCATTCTTGCCCTCGAAGCAGAGCAGATGACCAAAGAGATCCCTACCTTTGCCCCGGGCGACACCGTTGTCGTTCAGGTGAAAGTAAAGGAAGGCGACCGCGCTCGTCTGCAGGCCTTTGAAGGCGTTGTAATCGCCAAGCGCAACCGTGGCGTCAACAGTGCTTTCACTGTTCGCAAGATCTCCAACGGCGTTGGCGTTGAGCGTACTTTCCAGACCTACAGCCCGCAAATCGACAGCCTGGCTGTGAAGCGTCGCGGCGACGTTCGCAAGGCCAAGCTGTACTACCTGCGCGACCTGTCCGGTAAAGCAGCTCGCATCAAGGAAAAACTGTCCTGATACAGTTTTTCGATGCAAAAAAAGCAGCCTGAGGGCTGCTTTTTTATTGTCTGCTGTTTGATGATTGCACCTTGTTTTTTCCTCCTGCCGAGTCCTCATGCCTGCCATCGACCATCCTCTGATCGACCGTTTTCTGGATGCCCTGTGGCTTGAAAAAGGTCTCTCCGACAATACCCGAGACGCCTATCGCAGCGATCTGGCGCTGTTCAACGGCTGGTTGCGCGAGCGTGATGTCGAGTTGGCCGACGCGAGCCGCGATGCGATCCTCGATCATCTGGCCTGGCGCGTCGATCAAGCCTACAAGCCTCGCTCGACCGCGAGGTTTCTCTCGGGCGCGCGTGGCTTCTACCGCTACCTGCTGCGCGAGAAGCTGATCGGTGTGGATCCGACCTTGCAGGTCGACATGCCACAGCTGGGTAAACCTCTGCCCAAGTCGCTGTCTGAGGCCGACGTCGAAGCCTTGCTGGCCGCGCCCGATCTGAGCGAGCCTATCGGCCAGCGCGACCGAGCCATGCTGGAGGTCCTGTACGCTTGCGGGTTGCGCGTGACCGAGCTGGTGAGTCTGACGCTTGAGCAGGTCAACCTGCGTCAAGGCGTATTGCGGGTGATGGGCAAAGGCAGCAAGGAGCGGCTGGTGCCCATGGGCGAAGAGGCGATTGTCTGGGTCGAGCGTTACCTGCGCGGCGCGCGGGACGAATTGCTGGGCGGACGTCCGAGTGATGTACTGTTTCCGAGCCTGCGGGGCGAGCAGATGACCCGACAGACGTTCTGGCACCGGATCAAGCATCAGGCCACTGTGGCCGGCATCGGCAAGGCGCTCTCGCCACACACCTTGCGGCACGCGTTCGCCACCCATTTGCTCAATCATGGCGCCGATTTGCGCGTGGTGCAGATGTTGCTGGGACACAGCGATCTGTCCACGACCCAGATCTACACCCACGTGGCGCGCGCCCGCTTGCAGGAACTGCATGCCAGGCATCATCCTCGCGGATAAATCCCCACGTATTTTACGGCCCGTCGTACGTCATGTCGGGTCGGTCTGGCAGGCCTTATGTGATAGGCTTTGCCGGTTTCGCAGATCAAGACCCGCATGGCTCGTCCCGACCCGTGCGGGGCTGTCCGCCGCTATAGGAGTTTTCATGCGTTTGCCCCAGATATTCGCCGCCGCTGTCGTCGCGCTGGCCGGCACCTTCAGCACTTTCGCCATGGCCGCTGCGGCACCTGAACAAGCCATCCGCAAGACCCTTGAATCACTCCAGCTCGAAGTGCCGGTGGAGAGCATTGCCGCCAGCCCCTTGAACGACCTGTACGAGGTCAAGCTCAAGGGCGGCCGTGTGCTGTACGCAAGCGCCGACGGCCAGTTCGTCATGCAGGGCTATCTGTTCCAGATTCAGAACGGCAAGCCGGTCAACCTGACCGAGAAGACCGAACGCCAGGCGATCTCCAAGACCATCAACGGCATTCCGGCAGGCGAGATGGTCGTCTATCCGGCGGTGGGCGAAACCAAGTCGCACATCACTGTATTCACCGACACGACCTGCCCTTATTGCCACAAGCTGCACGAGGAAGTCGGGCAACTGAACAAGCTGGGCATTGAAGTGCGTTACCTCGCGTTCCCGCGTCAGGGCCTGGGTTCGCCGGGCGACCAGCAATTGCAGGCAGTCTGGTGTTCCAAGGACCGCAAGGCGGCCATGGATCGCATGGTCGATGGCAAGGACATCAAGGCCGACAAATGTGAAAACCCGGTCGGCAAGCAGTTCGAAATGGGTCAGTCGATCGGCGTCAACGGCACCCCGGCGATCATCCTCGCCGACGGTCAGCTGATCCCCGGCTACCAGCCGGCGGCCCAGATCGCGAAACTGGCGCTCGGCGCCAAGTAACACGTCATATTGGAGCCGCACGCGAGTGCGGCTGATTTCACGGTCGGCCGAGGGGCTGGCCGTTTCAGGGGAGTTCATCAGTGAAACCGGTCAAAGTAGGCATTTGTGGGCTGGGTACTGTCGGTGGCGGTACCTTCAACGTGCTTCAGCGCAACGCCGAGGAGATTGCCCGTCGTGCCGGGCGTGGCATCGAAGTGGCGCAGATTGCCGTTCGTACGCCGAACCCCAATTGCCAGATTGCCGGTACCCCAACCACCGCGGATGTCTTCGCGGTCGCGACCAACCCGGACATCGACATCGTCGTCGAGCTGATCGGCGGCTACACCGTGGCCCGCGAACTGGTCCTCAAGGCCATCGACAACGGCAAGCACGTGGTCACCGCCAACAAGGCGCTGATCGCGGTGCACGGTAACGAGATCTTCGCCAGGGCCCGCGAGAAGGGCGTCATCGTGGCGTTCGAAGCTGCGGTAGCCGGCGGCATTCCGGTGATCAAGGCCATTCGCGAGGGTCTGTCGGCCAACCGTATCAACTGGCTGGCGGGCATCATCAACGGCACCGGCAACTTCATCCTGACCGAAATGCGCGAGAAAGGCCGGGCGTTCCCGGACGTGCTGGCCGAAGCCCAGGCCCTGGGCTATGCCGAAGCCGATCCTACGTTCGACGTCGAAGGTATCGACGCCGCGCATAAGCTGACCATCCTCGCTTCCATCGCATTCGGCATTCCGCTGCAATTCGACAAGGCCTATACCGAAGGCATCGCCCGGCTTACCACCGCCGACGTGAACTATGCCGAGGCGCTGGGCTATCGCATCAAGCATCTGGGCGTCGCCCGCAGCACGGCGCAGGGCATCGAGCTGCGCGTTCATCCGACGCTGATCCCCGCCGACCGCCTGATCGCCAACGTCAACGGCGTGATGAACGCCGTCATGGTCAATGGTGATGCTTCCGGTTCGACGCTGTTCTACGGCGCGGGCGCTGGCATGGAGCCGACCGCGTCGTCGGTGGTCGCCGATCTGGTGGACGTGGTTCGTGCGATGACCTCGGACCCGGAAAACCGCGTGCCGCACCTGGCTTTCCAGCCCGACTCGCTGTCAGCTCATCCGATCCTGCCGATCGAGGCGTGCGAAAGTGCCTACTACCTGCGTATCCAGGCCAAGGATCATCCGGGCGTGCTGGCTCAGGTCGCCAGCATCCTGTCCGAGCGCGGGATCAACATCGAGTCGATCATGCAGAAGGAAGTCGAGGAGCAGGACGGTCTGGTGCCGATGATTCTTCTGACCCACCGTGTGGTCGAGCAGCGTATCAACGACGCCATTACCGCGTTGGAAGCCCTGCAGGATGTCGTTGGCCCGGTGGTTCGCATCCGAGTGGAACATCTCAATTAATTGATTAGCTGCAAGCCACGAGCGACAAGCCGCAAGAAAGGAAACTCTACTCAACTTGCAGCTTGTAGCTTGTAGCTTGAAGCTCAAACCGAAGGTTTGAAGAACATGCGCTATATCAGTACTCGCGGCCAAGCGCCTGCATTGAATTTCGAAGACGTCCTGCTGACCGGCCTCGCCAGCGACGGCGGCCTCTACGTGCCTGAAAACCTGCCGCGCTTCACTCAGGAAGAGATCGCTTCCTGGGCCGGCTTGCCGTACCACGAACTGGCCTTCCGCGTGATGCGCCCCTTCGTGGCCGGCAGCATTCCGGATGCCGACTTCAAGAAGATCCTCGAAGAAACCTACGCCGTATTCGCCCACAGCTCGGTGGCGCCCCTGCGTCAACTGAACGGTAACGAATGGATCATGGAGCTGTTTCACGGCCCGACCCTGGCGTTCAAGGACTTCGCCCTGCAACTGCTCGGTCGTCTGCTGGACTACGTCCTCGCCAAGCGCGGAGAGCGGGTCGTGATCATCGGCGCCACCTCGGGCGACACCGGCTCGGCGGCCATCGAAGGTTGCCGTCACTGCGAAAACGTCGACATTTTCATCCTGCATCCGAACAATCGGGTGTCCGACGTGCAGCGCCGACAGATGACCACCATCTTCGGTGACAACATCCACAACATCGCGGTCGACGGCAACTTCGACGACTGCCAGGAAATGGTCAAGGCCAGCTTCGCCGACCAGGGCTTCCTGAAGGGTACGCCTCTGGTGGCGGTCAACTCGATCAACTGGGCGCGGATCATGGCCCAGATCGTCTATTACTTCCACGCGGCCCTGCAGTTGGGCGGCCCGGCGCGTTCGGTCGCTTTCTCGGTGCCGACCGGCAACTTCGGCGACATCTACGCCGGCTACCTGGCGCGCAACATGGGCCTGCCGATCAGTCAGCTGGTGGTCGCCACCAACCGCAACGACATCCTGCACCGCTTCATGAGCGGCAATCAGTACGTCAAGGAAACCCTGCACGCGACCCTGTCGCCGTCCATGGACATCATGGTGTCGTCGAACTTCGAGCGTCTGTTGTTCGACATGCATGGCCGCAACGGCGCGGCCATCGCCGAGCTGATGGCGAACTTCCGTCAGGGCGGCGGCTTCAGCGTCGAGGAAGACCGCTGGACCGAGACCCGCAAGCTGTTCGATTCGCTGGCTGTCAGCGACGAGCAGACCTGCGAAACCATCGCTGACGTCTTCGCCAAAACCGGCGAAGTGCTCGATCCGCACACCGCCATCGGCGTGCGGGCCGCCCGCGAATGCCGCCGCAGCCTGGACACGCCAATGGTGGTGCTGGGCACCGCGCATCCGGTCAAGTTTCCTGACGCGGTACTCAAGGCAGGCGTCGGCAAGGCGCTCGAACTGCCCGCGCATATGGCCGACCTGTTCCAGCGCGATGAGCGCTGCACCGTATTGCCGAACGATCTGAAAGCCATACAGGCGTTTGTCAGCCAGCACGGAAATCGCGGCAAACCACTCTGACGGAATCGTCGTGTAACAACTTAGGGCCCGCCATTTGGCGGGCCTTCTCGTTCTGGCGTGCCAAACTTCGGCGTAGCATTTCAGATGAGTGAGTCAGTGGTAGTGAAGCAGGAAAGCAGCCAAAACGGAGTCGGGAAGGCAGGTGCAGGAACGGTATGGTATGCATGGAGCGCTGCCTTTTTGCTGCTTTTGCTGATGATGGGGCAGGGCGCTCAAGGGGCGCAGAGCCTGCCCTTCAAATTGGGCCCTCCGTTCATATCGCTCCCGGACCTGCCCGTCGATGACAGCGACCGCGCCTGGCTCGATCAGCGCAAGGCGCTGCGCGTGGGTATTGCGATTGCTGACTACGAGCCTATCGACATCACCAGCGACCAGAACCGCTATCAGGGCATCAGCGCCGATTATCTGAGTCTGGTCGGCGACGCCCTGAACGTTCCAATCCAGGTCGTAGGCTTCACCAAGCGCGAGCAGGCCATCGAGGCCTTGCAGCGTGGCGCCATCGATATCCTGTCCAGCGCCAATGGCTTCGAGCGTGGTGTCGAGGGTCTGGCGTTTTCCACCGATTACATGCCAGATCGCGCGGTGGTGGTCGGGCGCGGCGACGATCAGGGTTCGTGGTCGGCGCTGACCGGCAAGAAAGTGGTGCTGCTGGACGGATATGCCGACACTGAGGTGGTCCACAGGGCTTATCCCGGGACCGACATCATCATTGCACCGAATCTCAACAGCGCGCTGGAGGCATTGAGTCAGGGCGAAGTGGACGCCTTCATCGGCAACGAGGTGATAGTCCGTGCGTATAACGCCCTGCGACCTTATCTCGGCCTGCAGATCAAGACCGAGAGCGCACTGCCGCCCACGGGTTTTTCCTTCGCTGTCCGAAGCGACGAAAGCCGTCTGCTGGAGCTGATCGATCAAGCGCTGGCCCGGCTCGATGCGTCGGTTCGCCGGGAGGTCATGGCGCGCTGGACGATCGGCCTGAACGCAGACATCGTCGGCCAGCGTCTCATGCTGACCAAGGCGGAACGGGCCTGGATCCGTCGTCATCCCAGCGTCACCATCGCTGCCACGCAGCAACCGCCCTATCTCTACAACGACATGAACGGCAACTGGGTGGGACTCAATGCCGATATCCTCGCCCGCATCTCGCGCATGACCGGCCTGCGCTTCAGCTTCAAGGAGGCGCCTTCCACTGAAGCAGTGATCAATCTGCTGCAGGCAGGGCACGCCGAGATGAACACCACGCTGGCGGAAAACGCCGAGCGGCGCCGCTTTCTCGATTTCACTTACTCGTTCGGGGGCAACAGCTGGGTGTTCGTGGTCCGGGCCGACAGGTCGTCCAAAGTTTCGCTGGCGAATCTGACCGACAAGGTGCTGGCGTTGCCGGCGAAACACGCGCTGGAAGAGTCCATCAGGCAGGAGTACCCGCGGATACGTCTGCAATTGGTCGCCACCTATGACGAAGCCCGGCGGCTGGTGGAGGACGGCAAGGCCGACGCCACCATCCAGAACGAAGCGGGCGCGTATCTCTATCCGCCGGGAGAACTCAAGGTTGGCCGCAGCGTAGACGGGAAGTGGTCGCCGGACCGCTTTTCGGTCGTCAAGTTGCAGCCTGAACTGCTGAGCATCCTGAACAAGGCGCTGGAAGAGTTTCCGGTCGCCGAGATGCGCTCCATTCGCATGAAATGGCTGGGTGCGGTACTTCCGCAACCTTCGGTGTGGAATCGCGTGCCTTCCTGGGTTATCTGGGTGGTGGCCCTCGCGGTGCTGGTCGGCCTGGTGTCGCTGGTTTGGAGCAGTCGGCTCAAGGCGCAGATCGGACAGCGCTTGCGAGCCGAACAGCAGCTCAACGACCAGCTTGCCTTCAAACAGGCGTTGTTCGACGGGATCCCGACACCTATCTATGTGCGAGACCTGCAAGGACGTCTGGTTTCGTGCAACCGCAGTTACGAAGACAGTTTCGGCGTCAGCTTCGAGCAAATGAATGGTCGTCGCCTGATCGATGTCGACCTGATCCCCCGCCCGGTCGCGGAGCAGATGCATGCCGATTATCTGAAACTGCTCGAAGACCGGCAGCCGTCGTTCGTCGACCGGACCCTGGAACTCAACGGCAAGCGAGTCGATGCCTGGCAATGGACCGTGCCTTTCTACGCCGCCGATGGGCAGATCCAGGGGCTTCTGGGAGGGTGGGTCGACATTACCGAGCGCAAGCGCCTGGAGATGCAGCTCGCCGAAGCGCTGCGCAGCGCAGATCAGGCCAGCGAGGCCAAGAGCGCGTTTCTGGCCAGTATGAGCCATGAGATCCGCACCCCCATGACGGCGATCATCGGCTTGCTGGAACTTGAATGCGCCGAAGCACAGCGTCGCGGTGCCGTCCCGTCACAGGGATTGCAAGTTGCTCATCGCTCGGCGCAGGAACTGGTCGCGCTGATTGGCGACAGTCTGGACCTGGCGAAGATCGAGGCGGGAGGCATGCGCCTGTCTCTGGCAGTCACCGATCTCGAAGAAATGCTCCAGGGCATGGTTGCCTTGTTCTCGGCTCAGGCGCAGGGCAAGGGGTTGGCGCTGGTGCTGGATTTCGACCCGCACGCCACGGGCCATTACTGGCTGGACCCGATGCGTTTGCGCCAGGTGCTCCACAACCTGCTGGGCAATGCGATGAAGTTTACCGAGCAGGGCTCGATCACCTTGAGCGTGAAGGTCATCGAGGTCTGCGCGGACGGATCACGACTGCGTTTCAGCGTTCGTGATACCGGGCCTGGCATAGCGCCGGAAAGACTGCTCGAAGTCTTCGAGCCTTTTACCCAGGCCAGTGACGAGATCGCCGCGCGCTATGGCGGCAGCGGGCTGGGGCTGAGTATCGCGCGCCAGCTCGTTGCGCTGATGCACGGCGAGCTTCGCTTGCACAGTCAGCCGGGGCAGGGCACCGAAGCGGTGTTCGAACTGACCCTTGGCCGACTGGTGAACAGCGTCAAACGCCAGGAACCGGGCTGGCATGCACCCGGCGATGAGCGAAGCCTGCGCGTGCTGGTCGTCGATGACCTGTCGGCCAACCGGCTGGTGCTGACCCGGCAACTGGAGCATCTGGGGCATGATGCCACGGCGGTCGACAGCGGCGAGGCCGCGTTGCAGATCTGGCGCGAGCGACCCTTCGACGCAGTGCTGACCGACTGCAATATGCCGGGTGTTTCCGGTTATTCGCTGACTCAGGCCATCCGCGACATCGAAACGCAGGAGCAACGCGAGCGCTGCTTCGTGGTCGGGTGCACCGCCAACGCCATGAGCGACGAGAAGGATCGCTGCCTGCAAGCCGATATGGACACCCTGCTGGTCAAGCCGTTGTCGCTTGAGCGACTGGCCCAGGCGCTGGCGCCCGCCGCACATGGGCAGGCCTTCGACATTCGCATGTTGCAACGCATGACCCAGGCCAGCGCCGAGCAGATGCAGCGGCTGCTGCGGGAACTGCGGAAAAACCTGTGCGAAGAGCGGGAGACCCTGAACCAGGCGGTTGCCAGTCGCGACTGGGAAACCTTGACTAACGCCTTGCATCGGCTCAAGGGCGCGGCCAGTCTGGTCGATGCAGCCAGCCTGGCCCAGGCTTGCGCGGCGCTGGATGTCTGTGCCAGAGAGCAGGACGAGGAAACGCTGATGCCGCGCTGGACTGCGCTGGATAACGCCATCACCCGCTTGCGGGCCGACGTCGAAGCGCATCTGGCGAACGTCCCGGCCGCCGACTTGCGCGAAGGTGGATGAGCGCTGCGTGTTCTGTCTGTCACATAACGCAGGCATGCTCGATGCTGGACGATGAAGTGAATCGAGCCTGTGGGAGAACTTTCTGCTGGCCGCCACGGTCAGTGATAAGCACCTTTGCATTCAAACTGTTGAGTGGTGATCTAGATGGAAAATATCAGCTTACTGCTAAGCGAAGCGCTGGCTCCCTATCAGGCCAGCCTTGGTCCGGAAGGTACTCGGGGCGAACGTCTGGTGACCCTGAAAGATGCAGCCGGTGCCATTGTGATCGAGCGCAGCTTTACTGCCGATCAATTGCGCGACAAGCGCCAGCTCACAGATGTGGTTGACGGTCTGCACCGGGATCTGATGGTTGCCGAAGGCCGTCTCGAACCCTGCGTCATCGCTGCCATGCGCCACGCGGCGCCAGCCCAGGCTTTCGTTGCCGCTCCCGCTTTTTCCTGAGAGCCGGAACCTTTCTGGTCACCGGACGCTCCTAGAATTACGACAGCACGATCATTGCGCTCCGATGATCCCGATCCTCGACCCCGGATCTCTCGCTGTCGCACGGACCCATCTGGTCCCGT
Source organism: Pseudomonas sp. JDS28PS106 (assembly GCF_036706555.1). Taxonomy (NCBI): domain Bacteria; kingdom Pseudomonadati; phylum Pseudomonadota; class Gammaproteobacteria; order Pseudomonadales; family Pseudomonadaceae; genus Pseudomonas; species Pseudomonas sp. JDS28PS106. The sequence goes on along the minus strand of NZ_JBAJGT010000016.1, from coordinate 76,965 downwards.
TGACCCCGGACAGGCTCCCCACTGTCCGGGGTTTCTTTTGAGCGGCTCCCGCAGAGCGACTCTGGCGACGGCTCAGTGGCCCTCGAAGAATGCCTTGGCGTCGCGCAGGTAAGCCGTGCGCTGGGCCGGCTCCAGCCACTGCGCGTAGAACTCCATCAGGCTGGTTTCACGCAGCGTGCGCATTTCCCGATTGATGATTTCAATGGCCTTGCGCCCTTGCGGCGTGTCGGAGCAGCCGATGTGAGCGTACTGGTAAGGCGGGTTGCCCTTGATTGGCAGAAACGTCAGTTGCTCGAAGTCCAGTCCCTGCTGCAGCGCCTGATAGCGCGCCTCCGTCCGGAAACCGAGCAGGGCTTGCAAGCGCCCCAGGCGTTCCATCTGCAACAGACTGCCGACCGCTTCATCGGCATAGTGGCGACTCAACGCGGAAGCGGGGCTGTCGGCCAGAATCTGATCGGTCACCGTGCCATAGCTGCGGCGCGCCACGACGCCGACCTTGAGGCCGGAGGTGTTCAGCAGGGCGCGCAGGTCGACCTGGCCCTCATCCAGGTAGGGCGCGAAGCGGGGCAGCTCGGATTTGCGCACGATCAGGCCGCTGCTCACCAGCATGTAGACTGGAATGGAGAACGCGATATAGCTGGCGCGCTCGGCAGTCCAGAGCAGGGTCGGATCGCAGCTGGATGGATGCTCGATGAGCATCTGCATGCTGCGGGCGCGGTTGACGTGGATCAGCACATGATCGTAATCGGGCATGCGGGCCATCAGCAGCGGCATCAGCCGGTCGATCACCCCCTGACCCTGAAGCGGGCCGGCGACAATCGTCGAGGGCGGAAGGTCGCGCAGCAGCCAGGTGAGCGTTTCCCTTGCCTGGGCGGCGAAGGGTGCAAGCATGCACACCAGCAGGACCGGCAACCACCGGATCGGTCTGAAGCAGCTCGATTGCGGGATTCGGACGGGCATTCGCGGGCTTCAGTCCTTGAAAACATTGGATGATGGCTACAAATAGCCCTGTGTCCTGGTGCCGGTCAAGATCTTTACCCCTTCACAACGACCGGCGAGGTCGTTCGTTGCGCGCGCATCGGGTAGACTTGCCGCCTTTTCCGTATTCCAGAGCCCATCATGGCCCAGCCGTCGACGACCTACAAATTCGAACTGAACCTCACCGACCTGGATCGCGGGGTGTATGAAAGCGTCAAGCAGACCATCGCCCGTCATCCTTCGGAGACCGAAGAACGCATGACCGTGCGTCTGCTGGCCTATGCCCTCTGGTACAACGAACAGTTATCGTTCGGTCGGGGCCTTTCGGAAGTGGACGAACCGGCGCTGTGGGAAAAAAGCCTGGATGATCGCGTCCTCCACTGGATCGAGGTCGGCCAGCCCGATGCCGAGCGCCTGACCTGGTGTTCCCGTCGCACCGAGCGCACCAGCCTGCTGGCGTACGGCAGCCTTCGGGTCTGGGAAGGCAAGGTGGTCCCGGCGGTCAAAACCCTGAAGAACGTCAACATCGCTGCTGTGCCTCAGGAAGTGCTGGAGGTGCTGGCCAAGGACATGCCCCGGGTCATCAAATGGGATGTGATGATCAGCGAGGGCACGGTGTTCGTGACCGACGACCGCGGCCAGCATGAAGTCCAGCTGCAATGGCTCGCCGGCGAGCGAGGCTGATCCGCCCGTCTGCCGCACTGTTCAACGTGACGACAAGAGAATTTGCAAAACCGAATGCGCATCGAATCCCGCCTGCTGCCCGACACCCTGCCTTTCCTCGGCGACCTGCCGCCGCTGCTCACGCGCCTCTACGCGGCGCGTGGCGTTGCATGCGCGACCGAACTGGATAAAAGCCTGGCGCGATTGGTCCCGTATCAGCAGCTCAAGGGCATTGACGCCGCGGTGGATCTGCTGGTCAAGGCGCTCGAACAGCGCCAGCGGCTGCTGATCGTCGGCGACTTCGACGCCGACGGCGCGACGGCCAGCACGGTAGGCGTTCTCGGTCTGCGGCTGCTGGGCGCGGAGCATGTCGACTATCTGGTGCCGAATCGTTTCGAATACGGCTACGGCCTGACGCCGGAAATTGTCCAGGTGGCGCTGGAGCGTGGGCCACAACTGTTGATTACCGTCGACAACGGCATTTCCAGCGTCGAAGGTGTGGCTGCCGCCAAGGCCGCCGGCCTCGAGGTGCTGGTGACCGACCACCACTTGCCGGGCCACGAATTGCCTGCGGCAGACGCCATCGTCAATCCGAATCAGCCGGGTTGTACATTCCCCAGCAAATCACTGGCGGGCGTGGGCGTCATTTTCTACGTGTTGCTGGCGCTGCGTGCCCGGTTGCGCGCCGATGGCTGGTTCGAGCGCACCGGGCGCGCCGAGCCGAACCTCGGAGAACTGCTGGATCTGGTCGCGCTGGGCAGCGTGGCTGACGTGGTGCCGCTGGATGCCAATAACCGAATTCTGGTTCATCAGGGGCTGATGCGCATCCGCGCCGGACGCGCACGCCCAGGGCTGAAAGCCATTCTGGAGGTGGCGCGCCGCGAGCCGTCGCGCATTACCTCGACGGATCTGGGCTTCATCCTCGGACCCCGGCTCAATGCGGCGGGACGGCTGGACGACATGAGCCTGGGGATCGAATGCCTGTTGTGCGACGATCCTGTGCTGGCGCGGGAAATGGCCACGCAACTGGATGAGCTTAACCAGGACCGCAAATCCATCGAGCAGGGCATGCAGCGTGAAGCGCTGGCCCAGCTCAAGGACCTGCCGGTGGAGTCCATGCCGTTCGGTCTGTGCCTGTTCGACGCCGAGTGGCATCAGGGCGTGATCGGCATCCTGGCCTCGCGTCTGAAGGAACGCTACCACCGCCCGACCATTGCCTTCGCCAGTGCCGGCGAAGGAGTGCTCAAGGGTTCGGCGCGTTCGGTGCCCGGCTTTCATATTCGCGACGCGCTGGACGCCGTGGCGGCGCGTCATCCCGATCTGATCAGCAAATTCGGTGGTCACGCGATGGCCGCCGGGCTGTCGCTGCCGGAAGAAAACTTTCCTGCTTTCGCCCAGGCGTTCGATGAGGAAGTGCGGCGCCAGTTGTGTGAAGAAGACCTGACCGGTCGTCTGCTGTCGGACGGCTCGCTGGCGGTCGAGGAATTCCATCTGGAACTGGCCCGTGCGCTGCGCAACGCGGGGCCGTGGGGCCAGCATTTCCCCGAGCCGATGTTTCATGGTGTATTCGAGCTGGTGGAACAGCGCGTGGTCGGGGAGCGGCACCTCAAGATGGTGCTCAGGACCGAATGCGGTACGGTGAAGCTGGACGGCATCGCCTTCGGCGTGGACCGCGACATCTGGCCCAACCCGACCATCCGCTGGGTGGAGCTGGCCTACAAGCTGGACCTCAACGAGTTCCGGGGCAACGAAACCGTGCAATTGCTGGTGGCGCACATCGCCCCGCGATGAGCCGGAACCCCTCCGACCCTCGAGTTGTCGACTAGGCTCTGTCTACGAAGAATCAATCTGGACGCCTGATTTTCAATTCGAGAGGTCGCCATGAGCCTGCTGCTTGAACCCTACACCCTGCGCCAACTGACCCTGCCCAATCGCATCGCCGTTTCACCGATGTGCCAGTACTCCAGCGCCGACGGACTCGCCAATGACTGGCACCTGGTGCACCTCGGCAGCCGTGCGGTAGGCGGAGCGGGTCTGGTGATCACCGAGGCGACGGCGGTGACCGAAGACGGGCGGATCACGCCGCAAGACCTGGGCCTGTGGAACGACGAGCAGATCGAAGGCTTGCAGCGCATCACCCGCTTCATTACTGCCCAGGGTTCAGTGGCCGGAATCCAGCTGGCCCACGCCGGTCGCAAGGCCAGTACCTGGCGGCCATGGTTGGGCAAACACGGCAGCGTGCCGCACAGCGAAGGCGGCTGGACGCCGGTCGGTCCCTCGGCCATCGCTTTCGATCCCCAGCACACCGTGCCGACCCAGCTGAGCGAAGGTCAGATCCAGGGTATCGTCCAGGCGTTCGTGGATGCCGCGCGTCGCTCCCTGATCGCGGGCTTCAAGGTGGTTGAAGTGCATGCCGCCCACGGTTATCTGCTGCACCAGTTCCTGTCGCCACTGAGCAACCAGCGCACCGATCAATACGGCGGCTCCTTCGAGAACCGTATCCGCCTGACCTTGCAGGTCACCGAGGCGATCCGTGATATCTGGCCAGACGAACTGCCAGTGTTCGTACGCGTGTCGGCGACCGACTGGGTCGAAGACGGCTGGAACCCGGACGAGACCGTGGAGCTAGCCCGTCGCCTCAGGGCCTTGGGCGCGGACCTGGTCGATGTGTCCTCGGGCGGTACCGCGGCCAATGCGGAAATCCCGGTTGGCCCCGGTTACCAGACTCGTTTCGCCGAACGCGTTCGCAAGGAGTCAGGCATTGCGACCGGCACAGTCGGGATGATCACCGAACCGGCACAAGCCGAGCATATCCTGCGCACCGGCCAGGCCGACATCATCCTGCTGGCCCGCGAACTGTTGCGCGATCCTTACTGGGCACTGCACGCCGACGACGACCTGGGCGGTCGCAAGGCGACCTGGCCTGCGCAGTACCAGCGCGCCACACACCGCGACCAACCGATCCACGAGTCCGATCTTCGGGATTGATGCTGTAGGAGCCAGCTTGCTGGCGATAGGTTTATCGCCAGCAAGCTGGCTCCTACGGTTACGTGGCCGGGCCATCCAGCAGTCCGGTCACCCTGGCGTTCAGCGCCGCGATGGAAAAGGGTTTGGGCAATATGTGCATGCCCGGTTCCAGCACGCCGTCACCCAATGCTGCGTTCTCGGCGTAACCGGTCACGAACAATACTTTCAGATCTGCGCGCAGCAGCCGTGCGGCATCCGCCAGTTGCCGGCCATTCATGCCGCCGGGCAGGCCGACGTCGGAAATCAACAGATCGATGGTCGCGTCCGATTGCAGGATGACGAGGGCCGCGGCCCCATGCTCGGCTTCCAGTACCCGACAGCCCAGCTCTGACAACACCTCGGAAATCAGCGAGCGCACGGCCGGCTCATCGTCCACCACCAGAACCGTCTCGCCGCCGGCCGCCTTGGCGATCAAAGGCTCATCGGCAGCGTCGGCATCGCTGCACAGAACCCTCTCGTCCAGCATGGGCAGAAAGATCCGGACTTCGCTGCCGCGCCCGAGGCTCGAAATGATGCTCACACCGCCGCCTGACTGCCGGGCAAAACCATAAATCATCGACAGGCCCAGGCCCGTCCCCATGCCGATGGGCTTGGTGGTGAAAAATGGATCGAAGGCACGGCTGACCACGTCCGGCGACATTCCGGTGCCGGTATCGGCCACCGACAGGGCCACGTAGCGGCCGGGCGTCAGTTGCAGTTTCTGGGCAGCGCTTGCGTCCAGCCGCAGGTTGCTGGTTTCGATCCGCAGACGGCCGCCGTCCGGCATGGCGTCCCGGGCGTTGATGCACAGATTGAGCAGGGCATTTTCCAACTGGTGAGGATCGACCATGGTGGCCCACAGGCCGGGGGTGCCGTTGACACGCATGTCGATGGCCGGGCCGACCGTACCGCGAATCAGCTCTTCCATGCCTTGCACCAGCTCATCGACGTCGGTCGGCTTGGGCGCCAGCGTCTGACGACGCGAGAACGCCAGCAGACGATGGGTCAGCGAAGCGGCACGCCGCGAGCCTTCCAGTGCCGCACCGATGTAGCGGCCCAACTCGGTGAAACGACCCTGATTGACCCGGCTCTGCAGCAATTCGATATTGCCGGAGACGCCCATCAGCAGGTTGTTGAAGTCATGAGCAAGTCCGCCGGTGAGCTGGCCGACGGCTTCCATCTTCTGCGATTGGCGCAGAGCTTCCTCGGTAGCCCGCAGCGCTTCGGAGCGTTGCTTTTCATGGGTCATGTGCTTGCCCAGACCGAAAATCATTCCGTTGCCCGGCGCGGCGGTCCAGCCGATCCAGCGCCAGGTGCCGTCGGCGTGCAGGTAGCGGTTTTCGAACAGCGGCAGTACCTGCCCGGTCGCGTGCTCCAGCGCCCCCTGAGTGCTGGCGCGGTCGTCGGGATGCACCAGATCAAGGATCGAGGTCCCGATCAGCTCGCGGGGATCACGTCCCAGTACCGTACTCCAGGCCGGGTTGACCCGCAGAAAGATACCGTTGAAATCGATCATCGCCAGAAGATCCGGTGATATCTGCCAGAAGGTATCCAGTTCGACGGTGCGCTGGGCCAGCATGGCGGCCTGACGACGCTCAAGATTCATGAGGTCGTCGATCAGTCGCAGCCGCTTGTGCTCGCTGGCGTCCAGCGCCTGGCGATTGAGCACATGCTGGGTCGTTTCGTTGGTGCTGCAGAACATGCCGACGATGCAGTCCTGTTCGTCGTACAACGGGGAAAACGAAAACGACCACCAGGTCTGCTCAATTTCGCCATAGCGGGCCATGGTCAGGGGCAGGTCGACACACTGGAAGGGCTTGCCGGCCAGCGCGTCGTCGACCATGGGGGCCACTTGATCCCAGACGTCCGACCACAGTTCGGGAAGCCGGGCGCCGATGGCCCGCGACAGGCGGGGGCCTAATATCGGGGCGTAGGCATCGTTATAGAAAAAGAGCAGCTCCGGACCCCACACCAGATACATGGAGTCCGGCGAATTGAGGATCAGGTTGAGCGCGACTTTCAGGGATGACGGCCAGAGCTCTCGAGGCCCCAGCGATGTCCGGCTCCAGTCCCTGGCCCTGATGATCCTGGCCGCCTCGCTGTCGCCGGCCGGAAACCCGTTCTGCGGACTCACTTCAGATCAGCTCCCGTAGAAATACGCTGCGAACGTAAGACATTCATACGAATAGGTCGCAAAAGGATACGGTACATATAAGTGGTCGACAGGCATTGTCCGATGTTTAGTGCCGTTGGGGAATGGGTAGCGACGTACGATTGTCGGTCGCAGCCCGCAACATTCCGAATCACACCCTTTGTCGTACGCTGGAAAATATTCCTTACGCTGCCGGTCAATGAATCATCTGACAAACTTTGTGGAGGTTTCTTATGAATACGCGCGGCTTACTGGATCAACTGCTCAAGTCCGGACAGTCCATGCTGCAAGACAAGGTCAGCGCAAAGCCGGGCAAGCGGTCGTCCGGCAACGATTCGCTGGTCGGTGGGCTGAGCAGCCTGCTGGCCGGCGGCAAGACCTCGAGTGGCGGGCTGGGCGGTCTGCTGTCGGGAGCGGGCGGCGGCGCACTGGCGGCCGGCGCGATGAGTCTGCTCAGGGGCAAGGGCGCGCGCGGCATGGGCGGCAAGGCGTTGACCTATGGCGGGCTGGCGGCCCTGGGCGTACTGGCCTACAAAGCCTTCGAGAACTGGCAGGCGAGTCAGGGGCAGGCCGGTCGCACCGAACCCCAGACCATCGACCGGTTGCCGGAAACCGAAGCTGAAGTCCACAGCGAGGCGATTCTGCGGGCACTGGTCGCGGCGGCCAAGGCTGACGGTCATGTCGACGAGCGCGAGCGTGAATTAATCGAAGGCGAGTTTTCCAGGATGGGCACCGACCAGGATTTGCAGCAGTGGCTGCATGCCGAACTGAACAAGCCGCTGGACCCAGCGGAAGTGGCTCGCGCCGCGCGCACCCCGGAAATCGCCGCCGAAATGTACATCGCCAGTGTCATGCTGGTGGATCAAGAGCATTTCATGGAACGCGCCTATCTGGACGAACTGGCCCGCCAGCTCAAACTGGAACCGGGACTCAAGGCCGAACTGGAAAACCAGGTGCGCAACGCCTGAGGCATGTATCCCGTGTAGGAGCCAGCTTGCTGGCGATCTGCCGCGCAGCGGCAGCAAGAGCGGACGGTTGGCAGGTATCAAGAATCGCCAGCAAGCTGGCTCCTACGAGAGGGAACACTCCTGCCGGGCAGTGATGTTTCTGCGATCGCTGCCGATATCCCCTCTACACGCCATCGCGCGCCGACTCGCTTTTCCATGACGGGTGAGACGCAACGCTTTTGCTTGGGCGGCTGGGCTATACTCCCGCCGCCGGGACCGCTCGTCGGTCCGCTTCTTGAACACGGCTCTGGCCGTCGTTGAACTCTTGAGGGCTGACTGTGAAGAACTGGACCCTGCGCCAACGGATTCTGGCGAGCTTTGCCGTCATCATCGCAATCATGCTGCTGATGGTGGTCGTTTCCTACTCGCGCTTGTTGTCCATCGAATCCAGCGGAGAACAGGTCCGCCAGGACGCATTGCCCGGCGTCTACTACAGCACGCTGGTGCGCAGCGCCTGGGGCGAAAGTTACATTCGCACCTTGGAGCTGATCGGCGAAGGCAAAGCGCGTCCCCTTACCGCGCAGGAAAAGGAACAGTTCGCCGGTTTCGAAGAGAATCTGCAAACGCAGATCGACGGCTACAAACAGTCGATTTTCGACGAATCCGACCGGGCCAATTTCGCCGCCTTCGAGAAGCGCCGCGAGGCCTACTCCAGATTGCTGGCCGAGGTTCATGCCGCCTATGAACGGGGCGATTACCCGGTCGCGCGCGCCGAATTCTACGAGCAGGTCAACCCGGTCTGGTCCGAGGGGCGTCGCCAGCTCAACGACATCATCGTCGCCAACAAGCAACTGGCCGACAGTGCCAGCCAGAACATCGTCAACGCTGTGCTCGGCGCCAAGATCAGCATGGTGATTTCCCTGCTCTTGGCGGTGCTGGCCGCCGGGACGTGCGGCCTGCTGCTGATGCGTTCGATCATCGCGCCCATGGAGCTGATCGTGCGAATCCTGGGTGTGATGCGAACCGGCGACCTCAGCTCGCGCCTGAAGCTGGACCGCAATGACGAATTCAATGCGGTGGAGACTGGCTTCAACGACATGATGACCGATCTCAATGCGCTGGTGGCCCAGGCGCAGCGCTCCTCCGTGCAGGTCACCACCTCGGTGACGGAAATCGCTGCAACGTCGCGTCAGCAGCAGGCGACGGCGACCGAGACGGCCGCGACCACCACTGAAATCGGCGCGACATCCCGCGAGATCGCCGCGACCTCGCGGGATCTGGTACGCACCATGACCGAAGTCACCAACGCGGCTGACCAGGCCTCGATCCTCGCCGGCTCCGGCCAGCAAGGCCTGGCGCGCATGGAAGACACCATGCATCAGGTCATGGGCGCCGCCGATCTGGTCAACGCCAAGCTGGCGATCCTCAACGAGAAGGCCGGCAACATCAATCAGGTGGTGGTGACCATCGTCAAGGTCGCCGACCAGACCAACCTGCTGTCGCTCAACGCCGCCATCGAAGCAGAGAAGGCCGGCGAGTACGGTCGTGGGTTTGCGGTAGTGGCCACCGAAGTGCGCCGTCTGGCCGATCAGACCGCGGTCGCCACTTACGATATCGAGCAGATGGTGCGCGAGATTCAGTCGGCGGTATCGGCCGGGGTCATGGGCATGGACAAGTTCTCCGAAGAAGTACGGCGCGGAATGTTCGAGGTCACTCAGGTGGGCGAGCAGTTGTCGCAGATCATTCATCAGGTCCAGGCGCTGGCACCGCGGGTGTTGATGGTCAACGAAGGTATGCAGGCCCAGGCCACCGGTGCCGAACAGATCAATCAGGCGCTGGTGCAACTGGCCGACGCCAGCAGCCAGACAGTGGACTCGCTGCGTCAGGCCAGCTCCGCCATCGATGAGCTGAGCCAGGTCGCGGCCGGACTGCGCGGCGGCGTCTCGCGCTTCAAAGTCTGAGCCAGCGGATGATCGATCATCTGGCGAAAAGCGCCGGGCCCGTGCGGGTCCGCGACAAGCTGTTTCTGCTGTTTCGCATTGGCGAGGAGCGCTACGCGCTGGAGGCGACCGAGATCGTGGAAATCCTGCCGCGTCGCCGACTCAAGGCCATCGCGCAGGCGCCGGACTGGGTCGCGGGTATCTTTGCGCATCGTGGCGAAATCGTTCCGGTGATCGACATCAGTGCCTTGAACTCCGGTGTGCCTGCGCAACCGCGCACCAGCACGCGTATGGTGCTGGTCAACTATCGCCACGATGACCGGCATCCGGCGCAGTTGCTGGGCCTGATTCTGGAGCAAGTGACCGAAACCCTGCGTTGCCCGGCCAGCGATTTCAAGGAATACGGACTCGACAACCGGCTGGCTCCCTACCTTGGGCCGGTTCGCGAAGACGCCCTGGGCCTGTTGCAATGGATCGACGTGCAGGAGTTGCTCAGCGAGCCGGTTCGCGAGCTTCTGTATCCGGTCACGCCCATCGATCTTGAGCGACTGGAGGATGCGCGGTGAGCGACGACGCGCGCTTCTTCGGATTCCTCAAGGAACGCATCGGCCTGGATGTCGCATCGGTCGGCGAAGCCATCGTCGAACGAGCACTGCGCCAGCGGGCGGCCGCATCCGGCGCAGCGGACAGTGACGCCTACTGGCAGCTGCTGATCAGCTCGGCGCAGGAACAGCAGGCCCTGATCGAAGCGGTGATCGTGCCGGAAACCTGGTTTTTCCGTTACGCCGAATCCTTCGTCACCCTCGGCAGACTGGCGAATGCGCGCCTGGCCTCGCTCGCCGGCGCGCGGCCGCTGCGAATCCTCAGCCTGCCGTGCTCGACCGGCGAAGAGCCGTACTCGATTGCAATGGCCTTGTTCGACGCCGGACTCGCAGCCGGCCAGTTCAAGATCGACGCCATGGACATCAGCCCTTTGTCCATCGAACGCGCCAGACGCGGCCTGTATGGAAAAAACTCGTTCCGGGGAGCCGATATCGGCTATCGCGATCGCTATTTCACACAAGGTGAGCAGGGCTATCAGATTGCCGAGCGGGTTCGCGAGCGCGTGGATTTCCAGCCGAGCAACCTGCTCGATCCGAACCTGCTGGCTCGCGCCAGCTACGACTTCGTGTTCTGCCGAAATCTGGTCATCTATTTCGATCAGCCGACCCAGAAGCATGTGTTCGAAGTGCTCAAGCGCCTGACTTTGAACGACGGAGTGCTGTTCATCGGTCCCGCAGAAGGCAGTCTGCTGGCAGGCATCGGTATGCGCTCCATTGGCGTGTCTCAATCCTTCGCCTTCCGCCATGCGCCCGTGGAAAGCGCGCAGGTGGCGGCCGCGCCAAGTGCCGCCACGGCCCAGCGACGACTGAAAGCCCCCATCGAGGTGCCGCGCCCGGTGTCGCGCCCGGCGTCGCATCCTGTCCCGCGCCTTGGCACGCCGACCCCGCGTATCCCGAACAGGCCGGCGTCCAGCGACGGGGGCGAGGCGGCCGAGCTGCTGGCGAGTATCGCGCGGTTCGCCAATGAAGGTCGCAGCGCCGAAGCGCGCTCGGCGTGCGAGCGCTATCTGCACACACATGAGCCAGTCGCCCAGGTGTTCTACTGGCTGGGTCTGCTCGCCGAAGTGGACGGACAGGCCGCGCAGGCGCAAGGTTTCTACCGCAAAGCGCTGTACTTGCAGCCGCAGCATGTCGAGTCGCTCGCACAGCTGGCCGCGTTGCTGGCGGCACAGGGAGACGTGGCAGGCGCGCGGCGCTTGCAGGAACGGGCCGCGCGTGGCGCAGATCGGCAAGGAACCGAGCGATGAATGAGTCCTCCAGCCTCTACAGCCTGAACCGCGACGCCGACGACGTCATCGACGATTGCTGGAACCGCATCGGCGTCCACGGTGATCGTTCGTGCCCGCTGCTGCCGGAGCATATTCATTGCCGCAACTGCGCGGTGTACTCGGCCGCTGCTACGCGCTTGCTGGATCGCTATGCGCTGGTCCAGGACCTGCGCGACCAGATACAGGTCACCGAGCTTGCGCGCGATCTCAAGACCCGCTCGATCCTGGTGTTTCGCCTCGGCGAAGAATGGCTGGGCCTTGCGACCCGCTGCCTGTCGGAGGTCGCGCCACTACAAGCCATTCATTCGCTTCCGCACCAGCGTTCCCGCGCCTTGCTTGGCGTGGCCAATGTGCGCGGAGCGCTGGTCGCCTGTATTTCCCTGGTCGAACTGCTCGGGCTGGACAGCCAGCCGGTGGCGTCGACTTCGACACGGATCGTGGCGCGCATGCTGATCCTGGCGGCGGAGGGCGGGCCGGTGGTCGTTCCTGTGGACGAAGTCGAAGGCATTCACCGCATGGAAGAGCGGGTGCTGGACAATGCTTCGACGTCCGGCACCCACGCCAACGCCCGGTTCACCCGCGGCGTGCTGCAGTGGAAAGATCGCAGTCTGCGTCTGCTGGATGAGCAGGAACTGCTGTCGGCCGTTTACCGGAGCCTCACATGACACCGGATCAGATGCGCGACGCCTCGCTGTTCGAGCTGTTCAAGCTGGAAGCCGAAGCCCAGACCCAGGTCTTGAGCGCCGGCCTGCTGGCACTCGAACGCAGCCCGACTCTGGCCGACCAGCTCGAAGCCTGCATGCGCGCGGCCCACTCGCTCAAGGGCGCGGCGCGGATCGTGGGCGTGGATGCCGGCGTGAGCGTCGCCCATGTCATGGAAGACTGTCTGGTCAGCGCCCAGGACGGCCGCCTGTTGTTGCAGCCTGAGCATATCGACGCGCTGCTGTTCGGCACCGACCTGTTGATGCGCATCGCCACACCCGGTGACAACCCGGTCAGCCAGAGCGATGTCGAGGCTTACGTACAGCGGCTGGAAACCTTGCTCGCTTCGGGCGCCGGTGCCGCGCGTTCGGTGACGATGCCATTCGCCGAGCCGGCCTCACCTGCGGCTTTCGACGTTCCGTCAGCGACGGCGCCGCTCCCTGAGCAAGCGCCGGAGGTAACCCTGCCGCTGGCACAGCCTGACAAGAGCGAGCCGGCGCTGGCTCCCGCTGGCGAGGCCCCCCAGCCGCGGCTGCCCGAACGGCGCGCCGGCGACACCACCGAGCGCGTGCTGCGGGTGACAGCGGAAAGGCTCAATGGCCTGCTGGACCTGTCCAGCAAGGCGCTGGTCGAAACCCAGCGCATCAAGCCCTTGCTGGCGGGCATGCAGCGTCTCAAGCGCTTGCAGATCGGCAGTGATCGCGCTCTTGAGGCGCTCGGCGCCACCCTGGATGAAGCCGGCCTGGACGGCGACGCCCGCAAGGCACTGGATGACGCACGCAGTCTGTTGTCCCAGGCGCAGCAGATGCTGGTCCAGCAGGCCGCCGAACTGGACGAGTTCGGTTGGCAGTCCGGGCAACGCGCCCAGCTTCTTTACGATACCGCGCTGGCCTGCCGCATGCGGCCGTTCGCCGATGTACTGGGCGGGCAGGCACGCATGGTGCGTGACCTGGGTCGCGAGCTGGACAAGCAGGTGCGCTTGCAGATTGAGGGCGAGAAGACCCAGGTCGATCGTGACGTCCTGGAAAAGCTCGAAGCGCCGCTGACGCACCTGCTGCGCAATGCCGTGGATCACGGCATCGAACTGCCGCAGCAGAGGATCGAGCGGGGCAAGGCTCCGGAAGGGCTGATTCATCTGCACGCCTCGCATCAGGCCGGGCTGCTGGTGGTCGAGCTGAGCGACGACGGCAATGGCGTTGACCTGGAGCGCTTGCGACGCGGCATCATCGAACGAGGCCTTTCGCCCGCCGAAACCGCCGCGCAGTTGAGCGAGGAGGAGCTGTTGAGCTTCCTGTTCCTGCCCGGCTTCAGCCTGCGTGACAAGGTCACTCAAATATCCGGGCGAGGCGTGGGGCTCGATGCGGTGCAGCACATGGTCCGGCAGATGCACGGCAGCGTCACGCTCCAGCACCGGCCGGGCGCGGGCAGCCGTTTCCGGATCGAGCTGCCGCTGACGCTGTCGGTGGTGCGCAGTCTGGTCGTGGAGGTCGGCGGCGAAGCCTATGCGTTCCCGCTGGCTCATATCGATCACATGCTGGACCTGCAACCCGAGGACATCGTGCAACTGGAAGGGCGCCAGCACTTCTGGCATGACCAGCGTCATGTCGGGCTGGTCTCGGCCAGTCAGCTGTTGAACCGTCCACCCGGCCAGAACCCGGACGCGGCGCTCAAGGTCGTGGTCATCCGCGAGCGGGATGCGGTGTATGGCGTGGCGGTGGAGCGGTTCATTGGCGAGCGCACCCTGGTGGTCATGCCGCTGGATGCGCGGCTGGGCAAGATCCAGGACGTTTCGGCAGGGGCCTTGCTCGACGACGGCTCGGTGGTGCTGATCATCGACGTCGAGGACATGTTGCGCTCGGTGGAGAAGCTGCTGAACACCGGGCGCCTGGAGCGCATCGACCGGCGCGACCGGCAAGGCGCCGGTTCGATGGCGCGCAAGCGGGTGCTGGTGGTCGATGACTCATTGACGGTCCGCGAATTGGAGCGCAAGTTGCTGGTGAGTCGCGGCTACGAGGTTGCGGTGGCGGTCGACGGAATGGATGGCTGGAATGCGCTGCGAGCCGAAGACTTCGACCTGCTGATCACCGATATCGACATGCCGCGCATGGACGGCATCGAACTGGTGACCCTGCTACGCCGCGATACCCGCTTGCAGTCGCTGCCGGTCATGGTCGTCTCCTACAAAGATCGTGAGGAGGACCGGCGTCGGGGACTGGACGCCGGGGCGGACTATTACCTCGCCAAGGCGAGTTTCCATGACGACGCCTTGCTCGATGCGGTCGTTGAATTGATCGGAGACGCTCACGGATGAAAATAGCCATCGTCAACGACATGCCCATGGCGGTCGAAGCGCTGCGCCGGGCGCTGGCGTTCGAACCGGCGCATCAGATCGTGTGGGTGGCGCGCAACGGGGCCGAGGCGGTGGCCCAGTGCGCGCAGCAGACACCCGACCTGATCCTGATGGATCTGATCATGCCGATCATGGACGGGGTCGAAGCGACCCGCCAGATCATGGCCGCCACACCCTGCGCGATCGTGCTGGTAACGGTCGACCGCGAGCAGAACGTACACCGGGTTTTCGAAGCCATGGGCCATGGTGCGCTCGACGTCGTCGACACGCCTGCGATCGGCGCTGGCGATCCGCGGGAAGCCGCGGCGCCCTTGCTGCGCAAGATCCTCAATATCCACTGGCTGATCGGCCAGCGCACCGGCCCCGGCACCAGCATCTCGCCGACCACCCGCGCCGCGCCCAGGCGCAGCAAGCTGGTTGCCATCGGTTCCTCCGCCGGCGGGCCGGCGGCGCTGGAGATCCTGCTGCGCGACCTGCCCGTCAGTTTTGCGCCAGCGATCGTTCTGGTGCAGCATGTCGACCAGATTTTCGCCGCGGGCATGGCCGAATGGCTGGCAACGGTATCCGGTCTGCCGGTGCGCCTGGCGCGTGAAGGCGAGCAGCCGCAGCCCGGCACCGTCCTGCTGGCCGGTACCAATCATCACATCCGGTTGCTGAAAAACGGTACTCTCGCGTACACGGCCGAGCCGGTGGAGGAAATCTACCGGCCTTCCATCGATGTATTTTTCGAAAGCGTGGCGCGTTATTGGACCGGTGACGCGGTCGGCGTGCTGCTGACCGGCATGGGGCGCGACGGCGCGCGGGGGCTCAAGGCCATGCGCGGCCAAGGCTTTCTGACCATCGCCCAGGATGAGGCGAGTTCCGCCGTCTACGGCATGCCGAAGGCGGCCGCTGCTATTGATGCGGCTGTCGAGATCAAACCGCTGACCACTATTGCACCTCGTCTGATCGAGGTATTCGCTCAATGAATTTCCAGGTGAATTCACCTGCCGTCGGTGACCAGGAGACGCTTCATGCAAGATTTGCAGTTCGATGAACTCAAGGCCCCGGACACCGAGTCGGCCATGGTATTGCTGGTCGACGACCAGGCCATGATCGGTGAGGCAGTCCGTCGTGGACTGGCCAGCGAGTTGAACATCGACTTCCACTTCTGCGCCGACCCGCACCAGGCCATCGAACAGGCGGTGCGGATCAAACCGACGGTGATTCTTCAGGACCTGGTGATGCCGGGCCTGGACGGTCTGACCCTGGTGCGCGAATACCGCAACAACCCGCTAACCCGCGACATTCCGATCATCGTGCTTTCCACCAAGGAAGACCCGCTGATCAAGAGCGCGGCGTTCGCCGCCGGCGCCAACGATTATCTGGTCAAGCTGCCCGACACCATCGAGCTGGTGGCGCGCATCCGCTACCACTCGCGTTCGTACATGACCCTGCTACAACGCGACGAAGCCTATCGCGCGCTGCGGGTCAGCCAGCAGCAGCTGCTCGACACCAATCTGGTACTGCAACGCCTGATGAATTCCGATGGCCTGACCGGCTTGTCGAACCGCCGGCATTTCGACGAATACCTGGAGCTGGAATGGCGGCGAGCCAGTCGTGAGCAGACCCAGCTGTCGCTGATGATGATCGATGTCGACTACTTCAAGGCGTACAACGACGGTTTCGGTCACCTGGAGGGTGACGAAGCGCTGCGCCAGGTCGCCCAGGCGATACGCGCCAATTGCAGCCGTCCTTCCGACCTGCCGGCACGCTACGGCGGCGAGGAATTCGCCATGGTCCTGCCCAGCACTTCGCCGGGCGGTGTGCGTCTGCTGGCGGAGAAGCTGCGCCAGAGCATCATTGCCCTCAACATTGCCCATACCTCGCCGGAGCCGGGCTCGACGCTGACCGTCAGCATCGGCGTGGCAACCATGACGCCCCAGCCGGGTACTCCCTGCCGCCAGCTGATCCTCGCCGCCGACAAGGGCCTGTACCAGGCCAAGCACAATGGGCGCAATCAGGTGCAGATCGGCGGGTAAGGGCTGTCAAGAAGGATTTACAACGAGGCTGCCCAACGGGCTGCTTTCGTGCTCGTCCCTGGGGTATACTCGTCGGCTTTGAAATTTTCGCCTGCGAGTGCTGCCCACCATGGAAATCAACCCGATCCTAAACAGCATCAAGGACCTGTCCGAGCGCTCCGAAACCATTCGGGGGTATCTTTGACTACGATCACAAGAGTGATCGTCTGACCGAAGTGAACCGCGAGCTCGAAGATCCGGCTGTCTGGAACAATCCCGAGTACGCCCAGAACCTTGGCCGTGAACGCGCCTTGCTGGCGCAGATCGTCGATACCCTCGACGACATGAAGTCCGGCCTGGCCGACGCCAGGGATCTTCTGCTGATGTCCGCCGAGGAAGAAGACCAGGCCGCCGTCGATGACGTCGCCGCCGAAGTCGAGCGCCTGCGCGAGCTGCTGGAGAAGCTGGAATTCCGCCGCATGTTCAGCGGTGATATGGACCCCAATAACGCCTACCTGGACATCCAGGCCGGTTCCGGCGGTACCGAAGCGCAGGACTGGGCCAACATCCTGCTGCGCATGTACCTGCGCTGGGCCGACAAGCGCGGTTTCGACGCGACCATCATGGAGCTGTCGGCCGGCGAAGTTGCCGGGATCAAGGGCGCGACCGTGCACATCAAGGGCGAATACGCCTTTGGCTGGCTGCGTACCGAAATCGGCGTACACCGTCTGGTGCGCAAGAGCCCGTTCGACTCTGGCGCGCGCCGCCACACCTCGTTCTCGGCGGTGTTCGTGTCGCCTGAAATCGACGATAACATCGAGATTGATATCAACCCGTCCGATCTGCGCATCGACACCTACCGCTCTTCGGGTGCCGGTGGTCAGCACGTCAACACCACCGACTCGGCGGTGCGTATCACCCACGTTCCGACCAACACCGTGGTGAGCTGCCAGAACGAGCGCTCCCAGCACGCGAACAAGGACACCGCCATGA
The DNA here is from genome assembly GCF_036706555.1 of Pseudomonas sp. JDS28PS106. Lineage (NCBI taxonomy): Bacteria > Pseudomonadati > Pseudomonadota > Gammaproteobacteria > Pseudomonadales > Pseudomonadaceae > Pseudomonas > Pseudomonas sp. JDS28PS106. The sequence goes on along the minus strand of NZ_JBAJGT010000016.1, from coordinate 59,364 downwards.
AAATGCTGCGGGCCAAGTTGTACGAGCAGGAGATGCAGAAGCGCAACGCCGCGTCCCAGGCGCTGGAAGATTCCAAGTCCGATATCGGCTGGGGGCACCAGATCCGCTCCTACGTGCTGGATGCCTCGCGCATCAAGGACCTGCGGACCAATATCGAGCGCAGCGATTGCGACAAGGTGCTCGACGGCGACATCGACGAATACCTGGTGGCAAGCCTCAAGCAAGGGCTGTAAGGCATGCGTTGCGGGATCGATCACGATCCCGCAACGGCGTCCGGGGCGGTGATTCCGCCTTGCCCGCGAACCCCGGCCATGACCGGGGGCAACGAACCTGTGATGGAATTTCTAAAGACATGAGCGACCAACAACTCGACCCGCAAGCCCTGCAACAGGAAGAAAACACCCTGATCGCCCTGCGCAAGGAAAAGCTTGCTGACGAGCGCGCCAAGGGGCAGGCCTTCCCGAACGACTTCCGCCGTGACAGCTACTGCAACGACCTGCAGAAGCAGTACGCCGACAAGACCAAGGAAGAACTGGCCGAAGCGGCGATTCCGGTCAAGGTTGCCGGTCGCATCATGCTCAACCGTGGCTCGTTCATGGTCATTCAGGACATGACCGGTCGCATCCAGGTCTACGTCAACCGCAAGACGCTGCCGGAAGAAACCCTGGCGGCCGTCAAGACCTGGGACCTGGGCGACATCATCGCCGCCGAGGGCACCCTGGCCCGCTCCGGCAAGGGTGACCTGTACGTCGAGATGACCAGCGTGCGCCTGCTGACCAAGTCGCTGCGTCCGCTGCCCGACAAGCACCACGGTCTGACCGACACCGAGCAGCGCTACCGCCAGCGTTATGTCGACCTGATCGTCAACGAGGACGTGCGCCACACTTTCCGCGTGCGTTCGCAGGTCATCGCGCACATCCGCAGCTTCCTGATGAAGCGCGATTTCCTGGAAGTCGAGACCCCGATGCTGCAGACCATTCCCGGCGGCGCGGCGGCCAAGCCTTTCGAAACGCACCACAACGCGCTGGACATGGAAATGTTCCTGCGCATCGCGCCGGAGCTGTACCTCAAGCGTCTGGTGGTGGGCGGCTTCGAGAAAGTCTTCGAGATCAACCGCAACTTCCGCAACGAGGGCGTCTCGACCCGTCACAACCCCGAGTTCACGATGCTTGAGTTCTACCAGGCCTACGCGGACTACGAAGACAACATGGACCTCACCGAAGAGCTGTTCCGCGAACTGGCTCAACTGGTGCTGGGTACCACCGACGTGCCGTACCAGGGCAAGGTCTTCCACTTCGGCGAGCCGTTTGTGCGCCTGTCGGTGTTCGACTCGATCCTCAAGTACAACCCGGACATCAGCGCTGCGGACCTGGAAGACCTCGACACTGCACGCGCCATCGCCAAGAAGGCCGGCGCCAAGGTGCTGGGCCACGAAGGTCTGGGCAAGCTGCAGGTGATGATTTTCGAAGAACTGGTCGAGCACAAGCTGGAGCAGCCGCACTTCATCACCCAGTACCCGTTCGAAGTGTCGCCGCTGGCCCGTCGCAACGACGAGAACCCCAACGTCACCGATCGTTTCGAGCTGTTCATCGGCGGCCGCGAAATCGCCAACGCCTACTCCGAGCTCAACGATGCCGAAGATCAGGCCGAGCGCTTCCAGGCCCAGGTGGCCGAGAAGGACGCCGGTGATGACGAAGCCATGCACTACGACGCCGACTTCGTTCGCGCCCTGGAATACGGCATGCCGCCGACGGCGGGCGAAGGCATCGGTATTGACCGTCTGGTAATGCTGCTGACCGACGCGCCTTCGATTCGCGACGTGATTCTGTTCCCGCACATGCGTCCGCAGGCGTAACAGGCTGTACGAAAGCCGCCCTTCGAGGGCGGCTTTTTTGTGCCACCGATCCGACGATTCAAGGGATTTTGAACGTGAAAATCGCGCAAGAAGGCGCCGCCGGTGTTGCTACGGCAGTTGCCAAAAGTGTCAGGTTTCAAGGCCGCAAGGCCATACGCGAGAGAAGCGAGCAGCGACGCCAGCAGATTCTCGACGCCGCCATGCGAATCGTGATCCGCGATGGGGTCCGGGCCGTGCGGCATCGAGCCGTCGCCGCCGAGGCCAGTGTGCCCTTGTCCGCGACCACTTACTACTTCAAGGACATCGATGACCTGCTCACCGATGCCTTCGCCCAATACGTCCAGCGCAGTGCCGTCTACATGGCCAGGCTCTGGCAGAACACCGAAGTCATTCTCCTCGATCTGATGCGGCGCAGCTCCGGCAGTCCGGCGGATCGCGTCCGGCTGGCCGACGACATTGCCCGCATGACGATGGAGTACATCCGCCATCAGCTACAGACCCGTCGCGATTATCTGGTCGCCGAGCACGCCTTTCATCAGGAAGCGCTGGTCAATCCGCGTCTGGCGCCGCTGGTCATGGCCCATCAGGAAATTCTCCTGCAGGGCAGTTGTCAGTTTTTCCAGGTCATCGGCTCGGACCAGTCCTGGCAGGATGCGCAGGTGTTGACGGGGCTCATCCGTCGGATGGAATATCAGGGCCTGCTTCACGGCCCCCATCATCAGGCCGACGACGAAAATCTGAATATCCTCACGCGCCAGTTGCGGCTGGTGCTGGGGGCGCCCCCGCGGGATCAGGGCGACAGCCTGCCAGCCAAGGAGTAACGGGTGGACGAGTACCAGCAGACAATTCGTGCTTTATCGGACCGGATCGTCGCGGCGCAGACGCCGATCCGGGTACTGGATGCCGTCAAATGGGACGAAAACGTCCGCAACGAGTTCCTGGCCGCCAAGGGCAAGGCCTTGCCGGTCGTGGACCGCGCCTATTACGAAAGCCGCCCGCTGGGGTTCGACTCCAGCAACCTCAAGCAGGAATTCCAGAACATCGAGCGTGATATCACCCGGCAGCTGGGTCAGTTCAACCCGGTCGGACAGATCATGCGTCGCATGTGCAAGGAGTACCGCATGGTGGTGCGGATGCTCGAAGCGCGTGGCACGGCGGATTTCGGGCTGATTTCCCAGGAGCTGTACGGCGCCGCATCCGACGCCTTCCACGCCGGTGATCCGACGCTGGCTGACCTGGGCCTCATGCTTTCGGACTATCTGAACAACATTGCCGGTCGCGGCGATCTCAAGGATGAGCCCAAGGAACTGACCGCCAAGGATGCGGTGGCCCTGCTGCAGAGTCGCTTGAACCGAGTGTTCGGCGAGGCCGAGGAAACCATTCGGGTGTTCGAGTCCGACGGTATCGTCGCCGACGCGGCAGCGGGTGCCGACTACATCAAGATCCGCAGCGACGCGATGTTCAACGAGCGGGACGTCCGCGCCCTGGAGGTCCACGAGGGGCTGGTTCACGTGGGCACCACGCTCAACGGCCAGAACCAGCCGATCTGCACCTTTCTGTCCAAAGGGCCGCCCTCGTCGACGGTCACTCAGGAAGGACTGGCGATTCTCATGGAAGTCATTGCCTTTGCGTCCTATCCCAGCCGGCTGCGCAAGCTGACCAACCGGACCCGGGCCATCCACATGGCCGAGGAGGGCGCCGATTTTCTCCAGGTGTTCGAGTTCTACCGCGAGCAAGGTTTCGGCATGCCGGAAAGCTATGGCAACGCCAGTCGCGTGTTCCGCGGCTCGGTGCCCAATGGGCTGCCTTTTACCAAGGACTTGTCCTACCTCAAAGGCTTCATCATGGTTTACAACTACATTCAGCTCGCCGTGCGCAAAGGCAAGCTGGAGCAGGTGCCACTGCTGTTCTGCGGCAAGACCACGCTGGAAGACATGCGCACACTGCGCCAGCTGGTGGACGAAGGACTGGTGGACCCGCCCAAATACCTGCCGGACCAATTCCGCGACATGAACGCGCTGTCGGCGTGGATGTGCTTCTCCAACTTCCTCAACCATCTGAGCCTGGACCGGATCGAGGCGGATTATTCGAATATCCTTTGAGCCGCGGTTGCACACCGCACCTCTGGTGGGAGGGGTAGGAGCGGCTTCAGCCGCGAAGCGTCGGTACAGCTGCTACGGCTGTGTCTGCCTTGGCACTGCATTCGCGGATAAATCCGCTCCTACTAGGGCTTGCACTCCGCGACAACTAGGAACATGAATTGAAGCTGATCAGTATCCTGACCCTGTTCCTCAGCCTCACAGGCTGCAGCTCCATGCTGTTCTATCCCGAACCCGGTCTGCCGTTCACGCCGGACAAGGCGAAGTTGCAATACCGCGGTGTGCAGCTTGCCGCAGCCGACGGCACCCGCCTGCATGGGTGGTGGCTGCCGGCCAAGGCAGGTGTTCCGGTCAAGGGCACAGTCCTGCATCTGCACGGCAACGGCGGCAATCTCTCCTGGCACCTCGGCGGTAGCTGGTGGCTGCCTGAGCAGGGGTATCAGGTGCTGATGCTCGATTATCGCGGCTATGGGCGGTCCGAGGGCAAACCGAGCCTGCCGGCGATCTATCAGGACATCCAGGCAGCGTTCGACTGGCTCGACAATGCCCCTGAAGTTCAGGGTAAACCGCTGGTGGTGCTGGGACAAAGCATCGGCGGCGCACTGGCGGTGCATTACCTGGCCGAGCATCCCGAGCGTAGAAAGGGCATCGAAGCATTGATTCTCGATGGCGCGCCTGCCAGCTATCGCGATGTTGCCCGCCATACGCTGGGCACTTCCTGGCTGACCTGGCCGTTGAAAACGCCGCTGTCATGGCTGATTCCGGACGGCGACAGCGCGGTGCAAGGACTGTCGCAGTTGCAGGGAACACCGATGCTGATCTTCCAGAGCATGGACGACACCCTGGTGCCGTTGGGCAACGGCATCCGTCTCTACCAGGCAGCGCCGCCGCCCCGTGTATTGCAACTGACCCGAGGCGGTCACGTGCAGACTTTTTCCGACCCGACCTGGCGGCAAGTCATGCTTCGCTATCTGGACGACCCGCAGCACTTCAACGGCCTGCGCCGGCTGGCTGAAGTGCCGAATTATCCGGCGCCGCCTCCTCAGGCCCCGAGCACGCCATGAACGGGCAACGCAACCTCATTCCAATGATCCTCACCGGCATCGGCACCATCATCGCCACGGTGGGCTGCCTCTGGTACTACGGCTACCTGCATTTCGCCAGACCGGAAGATGCGCTGCTGCTCAAGCAATTCACCATGCTCAAGACCATTCCAGGCGAAGACTATCGGGCAAGCCTGACGCCCGCCAGCGAAACGGCCCATTGCATCGACGGCGTACTGGTGCTGTTTGATACCCGGCAGAAGGGACTTTCAGGCGTGCTCGTGAACGAGCGCAGGCAAGTGGTCAGGTGCGCCGAATAGTCCTTCGGAAAACCATCTACCGCCACTAGGCCTGCGCTAAGGTCGCGTATGTAGGAGCCAGCTTGCTGGCGATGCGGGTACCGTGGGTACGTCTGATATATCGCAGGCCGTCTGTAAATGGCGCTTCGCCAGCAAGCTGGCTCCTACGGGAGCGTGCGCGGTCAGAATTGCGGCGCTGAACGCGGCCCATTAAAAAGCCCCGCCTGCAAAACAGGCGGGGCTTTCAGGTGTTGCGGTCAGCCGATCAACGCATCGAAGAACGCGGTGCTACAGGCTGGTTGTCGTTGGAGATGGTGACTTCCACGCGACGGTTCATGGCGCGGCCGGAGTTGCTGCTGTTGTCGGCAACCGGATATTCCTTGCCATAACCCTGAGCGACGATGCGGGTCGGATCTACGCCCATGCGCACCAGAGCGGCGCGAACGGAGTTGGCGCGGCGCTCGGACAGGGTCTGGTTATAGGCAGCGGAACCTGTGCTGTCGGTATAGCCTTCGACGATGGCTTTGCGGTCAGGGTTCTGCTGCAGGAAGGCAGCCAGCTTGCCGATATCGCCCTGGGCGGCTGGCTTGAGCTCGGATTTGTTGTAGTCGAACAGTACGTCACCGAAGGTCACCAGCGTGCCGCGTTCGGTCTGCTTGGCGTTCAGGCTGTTCTTGAGCTGCGCGATCTGAGCATCGCGGGCATCCAGACGGGCCTTGGCACGTTCAGCGGACGCATTCTGCAGCTCGGCTTCGGAGTTGCGCAGGTTGATGGTCTGTTTCGCCAGTTCAACGCGCTGGGTGGTCAGGTAGGCGAGCTGGTCGACGCGAGCTTCGTCTTCCTTGTCACGGAAGGCCTTGTCGGCCTTGTCCAGCCATTCGCCGGCGTCCTTGGTTTCAAGGGCCGCGAGTTTGACGGAATCCGGGTTGGTCTGCAGCGCGGTGTAGTTGGTACGTGCCTGTTCCAGGTTCGGGTTAGGCTTGGTGGCACAGGCAGCCAGGGCAACGCTCATGGCCAGCAGGGCAGGGATCATCACTTGTTTGCGCATAATAGGGTCGTCCTTTCAATCGAATACGAATGCATGAATAACGTGGGCCGGGGGGCTTACTGCACCTGACGCAGGCCTTCTTCACGTAGTTCGTTGACGCCCTGGCGAGCGTCCTGCACGGCTTTCTGGGCTTTGGCGGCCTGCGCCTTGCGCTCTGCTACGCGAGCGTCCCATTCAGCCTGTTCGGCCAGTTTGCGCGCCTGGTCGTACTTCTTGTCCTGCATGGCGAGTTCGGCTTCCTTCAGTTTGTCCTGAGCCGACTTCATCTCTACCGCTGCGAATTCGGTACCACCGGCGCTGACTGCGCTGTTCACGGCCGATTCGGTGACCGCGTACTGTTCGGTCGGTGGATTGCCTGCGCAGCCGGCCAGTACGAAAGTGGCGCCCAGCGCCAGCGCAGTCAGTTTCAGACCGCGCAAGCCTTGGAACTTGGTTTTGGCAGTAGGGGTGTTCATCGTGATCAACTCCATTGTCTGACTCCAAACTTGGTTATCCATGACAGTCGCTTGTCTTGGTTCGCCGGCTCAGGGTAGTGGCCACTGTCGTCGTGCGGACCTTGCTGTAATGGTTAAAAGCTCCGACCAGAGCGGTTTTTGAATAGTTCACTCGAATGTAAACACGGTGTTTTGCGCTTTTCGCGAGGCGCCACGATTTCGACGTCGGGGGATTGGCATGCAGACGGGCAGGGCTGCGCCGCCTGTGTCGAGGAAACCAGTTGTAGGATTTTGCTTACACGACGCAAAAATTACGTATCGGAAAAGCTTTCCGTTTCCGACAGTTCGTGCAGATAGCGTTTCGACAAGGCCAGGAAGCGCGGCGTCGCACCCGCATCCTCGTAAAGCGGATCGCCTTCCTCGTCGGTCGCGATCACGCGCTGACCTTTCACGTAGGGAAAGCTGGCTTCAAGCTCTTCCAGCGCAGCGCCGATCAGTTCGCCCAGCAGCTCCTCCGGATGATGCTTGGGATACATTTCGCACAGCGCGGACAGACGCGCGGCCGACTCCAGATCGAGATGAATGGCGTAGCGGGTCTTGGTCAGGCGCCCGCTTGAATGGCGTTCCCAGTGCTGGGCAAGTTCGCGGATTTTCATGAGGACCTCGTCATGTGCTCGCTCGTGGCGGATCTGTTCAGGTCTTGCGCGGGTATTCGTCGCCGCACTGCTTTTTTGTTGTACTCCTGAGTAGAACGGATTTGCATTCACTCGTTCAGTCATGGTGATGTGGCAGGTACAAGCCCCAAAAAAAACCGGGAGAAGGATCTATGGCCGATATCGATGCGCGACTGCGCGAGGACGTTCATCTACTGGGTGAACTGTTGGGCAACACCATTCGCGATCAGCGAGGCGGTGAGTTTCTCGACAAGATCGAGCGCATCCGCAAAGGCGCCAAGGCGGGACGCCAGGGCTTCGCGGAAGGCGCTGAACAGCTCAATTCAAGCCTGGACAGTCTGGCGGACGACGAACTGCTGCCGGTGGCGAGGGCGTTCAACCAGTTCCTCAACCTGGCGAACATCGCCGAGCAGTACCAGTTGATGCGCCGGGGGGACGATCAGCGGCCCATGCCGTTCGAATCCAGGGTGCTGCCCGAACTGCTCGACCGTCTCAAGGCGGCCAGTCATTCGCCCGACGCGCTGGCCCGGCAGCTGGGCCAGCTCGATATCGAACTGGTGCTGACGGCGCACCCCACCGAGGTCGCGCGGCGCACGCTGATCCAGAAATACGACGCCATCGCCGCCCAATTGGCCGCCCTCGACCACCGTGACCTCAATAGCCAGGAACGGCAGAGCATCACCGGCCGGCTGCAGCGGCTGATCGCCGAGGCCTGGCATACCGAGGAAATTCGTCGGACCCGGCCCACGCCGGTGGACGAAGCCAAATGGGGCTTCGCGGTCATCGAACATTCGCTGTGGCACGCCATTCCCGGTTACCTACGCCAGGCGGACGAAACACTCCACGCGGCCACCGGGTTGCGGCTGCCGCTGGAAGCCGCGCCGATCCGCTTCGCTTCATGGATGGGCGGCGACCGCGACGGCAATCCCAATGTCACGGCGAAGGTCACTCGCGAAGTGCTGCTGCTGGCGCGCTGGATGGCGGCCGACCTTTATCTTCGCGACGTGGACAATCTGGCGGCCGAGCTTTCCATGCAACAGGCCAGCGCAGCGCTGCGGGCCAGCGTGGGCTACAGCGCCGAACCCTACCGCGCCGAACTCAAACGCCTGCGCGAGCGTCTGCGCGCCACTCGCAACTGGGCCAATGCTTCTCTGAGCGACGCGCAGCCGGCGCCGCCCGCAGTGCTGCAGGACAACCGAGAACTGCTCGATCCGCTGCTGCTTTGTTATCACTCGCTGCACGAATGCGGCATGGGCGTGATTGCCGACGGGCCGTTGCTGGACTGCATACGTCGCGCCGTGACCTTCGGGCTGTTTCTGGCCCGCCTTGACGTGCGTCAGGACTCCACCCGCCACGCGTCGGCCATGAGCGAAATCACCGATTACCTTGGGCTTGGCCGTTATGAAGACTGGGATGAAGCAGCCCGTGTCGAGTTCCTGTTGCGCGAACTGGACAACCGCCGGCCGCTCCTGCCGGCTCATTTCCAGCCTGACCCCGAGACCGCCGAAGTCCTGGCGACCTGCCGCGAAGTCGCCGCCGCTCCGGCAGCTTCCCTGGGTTCCTACGTGATTTCCATGGCTGGCGCCGCTTCGGACGTTCTCGCCGTGCAGCTGCTGCTCAAGGAAGCCGGACTGATGCGGCCGATGCGTGTAGTGCCGCTGTTCGAAACCCTGGCGGATCTGGACAATGCAGGTCCGGTCATCGAACGGCTGCTGGCGCTGCCGGGATATCGCGGCGGCCTGCAAGGGCCGCAGGAAGTGATGATCGGCTATTCCGACTCCGCCAAGGACGCCGGAACTACTGCGGCGGCCTGGGCGCAATATCGCGCGCAGGAGCGACTGGTCGAGATCTGCCGCGAACAGCAAGTCGAACTCTTGCTGTTCCATGGTCGTGGCGGCACGGTGGGGCGCGGCGGCGGTCCGGCCCACGCGGCCATCCTGTCTCAGCCGCCGGGCTCGGTGGCGGGACGCTTCCGGACGACCGAGCAGGGCGAGATGATTCGTTTCAAATTCGGGCTGCCGGAGATTGCCGAGCAGAACCTCAACCTGTATCTGGCCGCCGTGCTGGAAGCGACCCTGCTGCCGCCTCCGCCGCCCGAGCCGGAATGGCGCCGGATGATGGATCAGTTGGCCGCCGATGGCGTGGTGGCCTACCGAGCCGTCGTGCGCGAACATCCGGAGTTCGTCGAGTATTTTCGCCAGGCTACTCCAGAACAGGAGCTGGGCCGCTTGCCACTGGGCAGTCGACCCGCCAAGCGCCGCGAAGGCGGCGTGGAAAGTCTGCGTGCCATACCCTGGATCTTCGCCTGGACCCAGACCCGCCTGATGCTGCCCGCCTGGCTGGGCTGGGAAACCGCGCTGAGCAAGGCACTGGAGCGCGGCGACGCACAGCTGCTTGGGCAGATGCGCGAGCGCTGGCCGTTTTTCCGCACCCGCATCGACATGCTGGAAATGGTGCTGGCCAAGGCTGACGCCGATATTGCCCGCTTGTACGACCAGCGTCTGGTGGCGCCGCCGTTGCAACCTTTAGGTGATCAGCTGCGCGACCTATTGTCGCAGGCGTGCAGTGTCGTGCTGGGGCTGACCGGACAGGATCGATTGCTGGCCCACAGCCCGGCGACCCTGAAATTCATCAGCCTGCGCAACACCTATCTGGACCCGTTGCATTTGCTGCAAGCCGAGCTGCTCGCCCGCTCGCGAGACAGGGAGGCAGATCTGGACAGCCCTCTGGAGCGGGCGTTGCTGGTGTCCGTGGCGGGCATCGCGGCGGGGCTGCGCAACACGGGTTGAATACCCCCTGTCGCGCGCCGCGACAAATATTTGCGTCGCGGCGGCGGCGAGCCTGGCCGTTGCAGGCTAGCCTGCTGAAACCGACCGGGCAGTCGATGGTCGCCGACCCGCCGCGCAGCCGCCTCAAGTGCGACTTTCCGCGTCTTGTGCGGCTCCTGTCGGCTGTGTATCTTGGTCGGCCTTTTGGCCTATCGGCCGTATTCATTTTTTAGATTGGCCATGCGGCGAATCCGATGATGTCCATAAAAAAAGTTTGAGGAGCATGACGATGCGCGTGATTCTGCTGGGAGCTCCCGGGGCCGGTAAAGGTACTCAGGCAAAGTTCATCACTGAAAAATTTGGCATCCCGCAAGTATCGACAGGCGACATGCTGCGCGCGGCCGTCAAGGCTGGCACTGAACTGGGTCTGCAGGCCAAGAGCGTCATGGACGCCGGCGGTCTGGTCTCCGACGACCTGATCATTGGCCTGATCAAGGATCGCCTGTCGCAGCCTGATTGCGTCAACGGCGTGCTGTTCGACGGCTTCCCGCGCACCATCCCCCAGGCCGAGGCGCTGCTCAAGGCCGGTCTGGAAATCGATCACGTCCTGGAAATCGCCGTCGATGACGAAGAGATCGTCCAGCGTATGTCGGGCCGTCGCGTCCACGAAGGTTCGGGCCGTATTTATCACGTGCAGCACAACCCGCCAAAGCTCGAAGGCGTCGATGACGTGACCGGCGAGCCGCTGGTGCAGCGCAAGGACGACGTCGAAGACACCGTGCGTCATCGTCTGTCGGTCTACCATTCGCAGACCAAGCCGCTGGTGGCGTTCTACAGCGAATTGAGCCGCCAGAACGGCAAGCCTAAGTGCCATCACATCGAAGGCGTGGGCTCGGTCGAGGCGATTACCGCCAAGGTCCTGGCCGCACTGAGCTGAGGCTGCCGAGATTGTTCGACAATGGCCCGCTTGCGGGCCATTTGTCATTTATACTGCGTCACTTTTTTCAATCACGACGGATACCTAGATGACCACCTTGCTGGCCCTGGACACTGCCACCGAAGCCTGCTCTGTTGCGTTGCTGCATGATGGCAAGGTGCTGAGCCACTATGAGGTGATCCCGCGTCTGCATGCCCAGCGATTGCTGCCGATGATCAAGACCCTTATGGCCGAAGCGGGCATCGGCATGTCGGCGCTCGATGCCATCGCATTCGGTCGCGGCCCCGGCGCATTCACCGGCGTGCGTATCGCCATCGGCGTGGTGCAGGGCCTGGCTTTCGCGCTGGACCGTCCGGTGTTGCCGGTGTCCAACCTCGCCGCGCTGGCGCAGCGCGCATGGCGTGAACAAGGTGCGCGGCAGGTCGCCAGCGCCATTGATGCGCGCATGGACGAGGTCTATTGGGGTTGCTATCAGGAAGTGGCGGGCGAGATGCGTCTAATCGGCCAGGAAGCGGTCATGCCGCCCGAGCAGGCGAGCTTGCCGGTCGATGCTCAGGGTGAGTGGTTCGGCTCCGGCACGGGTTGGGGCTATGCCGAGCGCATTCCGGCGCGGGTGTCGGAAAGTGATGCCAGCCTGTTGCCTCATGCCCAGGACCTGCTGACCCTTGCCGGTTTTGCATGGCAACGAGGCGAAGCCGTGGCAGCTGACGACGCTCAGCCGGTGTATCTGCGCGACAAGGTAGCTACGCCAAAAGCGCGTTGAAGCCAGCGATGACAGTGAAAAGGCACGGGGTGTGTCAACATGCCATCTACCTTTCATCGACAAAATGTGACTAATACGCTCGGCAGCTAAAACAATTTGCAATATGTGTGGTCTAGTTAACGTTCGGGTGTTTGCGGAAGCCCGTGCAGTGACGTTAAATTGCCACTACAAGACGCCGAGTACAGATCGATGCGCATAGACGGACCTACTACACGCTCGTACCCCATCAATCGAAAGCCGCGAAAAGCTCCGACCATCGTCGAAGGCTCTTTCGAGGAAATCGACAACGACGCCGAGCCGGCTCCGGTCTCGCGCCGGGAAGCGGGCGGCAATCAGTCTGGCGGGACAGCCGGCGTGCCCGCGCGTCCGCAGGACATCATCTTTCCGCGTGCCATGAGCAAGCGTGTCGCCACAGCGCTGTCCAGCTATCTGACCACCGCCAGTTTCGTCGATTGGGACCTGGAAGTATCGGGGCTCGATCTGCACGTCTGATTGTGAACGCTCTCCCGTATTACCTGGGTTGCCCGTCATGGAAGGACGAAGCCTGGCGTAACTCCTTCTACCCCTTCGATGCCCGCTCATCCGAGATGCTGAGCCTGTATACACAGGTCTTCAATGCTGTCGAAGGCAATACCACGCACTATGCACGGCCCAAGCCTTCGACTGTGCAGAAGTGGGCGGATGCGATGCCCGAGAGCTTTCGCTTCACCGCCAAGTTTCCCAATGACATCACCCATGACGGTGACTTGCGCTTGCATGTGCCGGCGGCCGAAGACTTCCTTCGCCTGATGGCGCCATTGGGCGAGCGGGTCATGCCGTTCTGGCTGCAACTGCCTGCAAGCTTCTCGCCTGATCGACTTCCTGAGCTTGCCGGTTTCATCGATGCGGTGCAGCGACCGATGGCCGTCGAAGTGCGCCATATGGCGTTCTTTCAGAAAGGCGAGCATGAACGAACGCTCAATCGCCTGCTGCTGGATCGGGGTGTCGAGCGTATCTGCCTTGATTCGCGGCCCTTGTTCAGCTGTCTCTCCAACGATACCTGGGTGTTGCACGCGCAATCCCGCAAGCCCAAGGTGCCGGTGCGGCCTGCCGCATTGACGCAGTTTCCCCAGATCCGCTTCATCGGCCGCCCGGAGCTGGCGGCCAATGACCCTTTCCTTGAACAGTGGGTCGAGAAAGTCGCGGCGTGGATCGAAGAAGGCCGTACACCCTACGTGTTCCTGCACACGCCGGACAATCACCTGGCCCCGCATCTGGCGCAACGTTTCCATACGCAGCTGATGGCACGTCTGCCGGGGCTTGCGCCGCTGGCCGAACTGGATCGCGGGCCGCAAGCGGAGCAGTTGGGCTTGCTCTGAGGTCGATACCTGTGGACTGATAGGGGTTCACTCGGCTCTCGGAGAACGACACATGGATTCGCAACAGCTTCTCCGCGCTCAAGCGTTCAAGGATTTGCACGAACGTGAAGGCGCATTCGTCATACCCAACCCGTGGGACGCAGGCTCGGCCAAACTGCTGGCCTCGCTGGGTTTCGTCGCGCTGGCGACGACCAGCGCCGGCCTTGCTTTCAGCCTCGGTCGTCCGGACGCGCAAGGCGCGGTCACTCGGGAAGATACGCTGGACAATGTCGCCGCCATCGTTGCCGCGACCCCATTGCCCGTGGCGGCCGATCTGGAAAATTGCTTTGCCGACAGCCCTGACGGTTGCGCCGAGACATTGCTGCGGGCCGCGGCGACCGGAATAGTCGGTGCCTCGATCGAAGACGCCAGCGGTCGCGCGGATCAACCGATCTATGATTTCGAGCTGTCGGTCGAGCGGGTGAGGGCGGCGGCCCAGGCGGTGCGGTCGCTGCCATTTCCGTTCACGCTCACTGCGCGTGCCGAAAACCTGCTGAACGACCGTATGGACTTTACAGACACTCTGCGGCGCCTCGAAGCTTATGCCGACGCGGGCGCCGACGTGCTCTACGCACCGGGCTTGCGCACCCGGGAAGAGGTGATTGCGGTGGTGCGAGCCGTCGCGCCGAAGCCGGTGAATGTCCTGATGGGCCTGGGCGGGGTCACCCTGACCGTTGCCGAACTGGCCAACTGCGGCGTCAAGCGAATCAGCGTCGGCTCGTCCCTGGCGCGCGCCGCATTGGGCGGGTTGTATCTGGCAGCCGAGGAGATTCGCAATTACGGCACCTTCAACTACGCCGGGCACGCGCTGCCCTTCGACCAACTCAATGCACTCTTCAAAGGCTGAGGATGCGCGGCTTTCTTCTGTTCCTGTTGCTGTGCGCTATCGTCTGGGTTTCTATCTGGCGTGGCTGGATCGAGGTCCCGCCGCGTTGGAACCCTTGGGCGCCGCTGGATGTGCACGCGCAGCCCAATCTGCTGACGCCATTCAAACTGGCGCGACTGCGCAGCGATCCGGCATTGTGTGATCAGGTGCTGGCGGATTCAGGGCTGCGCTACAGTCGGCAGGCCGACAGCCCGGCGTCCGCCAAATGCCCTTTGCAGAATACGTTGAGAGTCCAAGGCGGAAACGTTGCCTTGAGCAGCAGCTTTCTGGCGAGCTGCCCGCTGGCGGTGGCCTATGTGCTGTTCGATATCCATACGCTGCAGCCAGCGGCGCAAACGGTATTTGGGCAGCGCGTGGCGCGGGTCGACCATCTGGGCAGTTTCGCCTGTCGTAATGTCTATGGGCGCGCTCAAGGCCGATTGAGCCAGCACGCCAGCGCCAACGCGCTGGATATCGCAGGATTTCGTCTGGCGGACGGGCGTAGAGTCACCGTGCTGGGCGACTGGAACGACGAAGGCGACAAGGGACGCTTTCTCAGGGAAGTGCGCGATGGCGCCTGCAAGCAATTCGATACGGTGCTGGGGCCTGAATACAACGCGGCCCATCGCAACCATTTTCATCTGGATATGGGACGCTGGCAGGTCTGCCGGTGACGGGGTATCGGCCTAGGCTAACGGCGCCCGGATAGCGTTTACGCGGCCATCCGCAGATTCTGCAGGATCAGTGGCCGCGCCCAGCCAGTGTCGAAATCGAACTGGCGCTGCTGTTCGGCAAGGGTCGCTTCGTCCAGCGGCAGGGCAGGTTTATCGGCCAGCTCCCATTCGAACTCGGCGATCGGCAGATGCAGCGGGTATGGCTGTGGCGCCGGGCCAGGATTGCCGTTGTAATGATACGGGTCCAGCACAGTCGGGCGTACCCAATGGCTTTCGAAATCCAGGGAACGTTGCTGCTCGATCAACTCGCTCATGCTGAACGGCTCGGCCGGTGGCGGCAGCAGGTCCAGCTCGAATTCGGCAATCGGCAGGAACAGCGGCTCTGGCGGTTTGACTTGAGTCTCGGTAACGGCGCAATTGCGCTGCTCGACGATCTGGCTGTGAGCCTTGGCGCCGGCGACGGGTTCGCCAGTTTCGGTATCGATCTCGTCGGCAATCGCCGGAAGCACCAGCGGCTGCTTGCCCTCGCCGACCTGTTCAGCCATCGCCCGGGCAAAAGCGTCCGACCACAGCTGCGTGACACCCCCGAGGGTGCGGCTGTTGGGGATGCTGAAGTCGCCTGAGTGCGACAAATAGCCGATGGATTGAACAATGTCTGACATGGCGATCAGTACGGACCTTGGGTCTGGCAGAATACCGGATACTTCTTTATCGGCCGATTTAGCCGATCATTAATACTTTTTTCGAGTGTGTGGATTCCATGAGTGAGCAGCAAGCCGGCAGTCGTATTCGTGTCGAAGCCCAGGCCAGTGGTGCACAAGAGCAGGCGGCGCAATGGGCCTCGCGCCTGGGGCTGCCGCTTGAGGACGCGCAAGCTGATTTCGCCTTGCAGGTGACCGAGGCTGGATTACAGTTGCAGCAGTTGGGTGATGAGGCGCCGGGGCCGGTGCGAGTGGATTTTGTCGAAGGCGCGGTTGCGCACAGACGCCTGTTCGGCGGCGGCAGCGGGCAGATGATCGCCAAGGCGGTCGGCATCCAGCCGGGTGTGCGGCCCCGGGTTCTGGATGCCACCGCTGGACTGGGCAAGGATGCGTTCGTTCTTGCAAGTCTGGGCTGCAAAGTGAGCCTGATCGAGCGCCAGCCAATCATCGCCGCGTTGCTGGAGGATGGGCTGGCGCGTGGGCAGCAGGACAGCGAGGTGGGGGCAATCGTCAGTCAGATGCATCTGCTGACCGGCAACTCCATCGAACTGATTCGAAACTGGCAAGGCGAGCCGCCGCAGGTGATCTACCTGGACCCGATGTTCCCGCATCGCGAGAAGACCGCACTGGTCAAAAAGGAAATGCGCCTGTTCCGCCCGTTGGTGGGCGACGATATGGATGCGCCAGCTCTGCTGGAAGCGGCCCTGGCGCTTGCAACCCACCGGGTGGTGGTCAAACGCCCGCGCAAGGCGCCCTGCATCGAAGGGCCCAAGCCAAGTCACGTGCTGGATGGCAAATCCAGCCGGTATGACATCTACCCCAAGAAAGCACTAAAACCAAAAGCGGTGTAATGGGATTTTGTAGGAGCCAGCTTGCTGGCGATAGGCTGCTGCGGTGAGGGACCGGTCTCGCAACCGCAGTGCAGCACATCGCCAGCAAGGCGGAACGCCGCCCCGGTGGCTCCTACGACGTCATCGGCATTACAGCGCGCCAAACACCTTCTTCGCCAGGCTGGTCGCGGCCGCTGCCGGGTTGGCGCGGATGCTTTCTTCCTGTTTGGCGATCATCTCGAACAGCCCGTTCAGCGCCTGTTCGGTCACGTAGTTCTCGACGTTGGCGTTCTTGGCGTCCAGCACGCCCAAGGTTGCGGCCTGGCCGGCGAAAGCGTTGTATTTCTGCGCCAGGCCGACCTTGTCGGTCGCCTGTTTGACGATGGGCAGGAACTTGGCCCGGATCTGCTCGCGGCTGCTGGTGTCCAGGTAATGCGTTGCCGAGTCCTTCCCGCCGTTGAGGATCGACTTGGCGTCGGCCACGCTCATCTTCTTCACGGCATCGACCAACAGCGCCTGCGCTTGCGGCACGGCAGCTTCCGCAGCCTGGTTCATGCTGGTTTCTAGTTGCTCGACCTGAGCGCCCATGCCGAACTGCTTCATCTTCTTGGCGACCTTGCCCAGATTGCCCGGCAACTCGATGCGCACGTCCTGATTATTAGTAAAACCGCCCGGCTTGCCCAATTGTTTGACGGCAACCTGGGCGCCCTGGGTAAGGGCGTCCTTCAGACCGCCAGTGGCGTCGGATTGCGACAGGTCAGCAAGTGACAGGGCAAGCGCATTGGCCGACAACAGAAGGCCTGTGCACAGGCCGGCGAGAGTGAACGATGAGCGGAACATGACAGCATCCTCATGACAATCTTGATGGCAGCGCGTCCGGCCATGCCCGACGCGGATGAACAGGGTATCAGGGACGCAGCCGCCCCTGAGGTGACTGGGGATTCAGCGCATTCAACTCGTCGGATCCGCTTCGGTGACCACTTCACTCTGATGCAGCGCGACCTGCCGGATGGACAGCCTGATTTCCGCTGGCAGCACACGCTTGGCGGCGCCTTCGGCCAGATCGCCCAGCAGAGGGTGATAGCTCAGCTTGCCTTCGGCGTCCTTGCGCAGCACGCCCAGATCCAGCAGGGTCTGAATGAAATGGCGGAACAGGCTCTTGTCAAAGAACTCGGGCGCGTTGAGCCCATGCAGAATCGACAGGCGCTGGGCCATGACCGTGCACAGGTCTTCCAGCTCTTCGGCGCTCAGGCTGTGCTGTCCGCTGTTGAGCAGCAGGGCGATCGCCATGTAGAAGCGCTGCAAGGTCTGTGCAATAGCGCGAGACAACAGGGTCAGCAGCACGAACTCCCGAGAGCTGGGCTCAGGGCGTACGAACACGCCGTCTTCCTTCTTGCGCAAAAGGCCTTGCTCGACGAAGGCTTCCAGCCATTGGTCGACCACCTCATCGAGTTCGTTGAGCGGCCAGCGAATGAACAGTTCCGATTGCAGGTACGGGTAGAGCGCGCGGGTATAACGCAGAATCTGTTCGCGGCTCATGCGCGACGAGCTCTGGAAGAAACTGGCCAGCAGCGACGGCAACGCAAAGATGTGCAGCACGTTGTTGCGGTAGTAGGTCATCAGTACCGCATTCTGCTCGTTCAGATACAGAATTCTGCCCAGCGCATCCTTCTGCTCGGCCAGCAGATCCATGCCTTTGACATGCTCGATCAGTTCCCGACCGTTGCCCTCGGGCAACGTAGTGTGCGGCGAATAGGGCACGCGACGCAGCAGCGTCAGGTACAGGTCCAGCACCCGCTCCATGGCCTGATCGTCCAGTGCCAATCGCTGGGTAGACAGCAATACGATCGCCACCAGGTTCATCGGGTTGACCGCCGCCGCTTCGTTGAGCCGCTGAGCGACCCGATCGCCGAGACGATTGGTGGTTTCGCTCAACCATTGCGGGCGGTATTGCGGACCAAGGTCCTGGGCGCGCCAGTCCGGCTGCTCGGCGTCGAGAAACTCGGCCAGTCTGATCGGCTCGCCGAAGTTCACGGACACCTGGCCGAAGCGCTGGCGCAGGGCGCCGATGACCTTGAAGATGTCGAAGATGGACTCTTTCTTCTTGGTCGCGCCGCGCAGCTCGCCCAGATAGGTCCGACCTTCCAGCACGCGCTCGTAACCGATGTAGACGGGGATGAACACGATCGGCATCCGCGAATTGCGCAGAAAGCTGCGCAGGGTGATCGCCAGCATCCCGGTCTTGGGCTGCAACATGCGCCCGGTCCGCGAGCGGCCGCCCTCGACGAAGTACTCGACCGGGAAGCCTTTGGTGAACAGCGTGTGCAGATATTCGTTGAACACCGCCGTGTACAGCGGGTTGCCCTTGAACGTACGGCGCATGAAGAACGCGCCGCCGCGGCGCAGCAGGCTGCCGATCACCGGCATGTTGAGGTTGATGCCGGCGGCGATGTGCGGTGGGGTCAGGCCGTTGCGGAACAGCAGGTACGACAGCAACAGGTAGTCGATGTGGCTGCGATGGCAGGGGACGTAGATGACTTCGTGTCCCGGTGCAATTTCCTGCACGCCCTCGATATGGCTGACCTTGATGCCGTCATAGATCTTGTTCCAGAACCAGCTGAGTATCACTTCCAGGAACCGAATCGCCGTGTAGGTGTAGTCCGAGGCGATTTCGTTGCCGTACCGCAGCGCCAGTTCCCGCGCCTTGTCTTCGGAAATGTTCTCGCGCTCGGCCTCTTCGTGAATCGCCTGTTTGACCAGCGGTTCGTCCAGCAGCCCGGCGACCAGATTGCGCCGGTGCGACAGGTCCGGGCCGATCACCGCGCTCTTGAGGTTGCGGAAATGGACCCGCAGCAGGCGCTGGGTCATGCGCAGGGTCAATTCGAAGCCTTTGTTCTCGTTCACCAGCTCGCGCAGGTGGATAGGCGCGGAAAACTGCACCCGTGTCTTGCGGCCCAGGATCAGGATAGTGACCAGCCGCCGTAGCCTGCCGGTGACTGCCCAGCTGTCGGCGAACAGCAGCTTCCAGGCACTGGACTCACGGTCCGGGGACTGCCCCCAGAACACGCTGACCGGGATGATCTGCGCGTCTTCCTGCGGGTTCTGGCTGACGGCCGCGACCAGACGTTCCAGCGTCGGTGGCGCGCCACGCTTGTCGTGGCGACCCAGCCAGTCAGGCTCAGGAGTGAGATAGAAGAAAGCGGCGGGCTCCATCAGGTTGCCGACCGCAACCGACAGCACCGGCCGCGGCAGGCCTGCCTTGCGACACTCGGTATCGAGCACCGCCAGATCGCTGACCGATGGCGATTGCAGGGCGTAGAACACCGGACGGCTACGGTCCAGGCTGAGCGTAAAGGACGATTGATTGATGGTTTCCGAGCGAACCCACAGGTAAAGCAAGCGACGCAGGGTGCCGAACACAAGACGACGGAACGGAGAACGAGTCATACGGATTCTGCTGGATGAAAAGGGCGAGCGCCCGAGAGAGCGTCAGTTTGACTGATCGCAGAGAGATCGGCAAAAGATGCGCGGCCCACCTCGACCGGTAGGAGCCAGCTTGCTGTGGGCGGCAATCCGACGATAAAACGATGTCGCGATCTGGCCGGACAAACGCACTGTCCGGGCAGATCGCCAGCGAGCTGGCTCCTACAGCTTTCCGTTTGTCAGCGTTTACGACGTACGCCAGGTAATCTCTTCTTCACCATCGGCGCTGATGCGGATCCAGCGGTCGGCAGCGTCGTCGCTTTCCTCTTCCACCCAGGTGCCCGGCGCGCAGCGTACTTCGACGTTCAGGGCAGCGAAGGCCGCGCGGGCGCAGGCGATGTCGTCGTCCCAGGGCGTCTGGTCGCTTTCCAGGAACAGGCTGTTCCATTTGCCGACGGCCTTGGGCAGCCAGGTCACCGGAATGCTGCCGGCCTCGCACTTCCAGGTCTGGCCTTTCTGTGTCCAGTCAGTGCACGGGCCCAGGACGGCGCCGAGCCATTGAGCGATGGCCTTGTGGTCGACGTCTTCGTCCTTGAGGTAAATCTCGATATCGGGTTGGCGCATGGATGCCTCTTCTGAATGCTTATTGCAGCACGAAATAATCGTAGCGCATGGATACAGTGACCTTGAACGGGCCCGGATGCTCGATCACCGCGGCGCGGCGTTCAGCGCTTGCGCGCCAGCCGTGGGGCGTCATCGCCAGCAGATCGGCGCGGGACCGACCGTCGATCAGCTCCAGGCTGTAGGTCAGGATTTCGCTGTGTTGCAGCTGCATGCCTTCGGGCACCAGCGCCAGATGCTTGTCATCGGCGTAGTCGCGGACTTCGTCGTACAGGCGCTCGCGCAATTCCATCAGGTGCCCGCGGGTCGGGCCGACCCGCATCAGTCCGCCACCGGGCGTCAGCAGGCGTTTGGCTTCCTGCCAGTCCAGCGGGCTGAACACGCTGGCCAGGAACTGGCAGCTGGCATCGGCCAAGGGCACGCGCGCCATGCTCGCGACCATCCAGGTCAGCGCGGGATTACGGCGGCAGGCACGCTTGACCGCTTCACGGGAAATGTCCAGCGCGTAGCCGTCGGCATCGGGCAGCGCCTCGGCGATTTGCGCGGTGTAATAGCCTTCGCCGCAGCCGATATCCAGCCAGCGTCCAGGCGCGCGCTCAGCCGCCAGCTCGGCCAGACGCCGTGCAACCGGCGCATAGTGACCCGCGTTGAGGAAATCGCGACGGGCTTCGACCATGGCCTGGTTGTCGCCGGGGTCGCGGCTGTTCTTGTGCTGCACAGGCAGCAGGTTCAGGTAACCCTGGCGGGCGCGATCGAAGCGATGGCCGGCCGGGCAGACCACGCCATTATCGACCGCGCTGAGCGGTGCGGAGCAGATAGGACAGGTCAGCATCAGGCGAGCAACTTGACCAGAGTCTGGTAGTAGATTTCAGTCAGCAGTTCGAGGTCGCTGGCCAGGACCCGCTCGTTGACCTGGTGAATGGTCGCGTTGACCGGACCCAGCTCGACAACCTGAGTGCCGAGGGTCGCGATGAAGCGGCCGTCGGAGGTCCCGCCGCTGGTCGAAGCCTGCGTCTCGCGGCCGGTCACCGCCTTGATGCTCGCCGACACCGCGTCGAGCAGCGCGCCCGGCTCGGTGAGGAACGGCAGACCCGACAGCGCCCAGTCGATGTCCCAGTCCAGCTCGTGCTTGTCGAGAATGACCGCGACCCGCTGCTTGAGCCCCTCAACGGTCGATTCGGTGGAGAAGCGGAAGTTGAACACCGCCACCAGATCGCCGGGAATCACGTTGGTGGCGCCGGTGCCGGAGTTGAGGTTAGAGATCTGGAAGCTGGTAGGCGGAAAGAACGCGTTGCCTTCGTCCCAGTGCTCGGCGGCCAGTTCGGCCAGCGCCGGAGCGGCCAGATGAATCGGGTTTTTCGCCAGATGCGGGTAGGCCACATGACCCTGCTTGCCGCGCACGGTCAGCGTGGCGCCAAGCGAACCGCGACGGCCGTTCTTGACCACATCGCCCACCAGCGTGGTGCTGGAAGGTTCGCCGACGATGCACCAGTCGAGCCGTTCGTTGCGCGCGGCCAGACGCTCGACAACAGCTTTGGTGCCATGATGCGCCGGGCCTTCTTCGTCACTGGTGATCAGAAACGCAACGGTGCCCTTGTGATCCGGGTAGTCGGCGATGAAACGTTCGCAGGCGACCACCATCGAGGCCAGACTGCCTTTCATGTCCGCGGCGCCCCGGCCGCACAGCATGCCTTGTTCGTCGATCAACGCGTCGAACGGGTCGTTCTGCCAGGCCTGCGCCGGCCCGGTCGGCACCACATCGGTGTGCCCGGCGAAGCACAGCACAGGACCCTCATGACGGCCGTGGGTCGCCCAGAAATTGTCCACGTCTTCGATACGCATCGGTTCGAGTTCGAACCCGACTTTGCCCAGCCGCTGCATCATCACGGTCTGGCAATCGGCGTCCAGCGGAGTGACCGAAGGGCGACGGATCAGATCGCAGGCGAGTTGAAGCGTGGGCGAAAGGTCGGCGTGGGCCGTCATGTACAGAACTCCGGTTACAGGGCTTTGAGCGTGAAAAGGCCGTTATCTTAAAGCAAAACGCAGAACCTAAGGCTTCGATATGACAACGAGGGTGCCGAGGACGCTGTTTCGGACCAGCCGCGATCCTGCCCAGGTGCCTGTTCAGGCGCGACGCTCTATAATGCGCGCCCGTTTTCGCCGGCAGTTCGAGGCAGCCACATGAGCACAGCAGATCCACGTTTCGCGGGCATCGCCCGTTTGTACGGCATCGAAGGGCTGGCTCGCCTGCGCGCCGCCCATGTGGCGGTGGTCGGGATCGGCGGGGTCGGGTCCTGGGCGGCGGAGGCGATGGCACGCTGCGGCGTGGGCGAGATTTCGCTGTTCGACATGGACGATGTGTGCGTCAGCAACAGCAATCGTCAGTTGCATGCGCTGGACACGACCGTGGGGCGTCCCAAGGTCGAGGTCATGGCCGAGCGAATTCGGGCGATCAATCCGGACTGCGTGGTGCATCCCGTCAGCGATTTCGTGACCCGCGAGACGATGACCGACTACATCACGCCAGACCTGGACTTCGTGCTCGATTGCATCGACAGCGTCAACGCCAAGGCGGCGCTGATTTCATGGTGCAAGCGGCGCAAGATCCCGATGGTCACCACTGGCGGCGCGGGCGGACAGATTGATCCAACCCTGATCCAGATCGCCGACCTCAATCGCACCTTCAACGATCCGCTGGCGTCTAAGGTTCGCTCGACCCTGCGCCGCGACTATGGATTTTCGCGTACGCCCAACCGGCACTACAGCGTGCCGTGCGTCTTTTCCAGCGAGCAGCTGCGCTACCCCAAGCCGGACGGCGGCATCTGTCTGCAAAAGAGCTTCGTGGGCGAAGGCGTCAAGCTTGACTGTTCGGGCGGTTTTGGCGCGGTGATGATGGTGACTGCCACCTTCGGCATGGTGGCTGCGACCCGCGCCATCGACAAGCTGGTCGCCGGTGCGCGCCGACCTTCAGAGCGGGTCAAGTCGAGTGCTACCCAGACTCAAGCGTGAGCCAGTTCGCGCATCTTCTGTAACACCGCATTCAGGCCGTTGCTGCGCGACGGTGACAATTGCCGGGAAAGCCCCAGCTGTTGAAACCAGTCCGGCAGGTCGACGTCGCGCAGATCCGAGGCGGCCAGGCCGTTGACCCGGGCCAGCAGCAAGGCCACTAGCCCGCGAATCAGGCGAGCATCGCTGGCAGCCCGGAACTGCCAGTGTTCGTCAGCCACTTCGCCCACCAGCCAGACTTTGCTCTCGCAGCCGCTGACCAGATGCTGGTCGGATCTTTCGTCGTCGCTCAGCGCCGGCATGCGTTCGCCCCATTGCATCAGCAGGCGCGCGCGCTGCTCCCAGCTCTGGGGGGCGCTGAAGGTGTCCAGTGCGACGCGGGCGTCGGCAGGCAGGCTCATCGCAATAGCTCCAGGCCCTGATCCAGGGCGTCGAAGAAACGCTGCAGATCGTCGCTGTCATTGTAGAGCGCCAGTGAAACGCGGATCGCGCCGGAAAGCCCGAGCTTCTTGAACAGCGGCATGGCGCAGTGTTGACCGGCGCGCACGGCGATGCCCTGTTCCGTCAGCATGTGGGCGAGGTCCGAATTGTGCACGCCGTCGACGACAAAGCTGGCCAGCGCCAGTTGTGGATTGCCGAGCACTCTGACACCGTCGCGCTGGCGCAGGCCTTTGAGCAGGTCGCGATGCAGATCGGCTTCATGCGCCGCCACCGCCGTGCCGTCCAGGCTGCCGAGATAATCGATAGTTGCGCCGAGGCCGACGGCGCCCGCGATGGGCGGGGTCCCGGCTTCGAACCCCAGCGGAGCGCTTCGGAATTTGGCCTGATGGTAGTCGGCGGTCAGCACCATTTCGCCGCCGAACTGCCAGTGCGCCAGCAGCGGCAGGGCTTCGTGACGGCCATAGAGCACCCCAAGCCCGTCAGGACCGTAGAGCTTATGGCTGGAGAAGACGTAAAAATCGCACCCCAGCGCCGCCAGATCCTGGCGGCCGTGGACCACGCCCTGTGCGCCGTCGACCACAGTAAGCGCGCCTTGCGCTTGCGCCATTGAGAGCAGGGCAGGCAATGGCTGCCAGGCGCCGAGAATGTTGGACAGCTGGCTAACGGCAAGCAGTCGGGTGCGGGGTCCGATCAGTTCCGCAGCCCGCTGCAGGTCGATCAGGCCGTCGTTGTCGAGCGGCAGCACGACCAGTTCGAGATCGCGGCGCTGCGCCAGTTGTTGCCAGGGCAGCAGGTTGGCGTGGTGTTCGAGCGCGCTGACGACGATCTGATCCCCTGCCTTGAAGAGGTGTTCCAGGCCGTAGGCCAGCAGGTTCAGTGCGGCGGTCGCGCCGTGGGTGAAGACGATCTGGCCGCTGTCGGCGGCATTGAGCCAGTGGGCGATCTTGCGGCGACTGTCTTCGAAGGCTTGAGTGGCATGAGCGCCGGGCAGGTGCTGCGCGCGGTGCACGTTCGCGGCGCCGCTGGCGTAATAATGAACCAGAGCGTCAATCAGTGCCCGGGGTTTTTGCGTGGTGGCGGCGTTGTCCAGGTAGGTCTGGCCTTGCCGCTGCAGGGCGTCGATGGCCGGGAAGTCAGCGCGCCATGGGGAAAAGAGGGACATGGTTGATCCGGATCGTTGAAGCGGGTTTCAGAGAGTGTTTACAAACTGGCTGCGCTCGGCAATACGGCGTTGAAATCGGTCTCAAAATGCTCATTTACTCCCTGTAAACTCCGCTTTTTCGACCGATTTCGCCTTGTCTTGCCTTCGCTCGCCTATTTTGTATGACACCCTCTCAGACCCGATGGCCTGAAACCCGCACACGGCATCAGTTATGAGCGTGCAGCGCTTCGTTCAGCTCGATGGCGGACTTGTGAGTCTTGCACTCCACCGCGCCGGTCTGCGAATTGCGACGGAACAGCAGGTCGGTCTGGCCGGCCAGATCACGGGCCTTGACCACTTTGACCAGCTCGTTTTTCTCGTCCAGCAGGGCGACCTTGGTGCCGGCGGTGATGTACAGGCCGGCCTCGACGGTGTTGCGGTCACCCAGCGGAATGCCGATGCCGGCGTTGGCGCCGATCAGGCAGCCTTCGCCGACCTTGATGACGATGTTGCCACCGCCCGACAGGGTGCCCATGGTCGAGCATCCGCCGCCCAGGTCAGAACCCTTGCCGACAAATACGCCCGCCGATACGCGGCCTTCGATCATGCCCGGACCTTCGGTGCCGCCGTTGAAGTTCACGAAACCTTCGTGCATCACAGTAGTGCCTTCGCCAATGTAGGCGCCCAGGCGAACGCGCGCGCTGTCGGCGATGCGCACGCCGCTCGGCACGACGTAGTCGGTCATTTTCGGGAACTTGTCTACCGAGAAGACTTCCAGCAGCTCGCCTTTCAGACGGGCTTCGAGCTGGCGCTCGGCCAGTTCGGCCAGGTCTACCGCACCCTGGCTGGTCCAGGCGACGTTAGGCAGTAGCGGGAAGATGCCGGCCAGGTTCAGGCCATGCGGTTTGACCAGACGATGGGAGAGCAGGTGCAGCTTGAGGTACGCCTCGGGGGTGGAAGTCAGCGGCGCATCTTCGGCCAGCAGCGTGGCGACCAGCGGGTTGTGGCTTTCAGCCAGGCGAGTCAGCAGCGCGGCCTGGGTCGCGTCGACCGATTTCAGCGCTTCAGCCAGCTTCGACGCCTGGTCGGTGGTGATGGCGATGGCCTGGTTGCCGCCGGTGTAACCCAGTGCAGGAGTGATGGCAGCAATCAGCTCGGCGGACGGATTGATCAGCGGCTGGGCGTAGAAAACCTCCAGCCAGGCGCCTTGACGATTCTGGGTACCGACGCCGAACGCCAGGCTGAACAGGGAAGTGGACATAACAATACCTCTTGCGAATTTTTTGAAGACCTTCGGTAGCGCGCTGGCTTATCGAATGGCTGCTGAATACAGGTCGGGTTTGAAACCGATCAGGGTCCGGTCGCCGAGATCGAGCACCGGGCGCTTGATCATCGAGGGTTGAGCCAGCATCAGTTCGATGGCTTTGCTCTGATCAAGATCGGCTTTCTGTGCGTCATCAAGCTTGCGGAACGTGGTTCCGGCGCGGTTCAACACCACTTGCCAGCCGTGCTCATCGCACCAGCGGGTCAAGTGCTCGCGGTCGATGCCGGCGGTCTTGTAATCGTGGAAATCGTAGCTCACGGCGTTTTCATCAAGCCAGGTGCGAGCCTTTTTCATCGTGTCGCAGGCCTTGATCCCGTAAAGGTGGAAGCTGTTCATATCATCAGGCACTGTCTGCCCCCTTTTTGAGACGGTTGTGAAAACGGCCACGGATTATGCCACGGGTAAGTGCTCTCGGCTGCCGTCGGCGAGGATTAGTTGCGCAAGGAATCAGCGAGCAGAGGGCAATGGGCGTGCATGTCCCGGTAAGAGGGAGGCGCCGCGCAATCGGGAAGGCGGGGGGATTGCGCGGCGAACTGTCAGGAGGCGTCGTACCTGGAATTCTGCCGATCGGGATAGACAGAGCGCATCAATTCGATGTCTTTGACGCTGAGGGTCTTGCCGGTATTGATGACCTGGAAATCACCGAGGGTCAGCGCGTTTGGGACGTCGAAGTGCATGATCGATTCCGGGTCGTAGGGCGAATAATGAAAGTCGGCGGCTTCATAGCGGTCGAGGAAATTTCGGTGAATCAGAGCGTCGTCGTAGCCGACCTGCTTGAGCAGGCTGGTGAGCAGTGGCTCGTTCCATGGAATCCGGGCGTCGGGGTGCTGATGCTCATGCACGGCCCCCAGTGCATGACCAAACTCGTGCAGCACAATGCGGGTGAGTTCGGGCATGGGCTGCAAGGTATCCGTGAAGAGTTCTCGAACGTTGAACTCCATGGTCGCCTGGTCCTGGGCGACCAGCAGGGCATCAGTGCCCAGCTCACTCCAGTTCAGGCGTGTATTGAGACCGATGCGAATATCGCTGGGACCTTCACTGACGAATTCGAACTTCAGGTTCACATGGGGCAGCCACTGACGTGCCGCTTCGATAATGGGCGCGGTGAGTACGTCCGGCGGGTTTTTGAGGAAATGGATCTTCAGGGTTCTGCCACGTGCCCAGTACTTGGTGAAGGCCACCAGGATTCTCGGCTGACGCTCGGTCGGATCGACATTGTAGGCGTGTTCCGAGTCGTAGGTGGGCGTGATGGCCGCATTCGCCGGATTTTCGGCGAGCGCGTTGTCATACGAGGCCTGGTAGTCGTCCGCTTCGCGCATGGAGCACAGGAACGATACGGGATGGGGATGATTGGACATGCGGATACCTTCGCTTCAAGGCTTCCGGTCAGGAAGCACGATTAAATGAAGGTCGAACGGTAAAGCGCAGGCGCAGGCGATCTGCGGTACATAATCATTTTTATTTTCGGTAGCCCCACCGCCTGGCGGGCGGTGGCGCAGTGCGTCACTTCCCGACGTAAGCGCGGATTCGCTCGGCCGCCTCGATGCATTCGGCCAGAGGGGCCACCAATGCGAGGCGCACGCGCCCGGCACCGGGGTTCAGGCCGTTCACCTCGCGGGACAGGTACGAGCCGGGTACGACGGTGACGTGCTGTTCGAGGTACAGGTCGCGGCAGAACGCTGCGTCGTCGCTACCGACAGCAGGCCAGAGATAGAAACCGCCGTCCGGGCGCTGCACATCCATCACCGGTGCCAGAATCTCCAGCACGGCGTCGAATTTTTCCCGGTACAGGTCACGGTTGGCGCGCACGTGCTGTTCGTCGTTCCAGGCAGCGACGCTCGCCAATTGAGTCTGCACAGGCATCGCACAGCCGTGATAGGTACGATACAGCAGGAATGCCTTGAGGATTTCCGCGTCGCCCGCGACGAAGCCCGAGCGCAGGCCCGGCAGGTTGGAGCGCTTGGACAGGCTGTGGAACACCACGCAGCGCTTGAAGTCCTCGCGACCCAGTTCGGCGCAGGCGGTCAGTAGGCCGGGCGGGGGCAGTTGCTCATCGAAATACAGCTCGCTGTAGCACTCGTCCGCCGCGATCACGAAGTCGTATTCGTCGGCCAGGGCGATGAGTTTTTTCAGCGTCTCGACCGGAATCAGCGCGCCGGTGGGATTGCCCGGCGAACACAGGAACAGGATCTGGCAACGCTTCCAGACATCCGCTGTGACCGCGTCGAAATCCGGGTTGAAGCCCTGCTCGGCCAGGCATGGCAGGTAGTGAGGCTGCGCGCCGGCCAGGAACGCCGCGCCTTCATAGATCTGATAGAACGGATTGGGGCTGACCACCAGGCCGTCCTCGCCACGGTTGACCACGGTCTGGGTAAAGGCAAACAGCGCTTCGCGGGTGCCGTTGACCGGCAGCACGTTGCGCGCCGGGTCGATCCAGCCCTGCGGTACGCCGAAACGGCGTTCGCACCAGCCGGCAATGGCTTCGCGCAGCGCGGGAATGCCCAGGGTTGTGGGATAGACCGCCAGTTTGTCCAGATTGTCGGCCAGGGCCTGGGCGACGAAATCGGGAGAGCGGTGTTTGGGCTCGCCGATGGACAGCGCGATAGGGCGCTTGTCCGGATTCGGCGTGACACCGCCCAGCAGGGCGCGCAGCTTCTCGAAAGGGTAGGGCTGAAGCTGTTGCATGGCGTTATTCATGGGGCTGGGATCTCAGTGAACAGGGCGTCCGCACAGGGACGCCGTTGAAACGATTTTCAGGATCAGATGCTGATTCGCAGTTCGATGGTCGACTCGCTTTCCACACTCAACTGCGACACGATTTCAGCTTGCAGGCGGCTGCACAGCTGCGGGTCGGACAACGGCTGGTTGTCGGCATCGGTGAGGAAGAACACGTCTTCCACGCGTTCGCCCAAGGTGGCGATCTTGGCGTTCTGCAGGGACAGATCGAACTCCAGGAATATCTTGCCGATCCTTGCCAGCAGGCCGGGCCGGTCCGGCGCCAGCAGTTCAAGAATGGTCACCGGGCGCTGCGCGTCATTGTGGATGGTCACTTGCGGCGGGAAGGCGAAATGCTTGAGCTGTCGCGGAACCCGGCGCTTGATGATCGTCGGGTAGTCGTCCGGATTGCGCAGCGCTTCGGTCAAACCGTTGCGGATCTGCTGGATGCGCTCCGGATTGTCGCCGATCGAGCCGCCATCGTTGTCCAGCACGATATAGGTGTCGAGGGTGAACTGGCTGCTGGAGGTAATAATCCGGGCGTCATGAATGTTGAGGTTCAACTGGTCCATGGCTGCCACGGTCACAGCGAAGAAGTCATGCTGGTCCGGCGCATAGATAAAGATCTGCGTGCCGCCTTCGAACTCGCGCTGGGTGGTTTCCTTGATAAGCACCAGCGGCCCGCCGTCGGCAGGCTGTTGCAGGATCGCATCGCTGTGCCAGGCGACGTCGCCCGCGGTGTGGCGCAGGAAATAATCGTCGCCCAGCGCTGACCAGAGCTGTTCCACGTCATCGGGATCGGTGCCGTTACGCACCAGGATGTCCAGCGCGGCGGCCTGGGTGCGGCGGATCTGTTCCTCCCGGTCAACCGGGTTCTCCAGGCCGCGTTTCAGCGCGCGCTTGGTCTCGGTGTAGAGCTGACGCAGCAAACTGGCCCGCCACGAGTTCCACAGGGTCGGGTTGGTGGCGTTGATGTCGGCGACGGTCAGCACGTACAGATAGTCGAGATGCACCTCGTCGCCCACGAACTGGGCGAAATCGTGGATCACCTGTGGGTCCGACAGATCCTTGCGCTGCGCGGTGGTCGACATGACCAGGTGGTTGCTGACCAGCCAGACGATCAGCCGGGTATCCCAGTCGGGCAGGTGGTGACGCACACCGAAGGCTTCGGCGTCCACCGCGCCGAGCTCCGAGTGGTCGCCACCGCGGCCCTTGCCGATGTCGTGATAGAGACCGGCCAGATAGATCAGTTCCGGTTTGGGCAGGCGCGCCATGATCTTGCTCGCCAGCGGGAATTTCTCGGACACCTCGGTGTACTGCAATTTGCGCAGGTGCTTGATCAGATTCAGCGTATGAGCATCGACGGTGTAGATGTGGAACAGGTCGTGCTGCATCTGTCCCACGATATGCCCGAATTCGGGCAGGTAGAGCCCGAGGATGCCGTAGCGGTTCATGCGCCGCAGGTTGCGGTGGATGCCGATTTCACATTTGAACAGCTCGATGAACAGGCTGGTGTTGCGGATATCGTTGCGGAAATCGTCGTTGATCAGGTGCCGGTGCTCGCGCAGCAAGCGGATCGTGTCGGCGCGCACACCCTTGATTTCCGGGCGCTGGGCCATGAGCACGAAGACTTCGAGCATGGCGAACGGCGTGCGCTTGAACACATTGGGATGCGTCGCCTCGATGTAGCCATCGTGCAACTGGAATCGGGAGTTGATCGGCTGGGTGCTGCCGCTGTCGTCTTCGGCGAGGATCACCTCTTCGAAGTGCTGGATGATCAGGTCGCTCAGCTCGGCGATGCGCATGACCACGCGGTAGTACTTCTGCATGAAGCGTTCGATGGCCAGCTTGGCGTCGTTGTCGCGGTATCCCAGCATCTCGGCGATGCGGCCCTGGTAGTCGAACAGCAGGCGGTCTTCGGAACGACCGGCCAGCATGTGCAGGGCGTAGCGCACCTTCCACAGGAATTCCTGGGACGACGCCAGCAGATTGTTCTCGCTCTCCAGCAGAAAGCCTTCGCCGGCCAGCGCGTAGAGATTCAGCGTGCCGTACTGGCGCCGGGCTACCCAGAGGATCGTCTGGATGTCCCGCAGCCCGCCCGGCGAGCCCTTGACGTTGGGCTCCAGGTTGTATTCGGTATCGTTGTACTTGTGATGGCGAGCCCGGAGCTCGGCACGCTTGGCAAGAAAGAAGTCCTTGCTTGGCCACATGTGCCGCGTGCTGGTCACTTCCAGCATGCGCTGGCGCAGCCGCTCGGGGCCGGCGATGGTGCGGCTCTCCATCAGGTTGGTGATGACGGTCAGGTCGGCACGACCTTCCTCGGCGCATTCGTCCACCGAGCGCACGCTCTGACCGACTTCAAGACCGATGTCCCACAGCAGGGTCAGAAAACGTTCGATGGATTCACGAAAGATTTCGTGATCCGCGTTGTCCAGCAGGATCAACAGGTCAATGTCCGAATAAGGATGCAGCTCACCGCGTCCATAGCCGCCGACCGCCAGCAGGGCGATATCGGCCTCGGTGCTCCACTGGAACTGGTCCCAGGCCTGCTGCAGGATATTGTCGACGAACCAGGCCCGGTCCTCGATCAGCCTGCGGATGTCGCGACCCGACTTGAAACGTTCGTCGAGCACGTCCCGTGCATTGCGGATGGCTTTCTTGAAGGCGGCGATTGGGCTGGCCTTCAATGCCAGTTCGGCCTGGAACTGGCCACGATCGAACAAATCTGGGTCCACCTGCGGCATGCAACAGCTTTCCTTCTATCGGACGCGAATCGGAGGTCAACGAATTCGCCGGCCCTCAGGAGGCCGACGTGCGCGCAATGGTGTCGTCACTGCGCAGGGTAAAGATTTCATAGCCGTCGGCGGTAACCAGCAGCGTGTGTTCCCACTGCGCCGAGAGCTTGCGGTCCTTGGTGATGGCGGTCCAGCCGTCGCCCAGGATCTTGGTGTCGGCGCGTCCCTGGTTGATCATCGGCTCGATGGTGAAGGTCATGCCTTCCTGCAGCTCGATGCCGGTACCGGCATCCCCATAATGCAGCACCTGCGGCTCCTCGTGGAAGACCTTGCCGATGCCGTGTCCGCAGAACTCGCGCACCACGGAAAAACCGTTCTTCTCGGCGTGTTTCTGGATGACCGCGCCGATATCGCCCAGACGCGCGCCGGGACGAACCACTTCGATACCTTTATAGAGGCATTCCTGAGTGACACGCGACAGGCGCTCGGCCCACTCGGGCACCTTGCCTACGTGAAACATCCGGCTGGTGTCGCCGTGGTAGCCATCCTTGATCACTGTGATATCGATGTTCAGGGTGTCGCCCTGCTTGAGCGGCTTGTCGCCCGGAATGCCATGGCAGACCACATGGTTGATCGAGGTGCAGATCGACTTGGGGAAGCCCTTGTAGTTGAGCGGGGCGGGGATGGCCTTCTGCTCGTTGACGATGTAATCGTGGCAAATGCGGTCCAGCTCGCCGGTGGTCACGCCGGGCTTGACGTGCGGCTCGATCATTTCCAGTACTTCGGCGGCCAGGCGGCCGGCAATGCGCATCTTTTCGATGTCTTCGGGAGTCTTCAGGGTAATCGTCATACGGAATCTCTTGGCGTGTCGGGCACGCGGTCTATGCATAAAGCGGCGATTCTACCAGACCGGCGCGAGGCCGGTTCATCGCTTCCTTATATAGGCGGGCGGCCGGAGACCAATGGATGACGAAACAGACACTCGATGCGGGTTTCGTTCTCTTTCCTTTTGTGATATAAAATGCGCCGCTTTCCAAGGTCCGCCCTGGAAGCTCAAACCCACACACGTGTCGACACGATGACCTGGGTGCCTTTGGCGACTCGCCTCTGGTTGGTCATTGGGATACGTGGAGGCCTAACCCGACTTATCAAGGAACTATCATGTCCCAAGTCAATATGCGCGATATGCTGAAGGCCGGTGTGCACTTCGGCCACCAGACCCGTTACTGGAACCCGAAAATGGGCAAGTACATTTTCGGCGCGCGCAACAAGATTCACATCATCAACCTCGAAAAAACCCTGCCGATGTTCAACGACGCTCTGACGTTCGTTGAGCGCCTGGCTTCCGGCAAGAACAAGATCCTGTTCGTCGGCACCAAGCGTTCCGCCGGCAAGATCGTGGCTGAAGAAGCAGCACGTTGCGGTTCGCCGTACGTCGACCACCGCTGGTTGGGCGGCATGCTGACCAACTTCAAGACCATCCGTCAGTCGATCAAGCGTCTGCGCGAGCTGGAAACCCAGGCCGAAGACGGCACTTTCGCCAAGCTGACCAAGAAAGAAGCCCTGATGCGCTCCCGTGATCTGGAAAAACTGGATCGCAGCCTGGGGGGTATCAAGGACATGGGCGGTCTGCCTGACGCACTGTTCGTAATCGACGTCGAGCACGAGCGCATCGCGATCACCGAAGCCAACAAGCTGGGCATCCCGGTCATCGGCGTTGTCGATACCAACAGCAGCCCTGAAGGCGTTGACTACATCATCCCGGGCAACGATGACGCCATTCGCGCCATCCAGCTGTACATGGGTTCGATGGCTGACGCAGTCATCCGCGGTCGCAACAACGTTGCTGGCGGCACCGACGTTTACGTTGAAGAAGCTCCAGCTGCAGCTGTAGAAGCTGAGTAACAAAACGCCTGGCGTTTACTCAGTACGCGAAAAGGGGGCTCTGCCCCCTTTTTGCCACCTCGAAAATGATTTGCTGGCGTAACCTGACCTGTTTGTCATGAGTTGCTGCCACCTTGAATTTTTCAAGAATTTGTACGCCCGTTCACCCGGGTGGAATGGTTGAAGACCTATCCAAGAGGATTTTGAAATGGCAGAGATTACTGCAGCGCTGGTCAAAGAACTGCGCGAGCGTACCGGCGAAGGCATGATGGACTGCAAGAAAGCCTTGACCAAGGCTGGCGGCGACATCGAAAAAGCGATCGACGACATGCGTGCTTCCGGCGCCATCAAGGCTGCCAAGAAGGCTGGCAACGTTGCCGCTGAAGGCGCCATCGCCATCAAGGACGACGGCAAGAGCGCTGTCCTGATCGAAGTCAACTCCCAGACCGACTTCCTGGCTCTGCAGGACGACTTCAAGGCATTCGTCGCTGCCAGCGTCGAGCAGGCTTTCGCTGACAAGCTGACCACCGTCGAGCCGCTGATCGAAGCGCGCGAAGCGGACCGTCTGGTTCTGGTCGGCAAGACCGGCGAGAACGTCAACATCCGTCGTCTGGCCCGCGTCGAAGGCGACGTGCTGGGTTCGTACCTGCACGGCAACAAGATCGGTGTGGTCGTGGTTCTGAAGGGCGGCGACTCCGAGCTGGCCAAAGACATCGCGATGCACGTAGCGGCTACCAACCCTGAGTTCCTGGTACCGTCGGACGTTTCGCCTGAAGCGATCGAGCGCGAGAAGAACGTCTTCCTGCAGCTGAACGAAGAGAAGCTGAAAGGCAAGCCGGCCGAAATCGCCGAGAAGATGGTCAGCGGCCGTATCACCAAGTTCCTGGCCGAAGCCAGCCTGGTCGAGCAGGCGTTCGTCAAGAACCCTGAAATCACCGTTGGCGCTCTGGCCAAGAAAGCTGGCGCTGAAATCGTTTCCTTCACCTACTTCAAAGTGGGCGAAGGCATCGAGAAGCCAGTCGACAACTTCGCTGAAGAAGTCGCTGCTCAAGTAGCCGCAAGCAAGAAGTAAGACGGTTTCGTACCGTCGCCCCAAAGAGGCTGCCCGCTCACGCGTGCGGCCTCTTTTTCGAAGGAGGGAAGCAATTTCCTCTGGAGAAACAGCTCACAAGGCTGCATTCTTCCGACGCTCCAGGAGTGTCGAGCTAGAGTAAGCGCAGGCTCAAGATGCCGCGCAAAGATTTTTTTCAGAAAACGCCGCAGGAGAGATTCGCAATGGCTCAGCAGGGCAGTGGTTATCAGGCTCGCTATAAACGCATTCTACTCAAGCTTAGCGGCGAGGCCCTGATGGGCTCCGAAGAGTTCGGTATCGACCCCAAGGTGCTGGACCGCATGGCGCTGGAAGTCGGCCAGCTGGTTGGCATCGGCGTGCAGGTCGGTCTGGTCATCGGTGGCGGCAACCTGTTCCGCGGTGCAGCGCTGAGCGCGGCCGGCATGGACCGGGTGACCGGCGACCACATGGGCATGCTGGCGACTGTGATGAACGCCCTGGCGATGCGGGACGCTCTGGAACGCGCTAATATCACCGCCATCGTGATGTCTGCCATCTCCATGATGGGTGTTACCGATCACTATGATCGCCGCAAGGCGATGCGTCACCTCAGCTCCAAGGAGGTCGTGATCTTCGCGGCGGGGACCGGCAATCCGTTCTTCACCACCGATTCGGCCGCCTGCCTGCGGGCGATCGAGATCGACGCCGACGTGGTGCTCAAGGCGACCAAGGTCGACGGCGTGTACACCGCAGATCCGTTCAAAGACCCTAATGCCGAGAAGTTCGATCATCTGTCTTACGATGAAGTGCTGGATCGCAAGTTGGGCGTGATGGATCTGACGGCTATCTGCCTGTGTCGCGATCACAAGATGCCGCTGCGCGTCTTCAACATGAACAAACCCGGCGCCTTGCTGAATATCGTCCATGGCGGTGCCGAAGGAACCCTGATCGAGGAAGTCCAACAATGATCAACGAAATCAAGAAAGACGCTCAGGTGCGCATGCAGAAGAGCCTGGAATCCCTGGCGCACGCATTCAGCCGTATCCGCACCGGCAAGGCCCACCCTGACATTCTCGAAAGCGTCATGGTCCCTTACTACGGCTCCGATACCCCGATCAAGCAGGTAGCGAACATCACCGTAAAGGACGCGCGCACCCTCCAGGTCGTGGCGTTCGAGCGCAACATGCTGGCAGCCGTGGACAAGGCCATCCAGAGCTCGGGTCTGGGTTTCAACCCGACCAACCTGGGCGAGCTGCTGCTGATTTCCATGCCTGCGCTCACCGAAGAAACCCGCAAGGGCTTCACCAAGCAGGCACGTGATGCCGCCGAAGACGCTCGCGTCGCGGTCCGCAATATCCGTCGCGATGCACTGAGCCAGTACAAGGATCTGGTCAAGGAAAAGGAAATCAGCGAAGACGAAGAGCGCCGCGCCGCGGACGATATCCAGAAGCTGACCGACAAGTTCGTGGCTGACATCGAAGTGGCGGTGAAGCAGAAAGAAGCCGACTTGATGGCGGTTTGAGGTCCGAGACGTTTTCATGGAAAAGACAAAATCGGCCGCGTCGGCTTCGGTGCCGCGCCATGTCGCGATCATCATGGACGGAAACAACCGCTGGGCCAAAAAGCGTCTGTTGCCGGGCGTGGCGGGGCACAAGGCGGGCGTTGACGCTGTACGTGCGGTGATCGAGGTATGTGCTGAAGCGAAGGTCGAGGTGCTGACCCTTTTTGCGTTTTCCAGTGAAAACTGGCAGCGCCCGGCTGATGAGGTCGGCGCACTGATGGAACTGTTCTTCACGGCGCTGCGCCGCGAAACCCGTCGCCTGAACGAAAACGGGATCAGTCTGCGCATCATTGGCGACCGCTCACGTTTTCATCCCGAGCTGCAGGCGGCCATGCGCGAAGCCGAGCTGGGCACGACCGGCGACGGCCGGTTCGTGTTGCAGATCGCCGCCAACTACGGTGGGCAGTGGGACATCGCTCAGGCCGCCCAGCGTCTTGCGCGGGAGGTCCAGGCCGGACATCTGCAACCCGAGGACATCACGCCTGGGTTGCTGCAGACCTGTCTTGCCACCGGAGATCTGCCGCTCCCCGATCTGTGTATCCGCACCGGCGGAGAGCACCGGATCAGCAACTTCCTGCTTTGGCAGCTCGCTTATGCCGAGCTGTATTTTTCCGACCTCTACTGGCCGGACTTCAAACACGATGCCATGCGCGCCGCGCTGGCAGATTTCGCTTCTCGCCAACGTCGTTTCGGTAAAACCAGCGAACAGGTGGAAGCTGGAGCCCGCGCCTGATGCTCAAACAACGGATACTCACAGCGCTCGTCCTGTTGCCGATCGCCCTGTGTGGCTTTTTTCTGCTCACCGGGGCGTACTTCGCCCTGTTCATCGGCGTCGTCGTGGTGCTGGGTGCCTGGGAGTGGGCGCGTCTGGCCGGGCTCATGGCCCAGTCGATGCGTGTGGCTTATGCCGCGGTGGTCGGCCTGCTGCTGTTCCTGATGTATCTCACTCCCGGCATCGGCCCCTGGATACTTGGCGCTGCCGTCATCTGGTGGGGTGTCGCGACATTCCTGGTGCTGACCTATCCCGATACCAGCGAGCACTGGGCCAGCGGTATCTGCAAGCTGGTTATCGGTCTGTTGATTCTGCTGCCTGCGTGGCAAGGGTTGATCCTGCTCAAGCAGTGGCCGATGGGCAACTGGCTGATCCTGTCCGTCATGGTGCTGGTCTGGGTGGCTGATATCGGCGCCTATTTTTCCGGCAAGGCATTCGGCAAGCGCAAACTGGCGCCAAGGGTCAGCCCCGGCAAAAGCTGGGAAGGCGTGTATGGCGGCCTGCTGGTGGCGCTGGCAATCACCGCTGCGGTAGGTGTGTCACGCGAGTGGTCGTTCGGTCAGTTCATCGCGGGCCTGTTGGGCGCTGCGGTGATCGTGTTCATCTCCATCGTCGGCGATCTGACCGAAAGCATGTTCAAGCGTCTGTCAGGCATCAAGGACAGCAGCAACCTGCTTCCAGGGCATGGCGGCGTCATGGACCGTATCGACAGCCTCACAGCAGCGATTCCGGTGTTTGCCGTCCTCTTGTGGGCCGCGAACTGGGGTGTCATGTGAGTACGCCCCAGCAGATTACCGTCCTGGGCGCGACTGGCTCGATCGGCCTGAGCACGCTGGATGTGATAGCACGGCACCCGGCCCGCTATCAGGTCTTTGCGTTGACCGGTTTCACACGGGTCGCTCAATTGCTGGCGCTGTGCGTGAAGCACACGCCGCGATTCGCGGTGGTGCCCGACCAGGACGTTGCCCGCAAATTGCAGGACGACCTCGCCGTGGCCGGTCTGGATACCCGCGTACTGGTCGGTGAGAAAGGCCTGTGCGAAGTGGCTTCCCATCCTCAGGTCGATGCGGTGATGGCGGCTATCGTCGGCGCGGCCGGGCTGCGTCCGACACTGGCGGCGGTCGAGGCCGGCAAGAAAGTGTTGCTGGCGAACAAGGAAGCACTGGTCATGTCCGGTGCCTTGTTCATGCAGGCGGTGCGCCACTCCGGTGCCGTGCTGCTGCCTATCGATAGCGAGCACAACGCGATTTTCCAATGCCTGCCACAGGATTATTCCCGTGGTCTGCAAGCGGTCGGCGTCAGGCGTATCATGCTCACGGCCTCGGGCGGACCCTTCCGTCAGACGCCGCTTGCGCAATTGCAGGATGTGACCCCTGAACAGGCGTGCGCGCATCCGGTGTGGTCCATGGGTCGAAAAATCTCGGTGGACTCCGCCAGCATGATGAACAAGGGTCTGGAGCTGATTGAGGCCTGCTGGCTGTTCGACGCCCGGCCGGCACAGGTCGAGGTGGTCATTCACCCGCAAAGCGTGATTCATTCGCTGGTCGACTACGTCGATGGCTCGGTGCTCGCGCAATTGGGCAACCCGGACATGCGCACCCCGATCGCCAACGCGCTGGCCTGGCCGGAGCGAGTGGACTCGGGCGTGTCGCCGCTGGACCTGTTCCGCATAGGGCGTCTGGATTTCGAAGAGCCCGACGAACAGCGCTTCCCGTGCCTGCGCCTCGCCCGGCAGGCGGCGGAGGCTGGCGGTAGTGCGCCGGCGATGCTCAACGCGGCGAATGAAGTCGCAGTGGCGGCCTTCCTCGACGGGCGCATTCGCTACCTCGATATCGCGCGTATGATCGAGGATGTGCTGGTTGAAGAAGCCGTAGTGGAGGTCGAGAATCTCGATGCGGTGTTTGCCGCGGATTCCCGGGCGCGCATCCTGTCGGAGCGCTGGCTCGCGCGGCAGGGGCAGTGACAGGATTGCAGGATGCGGGGCCAAAGGGACGATGTGAAGTGTGAGCGGCGATGATGAACACACGTGCCGATGAGTCGGTACCCGGAGAAGGTTGATGAGCGCGCTATACATGATCGTAGGCACCCTGATTGCGCTGGGTGTCCTGGTAACCTTTCACGAGTTTGGCCATTTCTGGGTGGCCCGGCGCTGCGGCGTGAAAGTCCTGCGTTTTTCCGTAGGCTTCGGCACGCCTCTGGTCCGCTGGCATGATCGCCAGGGCACCGAATACGTCGTGGCCGCCATTCCGCTGGGCGGTTACGTGAAGATGCTCGACGAACGCGAGGGTGATGTGCCGCCGGAGCTCGCCGACCAGTCGTTCAATCGCAAGTCCGTCTATCAGCGCATCGCGATCGTCATCGCCGGCCCGGCCGCCAACTTCCTGCTGGCCCTGGTGTTCTTCTGGGCGCTGGCAATGCTTGGCAGCCAGCAGGTCCGGCCGGTCATCGGCGCGGTCGAAGCAGACAGCATCGCCGCGCGCGCCGGGCTGCACGCCGGTCAGGAGATCGTCTCGGTGGACGGCGAAGCCACTTCCGGGTGGTCCGCGGTCAACCTGCAGCTGGTACGCCGTCTGGGCGAGAGCGGCAGCATAGCGCTCAAGGTTCGGGAGGACGGCGCCAGCGCCGACACATCCCATACTCTGGCGCTCAACGATTGGTTGAAAGGCGCTACCGAGCCAGATCCCATCAAGTCCCTGGGCATCCGGCCATGGCGTCCCGCGCTGCCGCCTGTCCTGGCTGAACTCGATCCCAAAGGTCCCGCCCAGGCGGCGGGCCTGAAAACCGGCGACCGGCTGCTGGCGCTGGACGGCCGTCCGGTAGGCGAATGGCAGGAAGTGGTCGACCGCGTGCGCGAGCGTCCGAATGCGAAGATAGCGCTACGCGTCGAGCGTGATGGTGCGGCGCTGGACGTTCCGGTGACGCTGACCACCCGAGGTGAGGGCGATGCGGCTGCCGGTTATCTGGGTGCCGGGGTCAAGGGCATCGACTGGCCGCCTGAAATGCTTCGCGAAGTCAGCTACGGGCCGTTCGAGGCCATTGCCGAAGGGGCCAGGCGCACCTGGACCATGAGCGTGCTGACGCTCGATTCCCTGCGCAAAATGCTGTTCGGCGAGCTCTCGGTAAAAAACTTGAGCGGACCGATAACCATTGCTAAAGTGGCGGGCGCTTCGGCCCAGTCGGGGCTGGGAGATTTTCTCAATTTCCTTGCCTACCTCAGTATCAGCCTGGGCGTGTTGAATCTGCTGCCCATCCCCGTACTGGATGGCGGCCACCTGCTGTTCTACCTGATCGAATGGGCGCGAGGTCGTCCGCTGTCGGAAAGGGTGCAGGGCTGGGGGGTTCAGATCGGTATCAGTCTGGTGGTGGGCGTCATGTTGCTCGCGCTGGTCAACGATCTGGGTCGACTGTAAAGCGTTGCTGTGTTGCGAATCTGCCGCATTTAGCGGCAGTTTGTTTATTGCCAGTTGGAATAAGAAAGGACTTCATGAAACGTCTGCTGCTAACTGCGGTTCTTGCCGTACTGATGATCGCTGAAGTTCACGCCGAGTCCTTCACCATCTCCGATATCCGTGTCAACGGCCTGCAGCGCGTGTCCGCGGGCAGTGTGTTCGGCGCATTGCCGCTGAACGTCGGCGAGCAGGCGGATGACGGTCGTCTGGTCGAAGCTACCCGTGCGTTGTTCAAAACCGGTTTCTTCCAGGATATCCAGCTGGGTCGTGACGGCAACGTGCTGGTCATCTCCGTGGTCGAGCGTCCATCGGTTGCCAGCATCGAGATCGAAGGCAACAAGGCCATCTCTACCGAAGACCTGATGAAAGGGCTCAAGCAGTCCGGTCTGGCCGAAGGCGAAATCTTCCAGCGCGCGACGCTCGAAGGCGTGCGCAACGAACTTCAGCGTCAGTATGTGGCCCAAGGCCGTTACTCGGCCGAGGTCAATGCCGAAGTCGTTCCTCAGCCGCGCAACCGCGTCGGCCTGAAGATCAACATCAATGAAGGCACGGTAGCGGCCATTCAGCACATCAACGTCGTGGGCAACACCGTGTTCCCGGACGAAGACCTGATCGGTCTGTTCGAGCTCAAGACCACCAACTGGCTGTCCTTCTTCAAGAACGACGACAAGTACGCCCGCGAGAAACTCTCCGGCGACCTTGAGCGTCTGCGCTCCTACTATCTGGACCGCGGCTACATCAACATGGACATCGCCTCGACCCAGGTGTCCATCAGCCCGGACAAGAAGCACGTCTTTATTACCGTCAACGTGAATGAAGGCGAGAAATACAGCGTCAAGTCGGTCAAGCTCAGTGGCGACCTGAAAGTGCCGGAAGACCAGGTCAAGTCCCTGTTGCTGGTACAGCCGGGCCAGGTCTTTTCCCGCAAGGTGATGACCACCACCTCCGAACTGATCACCCGTCGCCTGGGCAACGAAGGCTATACCTTCGCCAACGTGAACGGCGTACCGACTCCGAATGCCGAAGACCACACCGTCGATATCACTTTCGTCGTCGATCCCGGCAAGCGCGCCTATGTGAACCGCATCAACTTCCGCGGCAACACCAAGTCGGCGGACGAAGTCTTGCGCCGTGAAATGCGCCAGATGGAAGGTGGCTGGGCGTCGACTTACCTGATCGACCAGTCCAAGACCCGTCTCGACCGTCTGGGCTTCTTCAAGGAAGTGAACGTCGAAACGCCGGCCGTACCGGGCACCGACGATCAGGTTGACGTGAACTACGCCGTGGAAGAGCAGGCATCCGGTTCCATCACCGCCAGCGTCGGCTTCGCGCAGAGCGCCGGTCTGATCCTGGGTGGTTCGATCAGCCAGAACAACTTCCTGGGTACTGGTAACAAGGTCAGCATCGGTCTGACCCGCAGCGAATACCAGAGCCGCTACAACTTCAGCTACGTCGATCCGTACTACACCGCCGACGGCGTCAGCCTGGGCTACAACGCGTTCTATCGCACCACCGACTACGATGACCTCGATGTCGACGTGGCGAGCTACGCGGTCGACAGCATGGGCGCCGGGATCAGCCTGGGTTACCCGATCAGCGAAACCTCGCGTCTGACCTATGGCCTGAACGTTCAGCAGGATGAGATCAAGACCGGTACCTACACCGTTGACGAAATCTTCGATTTCATCGACAAGGAAGGCGACAGCTTCCTGAACTTCAAGGCATCCGTGGGCTGGTCCGAATCGACCCTGAACAAGGGCGTGCTGGCCACCCGTGGTCACTCGCAGAGCCTGGTTCTGGAATCGACCCTGCCGGGCAGCGACCTGTCGTTCTTCAAGCTCGACTACCGCGCCCAGTATTTCCACCCGATCACCGACAACTACACCTTGCGCCTGCACACCGAGCTGGGTTATGGCGACGGCTACGGTTCGACCTCCGGTCTGCCGTTCTATGAAAACTATTATGCCGGTGGCTTCAACTCGGTACGCGGTTTCAAGGACAGCACCCTGGGTCCGCGCAGCACGCCTAGCTCGGGCACACGTCCCGGCACTGAGGCAGACCCGGATCAGGATCCGCTGCCGTTCGGCGGCAACGCCCTGGTGCAGGGCGGCGTGGAAATCATGTTCCCGCTGCCGTTCATCAAGGATCAGCGCTCGCTCCGTACCTCGCTGTTCTGGGACGTGGGTAACGTATTCGACACCAACTGCGATTCCAACCGGACGCTGAATGGCAAGAAAGTCGAGTGCAACGACATCGACTTCTCCGGCATGGCCAGTTCGGTGGGTGTCGGCGTGACCTGGATCACCGCCCTGGGTCCTCTGAGCTTCGCGTTGGCCATGCCGATCAAGAAGCCGGATGATGATTCCGAAACCCAAGTCTTCCAATTCTCCCTGGGTCAGACGTTCTAATCGTCCGGTCTTTGAAAACGCAACGAATTCTGTAGGAGTTGTATTGTGCGTAAGTTGACTCAACTGGTAATGCTGGCGTCCGTTCTTGTCGCCGGTCCTGCGTTTGCTGACATGAAAATCGCCGTCCTGAACTATCAGATGGCGCTGCTGGAATCCGATGCGGCCAAGAAGTACGCGGTCGACGCGGAAAAGAAATTCGGTCCGCAACTGACCAAGCTCAAGAGCCTGGAAAGCAGCGCCAAGGGCATCCAGGATCGTCTGGTGAGCGGCGGCGACAAGATGGCACAGCCGGAGCGCGAGCGTCTGGAGCTGGAATTCAAGCAGAAAGCCCGTGACTTCCAGTTCCAGTCCAAGGAACTGAACGAAGCCAAGGCGGTGGCCGACCGTGAAATGCTCAAGCAGCTCAAGCCAAAGCTGGATCAGGCTGTGGAAGAAGTCATCAAGAAAGGTGGTTACGACCTGGTGTTCGAGCGCGGTGCGGTGATTGACGTCAAGCCTCAGTACGACGTTACTCGCCAGGTCATCGAGCGCATGAACCAGCTGAAGTAATATGAGCACAGTCATCAAGCTCGGCCAGTTGGCCGAGTTCCTCGGCGCCACGTTACGTGGCGACCAGGACAGGAACATCACCGGGCTGGCCACTTTACAAGAGGCCGGCCCTGATCAGCTTAGCTTCCTGGCAAATCCGCAATATCGAAAATACCTTGCTGATGCCAAGGCGGGCGCGGTGCTGTTGAAGGCGGCCGACGCCGACGCGTACAGCGGCGACGCGCTGCTGGTCCCGGACCCTTACCTGGCCTACGCCCGGATCTCCCATCTGTTCGATCCCAAGCCCAAGGCCAGCGTTGGCGTTCATCCCACCGCTGTGGTGGCGGATGACGCTCAGGTCGACCCTTCGGCAAGCATCGGCGCCTTTGCGGTAATCGAGAACGGTGCAGTGATCGGCGCGAACGTGACCATCGGCGCTCATTGCTTTATCGGAGCGCGTTCGGTGGTGGGCGATGGCGGATGGCTCGCGCCGCGCGTCACGCTGTATCACGACGTGCGCATCGGTCAGCGGGTGGTTATTCAGTCCGGTGCCGTACTGGGTGGCGAGGGCTTCGGCTTCGCCAACGAGAAAGGTGTCTGGCAGAAGATCGCGCAGATCGGTGGCGTGACCATCGGCGATGACGTGGAAATCGGCGTGAACACTGCGATTGACCGTGGCGCGCTGGCCGATACCCGGATCGGCAATGGTGTGAAGCTCGACAATCAGATTCAGATCGCCCACAACGTGCAGATCGGCGACCACACGGCCATGGCGGCCTGTGTAGGCATTTCCGGCAGCACCAAGATCGGCAAGCATTGCATGCTGGCCGGTGGCGTGGGGCTGGTGGGGCATATCGAGATCTGTGACGGGGTGTTCATTACCGGCATGACCATGGTCACGCATTCGATCACTGAGCCTGGCTCCTATTCTTCGGGCACCGCCATGCAGCCGGCCGCGGAGTGGCGCAAGAGCGCGGCGCGGATTCGCAAGCTCGATGACATGGCGCGACGGTTGCAGAGACTCGAAAAGACGGTCGAGACAGTGACCTGCGCCGACAATGCTTCATCTGATGGCTGATCCTTTTTTAATATCAAGCGTGCACAGTCGATAAACTGCCTCCTTGATGCAGAGGAGTGCTGCGCAATCGCGGCACTTCCTATCTTTACTACAGGCTTCCCCTCGAAATGATGGACATCACAGAAATACGCGAATACCTGCCTCATCGTTACCCGTTCCTTCTGGTGGACCGGGTAACCGAGCTGGATGTCGAAAATCAAACCATTCGCGCCTACAAGAATGTCAGCGTCAACGAGCCTTTCTTCGAG
Organism: Pseudomonas sp. JDS28PS106; assembly: GCF_036706555.1. Classification (NCBI taxonomy): domain Bacteria; kingdom Pseudomonadati; phylum Pseudomonadota; class Gammaproteobacteria; order Pseudomonadales; family Pseudomonadaceae; genus Pseudomonas; species Pseudomonas sp. JDS28PS106. The sequence continues at coordinate 14,592 of NZ_JBAJGT010000016.1, read as the reverse complement.
GGTCATTTCCCTCAGCACCCGATCATGCCGGGTGTACTGATCATTGAAGCGATGGCCCAGGCTGCGGGTATCCTGGCCTTCAAGATGCTCGATACCAAGCCTTCCGATGGCACTCTGTACTATTTCGTCGGCTCCGACAAACTGCGTTTCCGCCAGCCGGTACTGCCAGGCGACCAACTTGTGCTGGAAGCCAGGTTCCTGAGCAGCAAGCGTCAGATCTGGAAGTTCGAATGCCAGGCGACGGTAGACGGCAAGCCTGTATGCTCGGCAGAAATCATCTGTGCGGAACGTAAGCTATGAGTTTGATTGACTCTCGCGCAATCATCGATCCGACGGCCGTGCTGGCCGACAACGTGGAGGTCGGCCCCTGGTCGATCATCGGAGCCGGTGTGGAAATTGGCGAGGGTACAGTGATCGGTCCGCACGTGGTCCTCAAGGGCCCGACCCGGATCGGCAAGCACAACCGTATCTACCAGTTTTCCTCGGTTGGCGAAGACACCCCTGATCTCAAGTACAAGGGTGAAGCCACGCGTCTGGTGATCGGCGACCATAACGTCATTCGCGAGGGTGTGACCATCCATCGCGGGACGATCCAGGACCGTGCTGAAACCACACTGGGTGATCACAACCTGATCATGGCCTATGCCCACATTGGTCATGACAGTGTGATCGGCAACCACTGCATCCTGGTGAACAACACTGCACTGGCCGGCCACGTGCACGTCGGCGACTGGGCGATCCTGTCCGGTTTTACCCTGGTGCATCAGTTCTGCCATATCGGCGCCCACAGCTTTTCGGGCATGGGCACGGCCATCGGCAAGGACGTTCCGGCGTTCGTGACCGTATTCGGCAACCCTGCCGAGGCACGCAGCATGAACTTCGAAGGCATGCGCCGTCGCGGGTTCGACGATCAGGCCATCCATGCACTGCGTCGCGCGTACAAGACTGTCTATCGCCAGGGCCTGACCATCGATCAGGCCGTCGCCGAGCTGGCTGAACCGGCTGCCCGGCATCCCGAGGTCGCGTTGTTCCTGCAATCGATCCAGTCGTCGACCCGCGGTATCACCCGCTGATCATGAGCACTCCACTGCGTATCGCCCTGGTGGCGGGCGAGGCCTCCGGCGACATCCTCGGTTCCGGTCTGATGCGCGCCATCAAGGCTCGGCATCCGGACGCCCAGTTCATGGGTGTCGGTGGCCCGCTGATGGAGGCCGAGGGCATGAACTCGTACTTTCCCATGGAGCGCCTGTCGGTCATGGGACTGGTGGAGGTGCTCGGTCGGCTGCGCGAGCTGCTGGCCCGGCGCAAACTGCTGGTCCAGACGTTGATTGACGCTCGCCCTGACGTGTTCATCGGCATCGACGCTCCGGACTTCACCCTTAATATCGAGTTGCAACTGCGCCGCGCAGGAATCAAGACCGCGCATTACGTCAGCCCATCCGTCTGGGCCTGGCGTCAGAAACGGGTGCTGAAGATTCGCGAGGGCTGCGACCTGATGCTGACGCTGTTGCCGTTCGAAGCCCGGTTCTACGAAGAGCAGGGTGTTCCAGTGCGGTTCGTCGGCCATCCGCTGGCCGACACCATTCCACTGGATGCTGACCGGGGCGCCGCGCGCGTGGCGCTGGGTCTGGGCGAAGGTCCGGTCGTGGCGCTGATGCCCGGCAGTCGAGGTGGCGAAGTCGGGCGCCTCGGTGCGCTGTTTTTCGACACGGCTGAAAAGCTGCTGGCGCAAAAGCCCGGACTACGTTTCGTGTTGCCCTGCGCCAGCCCGCAGCGCCGCGCGCAGATCGAGCAGTTGCTGGAAGGGCGCAGCTTGCCCGTGACCCTGCTCGACGGGCAATCGCATCTGGCGCTGGCGGCCTGCGACGCGGTATTGATTGCCTCGGGCACGGCGACTCTGGAAGCCCTGCTGTACAAACGACCGATGGTGGTTGCCTACAAGCTGGCGCCGGTTACCTTCTGGATTCTCAAGCGGATGGTCAAAAGCCCTTACGTATCGCTGCCCAACCTGTTGGCCCAGCGCATGCTGGTGCCGGAACTGTTGCAGGACGCGGCGACCCCGGATGCGCTGGCACAAACGTTGCTGCCGCTGATCGAGGGCGGCCAGGGACAGACCACGGGATTCGACGAAATCCATCGAACCCTGCGCCGCGACGCTTCCAACCAGGCGGCCGAAGCCGTGCTGGACCTGATCGGACGGCCACTTTCACCATGAGTGTTTCATCGATGCAAATGGGCCTGGATTTCAATCTGGTCGAAGACCTGGTGGCCGGAGTCGACGAAGTGGGTCGCGGACCGCTGTGCGGCGCCGTGGTCACGGCCGCGGTCATTCTCGATCCGGCTCGCCCGATCCTGGGGCTCAACGATTCCAAGAAGCTCACCGAGGCCAGGCGGGAACGACTGTTCGACGAGATTCGCGAAAAGGCCCTGTGCTGGTTCATCGCGCGGGCCGAGGTTGAAGAGATCGACAGTCTCAACATCCTGCACGCCACCATGCTCGCCATGAAGCGCGCCGTCGAAGGCCTGAGCATTACCCCAAAGCTGGCGTTGATCGACGGTAATCGCTGCCCGCAACTGTCGGTGCCGTCCGCGCCGGTCATTCAGGGTGACGCCAAGGTGCCGGCCATCGCCGCAGCCTCGATTCTCGCCAAGGTCAGCCGTGACCGGGAAATGTCCGCTCACGAACTGGTCTATCCCGGTTATGGCATGGGCGGCCACAAGGGCTACCCCACGCCGGTGCACCTCGAAGCGCTGGCCCGCCTGGGGCCGACGCCGATTCATCGCCGCTCGTTCGCTCCGGTCAGAGCCGCCTACGAGGCGCGGGAAGCGATGCTGGCGACTGCGCCGGGCATGTCCTTCGGTCTGCTTCAGAACTGACGTTTGCCGCAGGGATCGCTACAATCCCGACCTCCGTTTTTCGTGTCTACCCGCTATAGGATCACCATGCCGGCTTCTTTCGTTCATCTGCGCCTGCACACCGAATATTCGCTGGTCGATGGCCTGGTGCGGGTCAAGCCACTGGTCAAGGCGCTGACCGCCATGAATATGCCGGCGGTAGCGGTGACCGACCAGAACAACATGTGCTCGCTGGTCAAGTTCTACAAAGCGGCGCAGGGCGCGGGTATCAAGCCGATCTGCGGCGCCGACCTGTGGCTCGCCGGGCGCGACGCCGATGCTCCCCTGAGCCGGATCAGCCTGCTGGTGATGAACCCGCTGGGCTACCGCAATCTCACCGAGCTCATTTCCCGCGGCTTCATGGACGGGCAGCGCAACGGGCTGGTCATCGTTCAGCCGGAGTGGGTCGCCGAAGCCAGCGAAGGTCTGATCGCACTGTCTGCGGCAAAGGAAGGCGAAATCGGCATGGCGCTGCTGGGCGGCAACCCTGGCGAGGCCGACGAGTTGCTGCGCAAATGGATGGCAGTGTTTCCTGATCGCTTTTACATCGAAGTGCAGCGCACCAATCGCGCCAACGACGAGGAACATCTGCATGCTGCGGTAGCGCTGGCCGAGCGCCACGGCGCGCCACTGGTCGCCACCAACGACGTGCGCTTCATCAAGCAATCCGATTTCGAGGCCCACGAAACCCGCGTGTGCATCGGCGAAGGTCGCGCCCTCGACGACCCGCGCCGTTCGCACAACTACAGCGACCAGCAATACCTGAAAAGCGCGGAAGAAATGGCCGAGTTGTTCAGTGATCTGCCCGAAGCGCTGGAAAACACGGTCGAAATCGCCAAGCGCTGCAATATCGACGTCAAGCTGGGCACCCACTTCCTGCCCAACTTCCCGATTCCTGATGGTATGACCATCGATGAGTATTTCCGCAAGGTGTCGTTCGAAGGACTCGAAGAGCGTCTGGCGGTACTGCTGCCCAAGGACACCACCGAAGACTACGAAGCCAGGCGTCAGGTCTATGTCGACCGGCTGAATTTCGAGCTGGATATCATCATCCAGATGGGCTTCCCCGGATACTTCCTGATCGTCATGGACTTCATCCAGTGGGCCAAGAACAATGGCGTGCCGGTCGGCCCTGGCCGTGGTTCGGGCGCGGGATCGCTGGTGGCTTACGTACAGAAGATCACCGACCTCGATCCTCTGGAATACGACCTGCTGTTCGAACGCTTCCTCAACCCCGAGCGGGTTTCCATGCCCGACTTCGACGTCGACTTCTGCATGGATGGCCGCGACCGGGTGATCGAGTACGTGGCCGAGAAGTACGGCCGCAACGCGGTGAGCCAGATCATTACCTTCGGTTCGATGGCGGCCAAGGCAGTGGTGCGCGACGTGGCGCGCGTGCAGGGCAAGTCCTATGGACTGGCGGATCGTCTGTCGAAGATGATTCCGTTCGAAGTGGGCATGACTCTCGAAAAGGCCTATGAGCAGGAAGAAATCCTGCGCGATTTCCTCAAGGTGGATGAGGAAGCGGCTGAAATCTGGGAAATGGCCCTCAAGCTTGAAGGCGTGGTGCGTAACGTCGGCAAGCATGCGGGGGGCGTGGTCATCGCGCCCACCAAGCTGACCGACTTCTCGCCGATCTACTGCGACGAGGAAGGCGACGGCCTGGTGACCCAGTTCGACAAGGACGACGTCGAGGCGGCCGGTCTGGTGAAGTTCGACTTCCTTGGCCTGCGGACGCTGACGATCATCGACTGGGCACTCAAGACCATCAACCGCGACCGCGCCAAGACCAACGAAGAACCGTTGGACATCGCGTTCATTCCGCTGGACGACCTGCCGACCTACCAGCTGCTCCAGCGTGCGGAAACCACGGCGGTGTTCCAGCTTGAATCCCGAGGCATGAAAGAGCTGATCAAAAAGCTCAAGCCCGACTGCCTGGAAGACCTGATCGCACTGGTGGCGCTGTTCCGTCCCGGCCCGCTGCAATCGGGCATGGTGGACGACTTCATCAACCGTAAACACGGCAGGGCGGAACTGTCCTACCCGCACGTCGATTACCAGTACGAAGGCCTCAAGCCGGTGCTGGCACCGACCTACGGCATCATCCTGTATCAGGAACAGGTGATGCAGATCGCCCAGGTAATGGCCGGCTACACCCTTGGCGGCGCGGACATGCTCCGCCGCGCGATGGGCAAGAAAAAGCCCGAGGAGATGGCCAAGCAACGTGGCGGCTTCATCGAAGGCTGCAAGTCCAACAACATCGATCCGGACCTGGCCGGTAATATTTTCGACCTGGTGGAGAAATTCGCCGGTTACGGCTTCAACAAGTCTCACTCCGCGGCCTACGGACTGGTGTCCTACCAGACCGCGTGGCTCAAGACGCACTACCCGGCGCCGTTCATGGCCGCGGTGCTGTCGGCGGACATGCACAACACCGACAAGGTCGTGACCTTGATCGAAGAAGTGCGCACCATGAAGCTGCGCCTCGACGCGCCGGACGTGAACATCTCCGAGTTCAAGTTCACGGTGAGCGACGATGGCCGGATTCTCTATGGTCTGGGTGCGATCAAGGGTGTGGGCGAAGGACCAGTGGAAGCCATCACCGAGGCGCGGCAGAACGGTCCGTTCAAGGACCTGTTCGACTTCTGCGCCCGTGTCGATCTCAAGCGGGTCAACAAGCGTACGCTGGACGGCCTGATCCGCAGCGGCGCGCTCGACCGGCTGGGTCCGTACTTCGAACTGGAGCCCAAGGCTTATCAGGCCAATATCGACCGTAACCGTTCGGTGCTGCTGGCTGCGCTTGAAGAAGCGATACAGGCCGCGGAACAGACCGCGCGCAGCCATGACAGCGGTCACTCGGACCTGTTCGGCGGCCTGTTCGTCGAGGCCGATGCCGATGTCTACGCCAATCATCGCCGGACCCGCGAGCTGAGCCTCAAGGATCGTCTGCGCGGCGAGAAGGAAACTCTGGGTCTGTATCTGACCGGTCACCCCATAGACGAATATGAAGGCGAGATCCGGCGTTTCGCCCGCCAGCGCATCATTGACCTCAAACCGGCGCGGGACACGCAGACGGTGGCGGGGCTGATCATTGCCCTGCGGGTCATGAAGAACAAGAAGGGCGACAAGATGGGGTTCATCACCCTGGACGACCGCTCGGGACGAATCGAGGCCTCGCTGTTCGCCGAAGCTTTCCACACGGCGCAGTCGCTGCTGCAGACCGATGCTATGGTGGTAGTGGAAGGCGAGGTGAGCAATGACGATTTCTCCGGCGGCCTGCGTCTTCGCGCCAAGCGGGTGATGAGCATCGAGGATGCACGCACCAATCTCGCCGAAAGCCTGCGGGTGACGGTGCATGCCGATGCGCTCAAGGGCGACCGGTTGCGCTGGCTCGGGGACCTGTGCAAGAAACATCGCGGCGCGTGCCCGATCACTGTCGACTACACCGGCCAGGACGCCAGGGCATTGCTGCAGTTCGGCGAAGCCTGGCGGATTGATCCGGCCGACAGCTTGATTCAAGCTCTGCGTGACCAGTTCGGACGTGAGAACGTCTTCCTGCAGTATCGCTGAAGCTGTAGGCTCAGCCCTGAATTTAAAATATCGACCTGACCGCGCCCGTTTCCCATTGGAAGGGCGCAGACGGATCAACCGGCCGGCCTCTTGGCCGTCGACCCAAGACGGATGCCTATGAACCCGAATTTTCTTGATTTCGAACAGCCTATCGCTGACTTGCAGGCCAAGATCGAAGAACTGCGCCTGGTGGGTAACGACAACTCGCTGAACATCAGCGATGAAATCTCCCGCCTGCAAGACAAGAGCAATACGCTCACCGAAAGTATCTTCGGCAACCTGACCAGCTGGCAGATCGCGCGCATGGCGCGTCACCCGCGTCGTCCCTACACCCTGGATTACATCGAGAACATTTTCACCGAGTTCGAAGAGCTGCACGGCGACCGTCATTTCTCCGATGATGCCGCGATCGTAGGCGGCACCGCTCGTCTCGATGGTCAGCCGGTCATGGTGATCGGTCATCAGAAAGGCCGGGAAGTTCGTGAGAAGGTGCGCCGCAACTTCGGCATGCCGCGTCCCGAGGGCTACCGCAAGGCTTGCCGTCTGATGGAGATGGCCGAGCGCTTCAAGATGCCGATCCTGACCTTCATCGACACGCCGGGCGCCTACCCGGGCATCGACGCCGAAGAACGCAACCAGAGCGAGGCCATCGCCTGGAACCTGCGCGTCATGGCGCGCCTGAAAACGCCGATCATCGCGACCGTGATCGGTGAAGGCGGTTCGGGCGGCGCGCTGGCGATCGGCGTGTGCGACCAGCTGAACATGCTGCAATATTCGACCTATTCGGTGATCTCGCCGGAAGGCTGCGCCTCGATCCTCTGGAAAACTGCGGAAAAGGCGCCGGACGCAGCCGAAGCCATGGGCATCACGGCCGAGCGCCTCAAAGGCCTGGGTATCGTCGACAAGGTGATCAACGAGCCGCTGGGCGGCGCGCATCGTGACCCGGTAGCCGCCTCGGCCACCATTCGCGAAGAGCTGGGCAGCCAGTTGGCCATGCTGCGTGAACTGGACAACGACGCGCTGCTCAAGCGTCGTTACGACCGTCTGATGAGCTACGGCCTCTGATGGCATCGCCAGCAAGCTGGCTCCTGTAGGAGCCAGCTTGCTGGCGATAACCGGTTCAGGATGATGCATTCACATGACCCGCCCCGCACCCACCGGTCATGACCTCCCCGCCAGGGTCCTGCAGTCCCTGACCCCCTGGCGTAAAGCGCCTGTCTGGCACGTGGGATTCTCCGGCGGCCTGGATTCCACTGTTCTGCTCCACGTGCTCGCCACTCTGTCCCGGCAGCAACCTCTTCCTCCCCTCAACGCCATCCACATCCACCACGGACTGCAAGCGGCGGCCGATGCCTGGCCTGCGCACTGCCGCGTGGTGTGCGAAGCGCTGGGCGTTCCCCTGCAGGTGATTCATGTCGAGGTCGCGAAGGGCGCCAGTCTCGAACGCGCGGCTCGGGAGGCGCGTTACGCCGCGTTCACAGACGCGCTGGGCGAGGGCGAGCTGTTGCTCACCGGCCAGCACCGGGACGATCAGGCTGAAACCGTGTTGTTTCGCCTGTTGCGCGGCGCGGGAGTACGGGGTCTGGCGGCCATGGCATCACAGCGCGCACTGGGCAGGGGTACGCTGGTCCGCCCGCTTCTGGGCGTGTCACGGGCCGAGCTGAAGCGTTATGCGCATCTTCATGACCTGAGCTGGATCGAGGACCCGAGCAACGGGGATGAGCAGCATGCGCGCAATTTCCTGCGCAACCAGGTCATGCCTCTGTTGAGTGAGCGCTGGCCTCAGGCGGGACAGAGCATGGCACGGACCGCCGCGCACTTGCGCGAGGCACAGGAACTGTTGGAAGCGCTGGCGGAAGAAGATCTGCGCGCTGCTCGTCCCCGCACACCCTGGGCGATGCTCGGCTTGCCGGTATTGGCGCTTGCTCCGCTGGCGGCACTTTCGCCGGCGCGTCAGCGCAATGCGCTGCGCCACTGGCTGGCCGGTTTCACCCGCCTCCCGGACACCGATCACTGGGCAGGGTGGGAATCCTTGCGAGACGCAGGCGAAGCAGCACGTCCGGTCTGGGCGCTGGCCGATGGCGGGTTGCACCGCGCCGACACTCATCTATGGTGGTTGCCCGACAGCTGGCCCATGCCGGCGCAGACCCCGGCGCCATGGCCTGCGCCGGACCGCGCCCTGGCTCTTGCGGGTAACGGTCATGTAACGCTCACGGGAAATATCCCGGGCGGCGCGCTGGAAGTGCGTTACCGGGTGGGCGGTGAGATCCTGTCGATGCCCGGTCGTGGACGGCGTGATCTCAAGCGCCTGCTCAACGAGCGCGGGGTGCCTGCGTTCGTCCGCGGCCGATTGCCGCTGCTGCATGCCGACGGACAGTTGGTCGCGGTCGCCGGCATCCCCGGCCTGGACGGCCACAGTGCTGGAAACTGGCGTTTACAGTGGGTCGCACCGACGAGCGACCAATGTTTGAGCTGAAAGGGGCTTTCAGGTAGACTACGCTCCCTTCTTGATACAGCTTCTGTCGACTCTTTTCGAGCGACATGAGTTGCCGGTTACCAACCAGTGTTTGCTGGGCGATTCTTAAAATGTGGCGCGCAATGGACAGGCTTATGGCCGGTCGGTTTCAACGCAGCAGTTTCGGGAGTGCACCGTGAATTTCGTCGGTAATCGGGGGCTTCGGCCTTCCTTCGCTTTCCCCGGCGGCTCTGACCGCTTTAACGCAGACTTCTAGGGTTTTTCATGACGCGCTACATCTTCGTCACGGGCGGTGTTGTTTCTTCATTGGGGAAAGGCATTGCCTCGGCTTCATTGGCGGCCATCCTGGAGGCGAGGGGGCTTAAGGTCACCATGCTCAAGCTGGACCCCTACATCAACGTGGACCCGGGCACCATGAGCCCGTTCCAGCATGGTGAAGTCTTCGTCACCCATGACGGCGCCGAGACCGACCTCGATCTGGGTCACTACGAGCGGTTCATCCGCACCACCATGACCCAGAACAACAACTTCACCACCGGCCGTGTCTACGAACACGTCCTGCGCAAAGAGCGCCGTGGTGATTACCTGGGCGCGACCATTCAGGTCATCCCGCACATCACCGACGAAATCAAACGCCGCATCATCAAGGGCGCCGGCGATGCCGACGTTGCGCTGGTCGAGATCGGCGGCACCGTGGGCGACATCGAGTCGCAACCTTTCCTCGAAGCCATTCGCCAGTTGCGCGTGGAAGTCGGTTCCAAGCGCGCGATGCTGATGCACCTGACGCTGGTTCCGTACATCGCCACCGCAGGCGAAACCAAGACCAAGCCTACCCAGCACTCGGTCAAGGAGCTGCGCTCCATCGGCCTGCAGCCTGATGTGCTGATCTGCCGTTCCGATCATCCGGTCGACGTGTCCTCGCGTCGCAAGATCGCGTTGTTCACCAACGTTGAAGAGCGCGCGGTCATTTCTCTGGAAGACGTCGACACCATCTACAAGATCCCGGCTGTTCTGCACGCCCAGGGCCTGGACGATTTCGTCGTCGAGCGCTTCGGTCTGCAATGCAATGGCGCGGACCTGTCCGAATGGGAAAAGGTCGTCGATGCCAAGCTCAATCCCGAGCATGAAGTCACCATCGCGATGGTCGGCAAGTACATGGAGCTGCTCGATGCGTACAAGTCGCTGATCGAAGCGATGAGCCACGCCGGCATCACCAACCGTACCAAGGTCAACCTGCGTTACATCGATTCCGAAGACATCGAGAATCAGGGCACCGGCCTGCTCGAAGGCGTGGATGCGATCCTGGTTCCAGGCGGCTTCGGTCTGCGCGGTGTCGAAGGCAAAATCACGGCGGTGCAGTTCGCTCGCGAGAACAAGGTGCCTTACCTGGGTATCTGCCTGGGCATGCAGGTGGCGGTCATCGAGTTCGCGCGTAATGTGCTGGGCTGGAAAGATGCCAACTCCACTGAGTTCGATCGCAATGGCGCGCATCCGGTCGTGGGTCTGATCACCGAATGGGCCGACGCCACCGGCGCGGTCGAAACCCGCACCGAAGCATCCGACCTGGGCGGCACCATGCGTTTGGGCGCGCAGGAATGCCAGCTGGAAGCCGGCTCGCTGGTGCATGCGTGCTACGCGAGCGATGTCATCGTCGAGCGTCACCGTCACCGCTATGAAGTGAACAACAACCTGCTGCCGCAGCTGATCGAAGCGGGCCTGAAAATCTCGGGTCGATCCGGCGATGGCGCGCTGGTTGAAGTGGTCGAGGCTCCGGATCATCCATGGTTCGTCGCTTGCCAGTTCCACCCAGAGTTCACCTCGACTCCCCGTGACGGGCACCCGCTGTTCAGCGGCTTCGTCAAGGCAGCGCTGGCTCAGCATCAGAAGAACACCTGACAGAGATTCCAGGAAATGGCTCAGAAAATCATTCGCGTAGGTTCCATCGAGATTGCCAACGACAAGCCCATGGTCTTGTTCGGTGGCATGAACGTGCTCGAATCCCGCGACATGGCGATGCAGGTCTGCGAAGAATACGTACGGGTCACCGAGAAGCTCGGCATCCCCTACGTGTTCAAGGCCAGTTTCGACAAGGCAAACCGTTCCTCGGTCAACTCCTACCGGGGGCCGGGCATGGAAGAGGGCCTGCGGATCTTCGAAGAGATCAAACGCACCTTCAACGTGCCGCTGATCACCGACGTCCACGAGCCGCATCAGGCGGCTCCGGTGGCCGAAGTCTGTGACATCATCCAGCTGCCGGCCTTCCTGTCGCGCCAGACCGATCTGGTCGTGGCGATGGCCAAGACCGGCGCGGTGATCAACATCAAGAAAGCCCAGTTCCTCGCGCCTCAGGAAATGAAGCACATCCTGACCAAGTGCGAAGAGGCAGGTAATGATCAGTTGATCCTCTGCGAGCGGGGCTCCAGCTTCGGTTACAACAATCTGGTCGTGGACATGCTCGGCTTCGGCATCATGAAGCAGTTCGACTATCCGGTGTTCTTCGACGTGACCCACGCCCTGCAGATGCCGGGCGGGCGCTCCGATTCCGCCGGCGGCCGCCGCGCCCAGGTGCTGGATCTGGCCAAGGCCGGCCTGAGCCAGAATCTGGCGGGGTTGTTCCTTGAAGCCCACCCGGATCCGGACAATGCCAAATGCGACGGTCCATGCGCCTTGCGCCTGGACAAGCTGGAGCCCTTCCTGGCCCAGCTCAAGTCACTGGATGAACTTGTGAAAAGTTTTCCGATCGTAGAGACCGCTTGATCAGGTTCTCCGGTAAAGTGCCGTTCCCCGTCATTCGTGACGGGGTCGTCGTATTCGGGCTCTGCCTTTTTAGTGCCTGATCATCGTTTACGTTTCCCAGCTGTGTCGTTTACGTCAATCTTGGAGTGTTTACAACAATGGCAAAAATCGTCGACATCAAAGGTCGTGAAGTTCTCGACTCCCGTGGCAACCCCACCGTGGAAGCAGATGTACTGCTCGACAACGGCATCATCGGCACAGCCTGTGCGCCGTCCGGTGCTTCAACCGGCTCGCGCGAAGCGCTCGAGCTGCGCGATGGCGACAAGAGCCGTTATCTGGGCAAGGGTGTCCTCAAGGCTGTGGCGAACATCAACGGTCCGATCCGCGACCTGCTGCTGGGCAAGGACCCGGTGGACCAGAAGGCACTGGACCAGGCGATGATCACGCTGGACGGTACCGAAAACAAGGCAAGCCTGGGCGCCAACGCGATTCTCGCCGTGTCTCTGGCCGCGGCCAAGGCGGCCGCTCAAGACCAGGATCTGCCGCTGTACGCGCACATCGCCAACCTCAATGGCACTCCGGGCGTATATTCGATGCCGGTCCCGATGATGAACATCATCAACGGCGGCGAGCATGCCGATAACAACATCGATATCCAGGAATTCATGGTTCAGCCGGTCGGCGCGAAGACTTTCGCCGACGCACTGCGCATGGGCACCGAGATTTTCCATCACCTCAAGGCCGTGCTGAAAGCCCGTGGCCTGAACACTGCGGTCGGTGACGAAGGTGGATTCGCGCCTAACCTGGCTTCCAACGAAGACGCCCTGGGCGCGATCGCCGAAGCCGTTGCCAATGCCGGCTACAAGCTGGGCACTGACGTGACCCTGGCTCTGGACTGCGCTGCCAGCGAATTCTACGAAGGCGGCAAGTACAACCTGTCGGGCGAAGGTCAGTCTTTCGACGCCGCCGGTTTCGCCGACTACCTGGCGGGCCTGACCAGCCGCTACCCGATCATTTCTATCGAAGACGGTCTGGACGAATCCGACTGGGCTGGCTGGAAAGTCCTGACCGACAAAATCGGCGAAAAAGTGCAACTGGTCGGTGACGACCTGTTCGTGACCAATACCAAGATCCTCAAGGAAGGCATCGACAAAAAGATCGCCAACTCGATCCTGATCAAGTTCAACCAGATCGGTACCCTGACCGAAACGCTGGAAGCCATCCAGATGGCCAAGGCCGCCGGTTATACCGCCGTGATCTCGCACCGCTCGGGCGAAACCGAAGACTCCACCATTGCCGATCTGGCCGTGGGTACCGCCGCCGGCCAGATCAAGACCGGTTCGCTGTGCCGCTCCGACCGCGTTTCCAAGTACAACCAGCTGCTGCGTATCGAAGAGCAGCTGGGCGCCAAGGCCGTCTATCGTGGTCGCGGTGAGTTTCGCGGTTGAGCTGTAAATGTTAAAAGACATCCCGTGTTGCAGTGAAAGCGCGAAACTGCGCTGAGCTGCAACATGGCGCGGACGCTTCCCGTGTTTTCGGGAGTGATTGAGCCTGACCTATGTCAGGCTCAATGCCCTTGGTCGTTTGCTCATCGTGTCGGCTCTGCAGTCTTTTTTACCGGGTACCTGATATTTCAATGCGCAGTCCTAACTGGTTGTTCCTCGTGCTGATCCTGCTGCTGGCCGGTTTGCAGTATCGCCTGTGGGTGGGCAATGGCAGTCTGGCCCAGGTCGCCAGCCTGACTCAGCAGATCGCCGACCAGCATGCCGAGAATGAAAGTCTGCTGGAGCGTAACCGCGTGCTGGACGCCGAGGTCATGGAGTTGAAAAAAGGTCTGGAAACCGTCGAAGAGCGGGCCCGGCACGAGCTGGGCATGGTCAAGGACGGCGAAACCCTCTACCAGCTGGCGCAATGACCCGATGAAAGCCTTTCTTCCTGCCTTCTGGGCAGTCATTCCTGCGGCGGGCGTGGGCGCTCGCATGGCAGCCGATCGTCCCAAGCAGTACCTGCAACTGGGCGCTCTCACTATTCTCGAACACAGCCTGCTGTGTTTTCTCGATCATCCGCGCCTCAAGGGGCTGGTCATCAGTCTGGCCGCGGATGACCCGTACTGGCCCGCGCTGCCTTGCGCTCTGGATTCCCGCATTCAACGGGTAGACGGTGGCAAGGAACGCTCGGACTCAGTGCTCAATGCGTTGCTGCATCTGCATGCCCAGGGCGCCAGCGATGACGACTGGGTGCTGGTGCACGATGCTGCGCGTCCGAACCTGGCGCGCAGCGATCTGGACAATCTGCTGAGCGAGCTGGCGGACGATCCGGTCGGCGGCTTGCTTGCCGTGCCGGCGCGGGACACGCTCAAGCGCGTCGGCCTCGACGGTCGGGTCGCCGAAACCGTGGATCGCAGTCTGATCTGGCAAGCGTACACGCCGCAGATGTTCCGGCTTGGCGCACTGCATCGCGCGTTGGCCGATGGCAAGGTCTCCAACGTCAGCATTACCGACGAAGCATCCGCCATCGAGTGGGCCGGGCAGTCGCCGCGTCTGGTGGAAGGCCGGTCCGACAACATCAAGGTCACCCGCCCGGAGGATCTTGAATGGTTGCGGCAGCGGCGGGGCGATTTCGGGCGGCGGTAGGCCTTCCCACTCGTAGACCGCCCGCCGCCATAGCGCCGCGCTGTCCGGCAGCAGACAAGGGGATCGCATTGCCTGCGACGGAGGCAACACCGATATCGTTGAGGTGGCGCGAACCCGGCTTGCGAGCATATCCATTATCGCGTGTGCTGGACCTCCTGGTTCCGGCCCTTACGGCCGGGTCACTTTCCTTTCGGGGAAAGTAACCAAAGCCTGGACTGACCCCCAAAAGTTGGACGAGAAACGTTAAAAATTCATCGCCTGTGTTCGAAATTGTACCGGACT
>NZ_JBAJGT010000015.1:0-111365 GCF_036706555.1 Pseudomonas sp. JDS28PS106 | reverse complement strand
GCGCCACCTGCAGACACTTCAGGCTGATCTACGTCAGCACCACCTGCGCATCCCCGAGCTGCTGGATTTTCAGGACAAGCACTACAGCCGCCTGATCCACAACGAAATGCGCGCCTTCCTGGACGCCGACCTGTCCCTGGAGCACTGGCAACCCCGCGCCGAAGCCTGGTCCGGACGCCTGCTCACCGGCGCCGCCACAGGCATCACCTGGGGCGTGGTCATGATCAACTTCATCAGCACCGCCTTTCTCATGGCAGACCTGACCCGCGACGGCGACTTCGGACCGCAGGACATGATCAAGGTCAGTTATGGGCTGGCGTATACGGGCAGTTTGTTGATGGGGATTTATGTGGCGGCGCCCTGGGCGGTGATCAAGTCGGCGGGGTCGGCAATGGTCCAAGCGGAAGCCGTCGGTATCCTGGAGCGCTCGGCCTCTTATTGGGCTGCACAGGGAAACAAGGTCTGGGCAGATGCGGTGCGAAGTTTCAGAGTGGGATTGCTTGCTATGGGAATCCTGGGTCTGGCGGGGGCCGCGCTTGAGCTGATTGATATCTATCAAGACCATAAAAGTGCTAACACCGCGCAAGAGAAGACCTTGCTGGTACTTAAAGCTGTTGCGGTAGGCGCAATGGGTGCAGGCGCCGCTTTGAATATTGGAGCTGTGATATTCCCCAAAGCGCTGGCTGCCTTCGCCATGAGCGGGATTATGGCTGGGTTTCTATTGGTCGCCGGCCTCGCGTATCTCTTCATCACCATGCTGCTTAATTACTTGAAGCAGGACAGTGTGGGGATGTGGCTGAAAAAGTGTTGCTGGTCACGCTCTCATGACAACCTATTTCCTGAAACCCTGGCAGGGATAGCTGAAGAAAGGAATCGTCTGACTGAAATAATGCTTAGCCCCAAAATTCTGGTGAAACGGACTTCGTCGACCCAGATGGAATGGACAGGTCGAAACGGCTACCACCCCGTGGAAAAACAAACGGGTGCCTGGGTACAGATCCAGCTCCCCGGCCATTTGCGCGGCCAGTCGATAGACTTCTTTGCCATCAGCAGCGAGCGGACATGGCCCATGATGGAGGTTCGCAAAAGCGAACGGTCCATCATGGAACCGTTCATAACCACAGGCTTTTTTGAAGGCGTCGCGTCTTTCGGGTCAATCACCACTCAAACGCCCTCTAAAGACAACTCTTTATGTTTTCCGCCGGTACCTCCAGGAGGGGAAGACATCGTGTGGCGCACCTGGGTGCCGCTTCCACCTGAAGCCGACTTCATTGAACTGCAGATCTGGTACCCAAAACATATCGTTGCACCAAGCAAACAAGACGTGGGCTACCTGTATCAAATCGAGTTGAATAGCCAAGGGGAAACCGCCGTGGAGGGGCTATTGCCCTTGGAACTTGAGGTGAAATCCCAACCGAGAGAAAGAGCACTGAAATTGGAAATACCGGAATGAGTTCAAACTATTCAGGCGTCAAATATATTAAACTTTCCGATCACTACAAACAGTTGTTTTCCGACTATCACTCCAGATCAAAAAATCCTGAACTCAAAATGCAGTGGTCTACCACCCGCGTCTCCGGATCACCCCGAGACGCATTGCTTTACCGATATTTCGCAGCGAGCGTCGCGCTGGCAATTTGGGGGTTTATGACGTTTCTTTGGGGAATAGAGGGAAATGAGGGTTTCATCCTTACCAACGCTTTGGTTTTAGGAACTATTTGCGGTTCCGCCGCTGCCGCGAGAGAAACAAAGGTGATTTACCGGTATCGAGTGTTCAACACCCATGCACGTCTCGCCTATTGCCTGAAGATCCCCAGGCACGCTGGCACGTTCTGTAAAGGCTTTGCGGTTTTCGGCCTCTGCTGCGCTTTTATCATCGGAATCATCAGCGGATCGTTTCTGATTTTCGCGGGGCCCGGCGGGGTAGCAATTTTCGCAGCCTTGAGATTGCTGAACATGAAAGTCCCGAGAAAGCGTCGGTGGAGCGCCCCTTGGGACGAGTACAACTTCGTCACCGTCGACCGCAAACGCCGCTTTGTCATTACCCATATCGATGACGATACATTGGGCTTCGAAGCCCGCCTCCCAAACGATGAACTGATGGAACAGTACCTGACGTTCTTACGCAGCGTACTGCCACCCACCGCGCAATTCACGGAGAAGAAGTGGAATCTCTCGCTGATTTGATCCGGGGGAAATCAAAAATACTCGCCCAACCCAGGCGGCGGGGAGCGCAGCTCGCGAGGTAGAGACGCGAGCTGCAAAGTCGCTGCCAGCGCGCTTATTGCGCCTTGGCCGCTGCCGACTTGATCAGTTCCTGGAGTGAACCGTCAGCCATCATTTCGGTGATGATGTCGCTGCCGCCTACCAGTTCACCGGCCACCCAAAGTTGCGGGAAGGTCGGCCAGTTGGCGTACTTGGGCAGGTTGGCGCGGATTTCAGGGTTCTGCAGGATGTCGACGTAAGCGAATTTCTCGCCGCACTGCATCAATGCCTGGGACGCCTTGGCCGAAAAGCCGCACTGCGGGGCATTCGGAGCGCCTTTCATGTAAAGCAGAATGGTGTTGTTGGCAATCTGCTCTTTGATCGTTTCGATGATATCCATGGAGCACCTCGGCTGAACTTTCCGACGCATTCGTCGGCACGGTGGCGCATTGTAACGGAATACGCTTCGCTACGCTCAGTCCCGAGCAGATACCGCCTCGACCCTCACGGGGACTCCATTGAGCACAGCGTTGCCCGACACAGCATCAAGCTCGTGCTCGTCAGTGAGATCATTGGCGCTGACGCCCGGCTGCGTTTGCGCGATACCCAGGCGCACGCCCGCGCGGCCATGTCCCCAACCGTGGGGCAGACTGACCACCCCCGGCATCAGGTCCGCGCTGCCCAGCACCTGCACGAGCACCTCGCCCACGCGCGAGCGCACATTGACCCACTGACCATCGATCAGGCCGCGCGCCGCCATGTCCTGAGGCTCCATGAGCAACTGATGCCGCGGCTTCCCTTTGACCAGACGATGATAGTTGTGCATCCAGGAATTATTGCTGCGCACGTGACGCCGGCCGATCAGCAGAAGCTCGTCGCCGGCTGGCTTTGGCATCGCCGTGATGCGCGCGAGATCCGCAAGGATCACTTCGGGTGCGGCCTGCACGCAGCCGTCCGCCGCCTTCAATCTGCCAGCAAGGCTCGCCTGCAACGGCCCGAGGTCCAGACCATGAGGATGGCGATTCAGAGTCGCCAGACTCAGATCGTGCGCCGTGCCTTCCCCGTAACGCCCGCGGCGCAAACCCATGTCGATCATCTGTGCCGGGGGCAGCGTCGGCTTCAGCTCCTTGCCGGTACGCGCCGCAAAGGCTTTGGCCAGGCCGACGAATATTTCCCAGTCATGCAGCGCGCCTTCCGGCTTGGGTAAGATTGCCCGGTTGAAGCGGGTGATGTTGCGCACTGCCAGGGCGTTGAAGGTCGTGTCGTAGTGATCGTTCTCCAATGCGGTGGTGGACGGCAGGATCAGATCGGCATGGCGCGTAGTCTCGTTGATGTACAGATCGACGCTCACCATGAAATCCAGCCCCTGCAGAGCCTGCTCCAGCCGGGCGCCGTTGGGCGTGGACAACACCGGGTTACCGGCCACGGTGACCAGCGCCCGTATCTGCCCTTCCCCCGGCGTGAGCATTTCCTCCGCCAGAGCGGCGACGGGAAGCTCGCCACCGTACTCGGGCAGCCCCGATACACGGCTCTGCCAGCGGTTGAAATGCCCGCTCGACAGCGTGGCCGTCAGATCCAGCGCCGGCTCGGTGCACAAGCTCCCGCCGGCCCGGTCAAGATTGCCGGTCACCAGATTGATCAGTTGCACCAGCCAATGGCAAAGCGTGCCGAAGCGTTGCGTCGAGACGCCCATGCGCCCGTAGCACACCGCCTTGTCGGCCGCCGCGAAATCCCGCGCCAGTTGACGTATCCGGGTTGCGGTTACGCCGCAGTATTCAGCCATGATTTCGGCGGTCAGTGGAGCCACGGCCGCCCTGACGCGTTCCAGCCCGTTGACCGGCAGGTGCGAGCCCCGCGCCAGGCGTTCTTCGAACAGGGTGTTGAGAAGACCGGCCAACAACGCCGCATCGCCGCCGGGACGCACGAACACATGTTCGTTCGCGATGGCTGCGGTTTCGCTGCGTCGCGGATCGACCACTACGATTTTGCCGCCTCTGGCCTGGATTGCCTTGAGCCGTTTCTCGACGTCGGGAACCGTCATGATGCTGCCATTGGAGGCCAGAGGATTGCCCCCCAGAATCAGCATGAAGTCGGTGTGATCAATGTCCGGAATCGGCAGCAGCATGCCGTGGCCGTACATCAGGTAGCTGGTCAGGTGCTGCGGCAGCTGATCAACCGAAGTGGCGGAATACCGGTTGCGCGTCTTCAACTGACTCAGGAAATAGTTGCTGTGGGTCATCAGCCCGTAGTTGTGCACGCTGGGGTTGCCCTGATAGACCGCAACCGCGTCTTGCCCGTACCGCTGCTGGATGGAATGGAGCTTTTCGGCGATCAGTTCGAAAGCGTCCTGCCAGGCGATCGCCTGCCACTGTGACCCCACACGCCGCATCGGGCTTCGCAACCGGTCCGGATCGCCCTGGATGTCCTGCAGCGCAACGGCCTTCGGGCAAATGTGCCCACGACTGAAGGGATCCTGAGGATCACCCTTGATCGAAACGATCCGCAAGCCGTCGTCGGGTGCTACGACAGTGTCTATGGTCAGGCCGCAGATGGCCTCGCACAGATGACACGCGCGGTAATGGTGGGTCGTGGACATTGCAGTCTTGACTCCGGTCGGGGCAATCACGGGGATTGCGGAGTCAAGACTATGGTTCGGCGCGATAAGCGGCGCCAGAGACGTTCGTCACGTGAATCGAGGGGCATCACACGGGCGGATCGAGCGATTTGCCCAATCGACGCTGAGGATTCAGCCAGTGATGGAACGCACGACCTTTGGCTGCAACTGAATCTCGGTGACCGTTTCGATTTCTTCCTGGGCCATGTCCACCCCGGTCAGGTCGCCGATCAGACGCCAGTGCTCGTCAAGCCCGGAACTGATGGTCGCCATGCGGTCGATCATGCGCCGACCGGCAGAGCGTGTGACTTCATCCTCGCTACGCAACAGCTCGAACGACATCGAGGTGATCGACGCAGTGAGATGCGTAAGCGTGCGGGCGGTCAGCCCGAGCAGCTCCGTTAACTGACGTTCTTTAGAATCCATTCGCACAGCCCTCGGTCAATGAGTAATACCTGTCCCGCTTTTATAACCCATGACCATCGGGAAAGCGATGGTCAATGTGCCATCAACGTGCGCTGTTTCGCATCATCCGATGAACTGTTGCACGCCAGGCACTAATTGCCAACGGTGGCGGGGGCAGTGTACAAATGTTCGCTTCGGTTCGCCGGGCAATAGAATGTGACCTGCCCTGGGAGAGCCGATACGCTTCGCACCGACCGGAATCACAAGCCTTTCGAGCTAGTGCCCCCTCCAGCGCAGTATCTGTGCAAACAAGCATGTATTGGTAGGACGCGACATTTTTTTATACTATCGCGCCTTCCCTATTCGTCGCTCCGTGCGGCTTTCGCCGCAGGTCAAGCCCGTTTCCGGATAAAAAACGGCTTTCAGAACCTGTGGTCTGTTGCAGAAAAGGTAGTTAATCATGAACGCCAGGCACTTTCTCTCGATGATGGATTACACCCCGGACGAACTGCTGGGCTTGATCCGTCGTGGCGTAGAGCTCAAAGACCTGCGAAATCGCGGCGTGCTGTTTGAACCCTTGAAGAACCGGGTGCTGGGGATGATCTTTGAAAAATCATCGACACGTACCCGACTTTCTTTCGAAGCCGGCATGATCCATCTGGGCGGCCAAGCGATTTTCCTGTCGCATCGCGATACTCAACTGGGCCGTGGCGAGCCGATTTCCGACAGCGCGAAAGTGATGTCGCGCATGCTCGACGCGGTCATGATCAGAACCTACGCCCACGCCAATCTCATCGAGTTTGCCGCCAATTCCCGCGTCCCGGTCATCAACGGCCTGTCGGACGATTTGCATCCGTGCCAACTGCTGGCCGACATGCAGACTTATCTCGAACACCGAGGCTCGATCAAAGGCAAGACCGTGGCCTGGATCGGCGATGGCAACAACATGTGCAACAGCTATATAGAAGCGGCGATCCAGTTCGACTTCCAGTTGCGCGTCGCCTGCCCGCTGGGTTACGAACCGAATCCGGAATTCATGGCCCTGGCCGGTGACCGCGTGACCGTCGTGCGCGATCCCAAGGCAGCGGTCGCCGGCGCGCATCTGGTCAGCACTGACGTCTGGACTTCGATGGGCCAGGAAGACGAAACCGCCAAGCGCATGGCGTTGTTCGCGCCCTTCCAGGTGACTCGCGCCCTGCTCGATCTGGCTGCCGAGGACGTATTGTTCATGCATTGCCTGCCCGCTCACCGTGGCGAAGAAATCAGCGCGGACGTGCTGGACGACCCTCGCTCGGTCGCCTGGGATCAGGCCGAGAACCGACTGCATGCACAGAAAGCGCTGCTGGAATTTCTCGTTGCGCCCAGCACGCCGGCATGACCCAGTCGTTGTTGCTCAACCTGCGTAATCTGGCCTGCGGCTATCAGGACCAGCGCGTGGTGCAGGATCTGAATCTGCACCTCAATGCAGGCGACATCGGTTGCCTGCTGGGTTCGTCAGGCTGCGGCAAGACCACCACGCTGCGCGCCATTGCCGGTTTCGAGCCGGTGCATGAAGGCGATATCACCCTGGCCGGGGAAGTCATTTCCCGCCCCGGCTATACGCTCGCACCGGAAAAACGCCGGATCGGCATGGTGTTCCAGGACTACGCACTCTTCCCTCATCTCACGGTTGCCGAGAACATCGGCTTCGGCATTCGCCAGCATCCGCGGCTGCGCCAGGTCATCGACGAGCTTCTGGAGCTGGTCAACCTCGGCGCGCTGGGTCAGCGTTATCCTCATGAGCTGTCAGGCGGGCAGCAACAGCGCGTAGCGCTTGCCCGGGCGCTGGCTCCGGAGCCCCGTCTTTTGCTGCTCGACGAGCCGTTCTCCAACCTCGACGGCGAACTGCGCCGACGCCTGAGCCATGAGGTTCGTGCCATTCTCAAGGCACGCGGCACCAGCGCCATCCTGGTTACTCACGATCAGGAAGAAGCCTTCGCGGTCAGTGACCACGTGGGGGTATTCAAAGAGGGTCGGCTGGAGCAGTGGGACACGCCCTACAACCTCTATCACGAACCGCTGACTCCGTTCGTGGCCAGCTTCGTCGGTCAGGGGTATTTCATACGCGGCCAGATGCTGGATCATGAATCGGTACAGACCGAGGTGGGCGTGCTGCGAGGCAACCGAGCCTATCCAGGCGTTCAAGGAAGTCCGGTGGACGTGCTGCTGCGTCCCGACGACATCGTGCATGCCCCGGACAGCGACCTGAAAGCACGGGTGCTGGGCCGCACGTTCCAGGGCGCGGCGACCCTCTACCGTCTCCAGCTTGCGACCGGCACCGAGCTGGAAGCCATCTTGCCCAGCCATGCCGATCATATGGCGGGAGAAGAAGTGGGGATTCGCGTGGCGGCTGACCACCTGGTGCTGTTTCCGGCTGCGGGCAGTGTCGCGGCGCATAATGTTTGACTGCCGCTTTATCCGCGATGAACCTTTCGCTCATGCGCGTCCAATCGGGGCGAAAGCTGCGTTGGTATGTTCCGCCAATACTGACGCCGCCAGTTCCACTTCCAGCCCTCTTCTGCCGGCACTGACGAACACGGTTTGGAACGGTCGCGCGGTTTCGTCGATGAAGGTGCGCAGGCGCTTCTTCTGCCCCAGCGGGCTGATGCCGCCCAGCAGGTAGCCGGTCGAACGCTGCGCGGCGGCAGGATCGGCCATTTCTACCTTCTTCACGCCCGCAGCTTGCGCCAAGGCCTTGAGATCCAGGGTGCCTGCCACAGGAACTACCGCCACCAGCAGCTCCCCCTTTTCCGACGCCGCCAGCAATGTCTTGAATACCCGGTCAGCCTGCAAGCCAAGCTTTTCAACAGCCTCAAGGCCGTACGAGGCGGCTTTGGGATCATGTTCATAACTGTGAACACGGTGTCCGGCGCGGGCTTTTTTCAGCAGGTCCAGTGCAGGTGTCATGGCAGGTCTCGAGTAACGAAGCGGCCGCTACTTTACGCGATGCCGGTGTGAGATGTCCGACTCCTGTCGGCTATGGATACGGGGCGGTCGCCTGGGGAAAAGAAGTTTTCTTACACAACATCCGAGACGGGTTGCGCCGATATGGTCAGAATATGCCTCGCCGTTCAGTTTCGACCTTTGACAGGTTTGTTTCATGTCTATATTTTTTCGTTTACGAAGATCAGGCTGAAACAAAGCCTTTCAGCGACAGTCTTACAATCGCTCGGGAATGGGGTTTTCCCGATGCGGACAACGAGCGCCAGTCATGCAGCCGGTGCCGAAAAAAAAAGAAATACAAAAATCGAGGTCTTCATGAGTATTGCAGTACGACAACCGACGCTGGGCGGCCAATGCCTGGCTGAGTTTCTGGGCACGGCCCTGATGATTTTCTTCGGTACCGGATGCGTTGCGGCGCTCAAGGTCGCGGGTGCCTCGTTCGGTCTCTGGGAGATCAGCATCATCTGGGGCATGGCGGTCAGCATGGGCATTTATCTCAGTGCCGGCGTTTCGGGAGCCCATCTCAATCCTGCCGTGAGTATTGCCCTGAGCCTGTTTTCCGGCTTCGAAAAGAGAAAACTTCCGTTCTACATGGCTTCCCAGGTCGCCGGCGCCTTCTGCGGCGCAGGCCTTGTGTACGTCCTCTACATCAGCCTGTTTTTCGAGTTCGAACATGCGCACCAGATGATCCGCGGCAGTGTCGAAAGCCTGGAACTGGCGGCTGTGTTCTCGACCTATCCTAATCCTGCGATCACAGTGGGCCAGGCGTTCCTGGTGGAAGTGGTCATCACGACCATTCTGATGGCGGTCATCATGGCTCTGGGCGACGACAAGAACGGTCTGCCACGCGGCGCGCTCGCGCCCTTGCTGATCGGTCTGCTGGTGGCGGTCATCGGCAGCGCCATGGGGCCGCTGACGGGCTTCGCGATGAATCCGGCCCGTGATTTCGGGCCAAAATTGATGACGTTCATGGCCGGCTGGGGCGAAATCGCCTTTACCGGCGGCCGTGACATACCTTATTTCCTGGTGCCGGTCATTGCTCCGGTACTGGGCGCATGCCTAGGCGCGGCGGGCTATCGCATCCTGCTCGCCAAGCACCTGCCACATGCCGCTGCGGCGGTTGAAAATGAAGACAGCGCCGAGGTTACCCGCGGCAAAGTTTCGGCTTCATCCTGAATCCACCCTTTTCGAGCAAGGCAATCGACATGACAGACACTCAGAACAAGAACTACATCATTGCCCTTGACCAGGGCACCACCAGTTCGCGAGCCATCATTTTCGACCGCGACGCCAATGTTGTCAGCACGGCGCAGAGTGAGTTCGTCCAGCATTACCCGCAGGCTGGCTGGGTCGAACATGATCCGATGGAGATCTTCGCCACCCAGACCGCGTGCATGACCAAGGCGCTGGCCCAGGCAGACCTGCACCACAACCAGATCGCCGCCATTGGCATTACCAACCAGCGCGAAACCACGGTCATCTGGGAGCGGGAAACCGGCCGCCCGATCTACAACGCCATCGTCTGGCAGTGCCGTCGTAGTACCGAGATTTGTCAGCAGCTCAAGCGCGACGGTCACGAGCAGTACATCAAGGACACCACCGGTCTGGTCATCGACCCGTATTTCTCCGGCTCCAAAGTCAAGTGGATCCTCGACAATGTCGAAGGCAGCCGGGAGCGCGCCCGCAAAGGCGAACTGATGTTTGGCACCATCGATACCTGGCTGATCTGGAAATTCACCGGCGGCAAGGTCCATGTGACCGACTACACCAACGCCTCGCGCACCATGCTGTTCAACATCCACACCCTGGAATGGGATCAGCGCATGTTGGACATCCTCGATGTCCCACGTGAACTCCTGCCAGAAGTGAAAGCCTCATCCGAGGTGTACGGCCACAGCAAGAGCGGCATTCCAATTGCCGGCATCGCCGGGGACCAGCAGGCGGCGTTGTTCGGCCAGATGTGCGTGGAGCCAGGCCAGGCGAAGAACACCTACGGCACCGGTTGCTTCCTGCTGATGAACACCGGCAAGAAAGCCGTCACTTCCGCGCACGGCATGCTGACCACCATCGGCTGCGGGCCTCGCGGCGAAGTTGCCTACGCTCTGGAAGGCGCGGTTTTCAACGGTGGTTCCACCGTCCAGTGGCTTCGCGACGAACTGAAAATTGTCAATGACGCCCTGGACACCGAATACTTTGCCACCAAGGTCAAGAACAGCAATGGTGTGTACCTGGTGCCGGCGTTCACTGGTCTGGGCGCGCCCTACTGGGACCCCTACGCCCGTGGCGCGCTGTTCGGCCTGACCCGTGGCGTGAAAGTCGACCACATCATCCGCGCCGCGCTGGAATCCATCGCCTACCAGACCCGCGACGTACTGGACGCCATGCAGCAGGACTCCGGCGAACGGCTCAAATCGCTGCGGGTGGACGGTGGCGCGGTCGCCAACAACTTCCTCATGCAGTTCCAGGCCGACATCCTGGGTACTCACGTGGAGCGGCCGCAGATGCGCGAAACCACAGCACTGGGCGCGGCTTACCTGGCCGGTCTGGCGATCGGTTTCTGGAGCAGCCTGGACGAACTGCGTGACAAGGCAGTGATCGAGCGGGTGTTCGAACCGCAGTGCGGCGACGTCGAGAAAGAAAAGCTCTACGCCGGCTGGCAGCGCGCGGTGGAACGCACCCGGGATTGGGAGCCTCACGAAAACGACCAGTGATTCAGGAACGGGCAGGCGCAGGATTCGGGCTGACAGCCAACGGGTCCTGCGGCATCATGGGTGCCCTTTGCAGAGGGTCCCCAAGGAAAGACAATGAACCTGCCTCCCCGCCAACAACAGATCCTCGAACTGGTCCGTGACCGTGGTTACGTCAGCATCGAGGAAATGGCGACGCTGTTCGTCGTGACCCCCCAGACGATTCGCCGCGATATCAACCAGCTTGCGGAAATGAATCTGCTGCGTCGCTACCACGGCGGCGCCGCCTACGACTCCAGCATCGAGAACACGGCCTACGCCATGCGTGCCGACCAGATGCGCGACGAAAAGCAGCGCATCGCCGAAGCGGTGGCCGCGCAGATTCCGGATCAGGCTTCGCTGTTCATCAATATCGGCACCACGACCGAGTCCATCGCCCGCGCCCTGCTCAATCACAACAATCTCAAGATCATCACCAACAACCTGCATGTCGCTTCGATCCTGAGCACCAAGGACGATTTCGAAGTGCTGCTGGCAGGCGGTGTGGTCAGGCGCGATGGTGGCGTCATCGGTCAGGCGAGCGTGGATTTCATCACCCAGTTCAAGGTCGACTTCGCGCTGGTAGGCATCAGCGGCATCGACGAAGACGGCAGCCTGCTGGACTTCGATTATCAGGAAATCCGCGTTTCCCAGGCGATCATCGCCAATGCTCGCCAAGTGATACTGGCTGCGGACTCCAGCAAATTCGGCCGTAACGCCATGGTGCGTCTCGGACCTATCACGCTGATCGACTGTCTGGTCACCGACCAGGCGCCGGTCCCTGCCCTGCAGAACCTGCTGGCTCAGAACAAGATTCGGCTGGAAGTGGTGTAAAGCCGCGCGCTCCCCGTAGGACCCAGCTTGCTGGCGATGGAAGATACCTCGCTTGTTCTGAAACCACGCGTGGGCTGAATGGCTGCCGCTTTGCGGCAGATCGTCGGAATGCCGCCCACAGCGAGCTGGCTCCTACGGCATCTGTGCGGCTGGGACAGCCACTGATCGAAAATGTTCACTTTTGTTGTTTTATCTTTCCTTCATCAGTATTTTCAATCAATGCTGGCTGGCGGGCTGATTTTTATTGGGCTATTATTTTCGGAAATGAACATAAATGTTCGAATTCGCCTTTCGAGCAGGCTCAATCAGTCCAGGAGGCCCACCAGATGCCCCAAGCCAACGTGCCAACGCCACCCCTTTCCGAGGTTTACGACATCGCCGTCATCGGCGGTGGCATCAATGGTGTCGGGATCGCGGCGGATGCATCGGGGCGCGGCCTGTCCGTGTTCCTGTGTGAAAAAGATGACCTGGCCAGCCACACCTCCTCGGCCAGCAGCAAGCTGATCCACGGCGGGCTGCGTTACCTGGAGCATTACGAATTCCGCCTGGTGCGCGAGGCGCTTGCCGAGCGCGAAGTGTTGCTGGCGAAAGCGCCGCACATCGTGAAGCCGATGCGTTTCATCCTCCCGCACCGTCCGCATCTGCGTCCGGCGTGGATGATCCGCGCAGGCATGTTCCTGTATGACAATCTGGGCAAGCGCGAGAAGCTGCCTGCGTCACGGACTGTCAAGTTTGGGGACAACAGCCCGCTCAAACCTGTAATCAAGCAGGGTTTCGAATATTCGGACTGCTGGGTCGACGACGCCCGCCTGGTGGTGCTCAATGCCATGGCGGCTCGCGAGAACGGCGCGCATATTCACACCCGCACCCGCTGCCTGAGCGCACGTCGGGTCAAGGGCATGTGGCATCTGCATATGGAGCGGGCCGATGGCAGTCTGTTTTCAGTGCATGCCAAGGCACTGGTCAACGCAGCTGGCCCCTGGGTTGCCAAGTTCATTCGCGAAGACCTCAAGCTTGATTCGCCCTACGGCATTCGCCTGATTCAGGGCAGCCACCTGATCGTGCCCAAGCTGTATGAAGGCGAAAACGCATTCATCCTGCAGAACGAAGACAAGCGGATCGTGTTCACCATCCCTTATCTGGAACATTTCACCATCATCGGCACTACCGACCGTGAATATCAGGGCGATCCGGCCAAGGTGAAGATCACGGATGGCGAGATGGATTACGTGCTCAAGGTCGCCAATGATCACTTCAAGAAGCAGCTGACACGCGATGATGTACTGCACACCTACTCCGGCGTGCGACCGTTGTGCAACGACGAGTCCGATAATCCGTCTGCAATCACCCGCGACTACACCCTGTCGCTGTCGGGAACCGGCGACGAGGCGCCGATTCTGTCCGTGTTCGGCGGCAAACTGACGACCTACCGTAAGCTGGCCGAATCAGCGATGTCGCAACTGGCACCGTTCTTCAAGCATATGAAGCCAAGCTGGACTGCGATCAAGCCGCTGCCAGGCGGCGAGGACATGACCACGCCTGCGGATCTGGTGGCCGAACTGACCCGCCGTCACGGCTGGTTGCCGCCAGCACTCGCGAAGCGCTGGGCGATCACCTACGGCAACCGCACGCATCGTCTGCTGGACGGGGTGCAGAGCCTGGAAGATATGGGCCAGCCGCTGGGTGGCGGGCTGTACACCCGCGAGGTCGATTACCTGTGCGAGACGGAGTGGGCGACCACTGCCGAGGACATTCTCTGGCGTCGTACCAAGCTGGGTCTGTTCATGACCGCAGACGAACAGGCGGCGTTGCAGACCTATCTGGATACCGTCGTGCGTAACAAGGCGGCGTTTCAGGCGGCTTGATCCGAGGCACCGCAATCGTCATTCGGACGCATCGCCAGCAAGCTGGCTCCTACAGGTTCACCTCGCTGTAGGAGCCAGCTTGCTGGCGATAAAACGATCACGCTTTGGTATTGAGATAAGCGTCCATCTCAGCTTCCGGCACCATCCCCCCACCAGTGCCCCAGATCAAATGAATCGCGCCCTCGGGCAATCCGCGCGGCATGCCCAGCCGGTGGCGATAGCCCTGGCTCTCCTGCAGCACTCGTGCAAATCCCGGCGCGCCTGCCAGGGCCGAGGGTTCAAGCTTCAAGCCCTCGGTCTGATTCAGCAGCTGGAGCAGGCTGAACAACTCAGCGTCTGTGACTGTGTAGAAACCATCGAGCATCCGCTGCATCGAGCGTCCCACGAATCCTGAGGGCCGCCCGACGGCCAGACCATCCGCGGCGGTCTGGTTGCTGATGCCGAAGTCCTGAACCGCCAGCCCGTCGTGCAGGCCGGTGTACACGCCCATCAGCATGCACGGTGATTGGGTCGGTTCGGCGAAGATGCAGTGGACGTGATCGCCAAACGCCAGTTTCAGTCCGAATGCAATGCCGCCGGGACCGCCACCCACGCCGCAAGGCAGATAGACGAACAGTGGATGCTGCGCGTCGACCACCAGCCCCTGTTCGGCGAACTGGGCTTTCAGACGTTCACCGGCAACCGCGTAACCCAGGAACAGCGTTTTTGAGTTTTCATCGTCGACGAAGTGGCAGGTCGGGTCGTGACTGGCTTGCTCCCTGCCCTGCTCCACCGCCTGGCCATAGTCGCCGGCGTACTCGATCACGGTGACGCCGTGAGCCCGCAACTTATCCTTCTTCCACTGACGCGCATCGGCCGACATGTGCACTGTAGTAGCGAAGCCCAGACGCGCACCCGCGATACCGATGGACATGCCCAGATTGCCGGTACTGCCTACGGCGATCTTGTGTGCACGAAACAACGCCTGGCAGGGCTCCTGCGCAAGGAGGCGATAGTCGTCCGACTCTTTCAGCAAGCCGTGACGGATTGCCAGTTGCTCGGCATGGAACAGCACTTCATAGATCCCACCGCGGGCTTTCACCGAACCGGAGATCGGCAAGTGGCTGTCCTTTTTCAGCATCAGCCGCACCGGCGTATTGACGCTGTAGCGATGCCTCAGCGCCTCGGCAAATCGTGGCACGTCCACCAGCTCGGATTCGATGATGCCCTGGCTGGCGGCAACTTCTGGAAACGCCTCTGCCAAAAAAGGCGCAAAACGTTTCAAGCGCTCGCTGGCATAGTGGACATCCCCGGCAGTCAGTTCGATGTCATTCAAAGCATCGGCCAGAGGGGCGATCTGCGGGTTGAACCAGCTGACTTCCGTGCCTTGCAGCACAGGCCCCAGTAGCGGGAATTCGTGGGTCCATTCGGTCAGGCTTTTGCCATGGACGGAGTGGGACATAGGGTTTCTCCAGAAGCGGCCCGCAAACGAGCCGCGCAAAGACTGATGGCGATGCGATCAGACTGCCGGGCGGCCGTCGGTCACACTGGCGTAGTGGTCGGGACTGAGCGGCGGATGAGTCACCGGGGTCCACAAGTCGACTTCGCTACGGGCAAGCGCAGCCATGTCCGGACGCGGACGGCGCAGCTCATCGCTCGTTTCGCAGTGCGATTCGATAGCCCGCGCGGCAAGCAGCAACTCCAGGTCGCCGCGGAATTTACCGATCACCTGCATGCCGAACGGCATATCCAGATGGTCGACACCCATCGGCATCGACAAGGCCGGATTGGTCGCCAGGGTTACGACATAGGTCAGCGCCAGCCAGCGGTAGTAGTTCTCCAGCGCCACGCCGTTCACGCTTTCCAAATACGGCTGTTCCCAAGGGAAAGCCGACACCGGCGTGGTCGGAGACAGGATGAGGTCGTATTGGCCGAACAGCTTCTGGAAGCGGCGGAAAATACGCGTCTGCTCACCCCCGGCCCATACGCAATCCTTGAGGGACATGCGCGCGCCCATTTCGTAGTTGGCGCGAGGGTTCGGCCCGAGGGAGTCCGGATCCTTCTCGTAGGCAGCCTGCAAACTGCCGACGAAGGCTTCGGCCCGAACCACGTCGAAGCAACGATGAGCGTGCTGCATATCCACTTCGATTTCTTCGCAGCTGGCGAAGACACCCTTGAGGCTGGCGATCTTGTTACGGAACACCCGGCGAATGTCGTCGTCGACGTCACACACGCCGAAGTCTTCGGTGTAGCCCACCCGCAGGCGCGACAAGTCGACCGGCGCGCTGCCGCCCATGGACGCGGGCATCGCAAAGTCGTAACTGAGCGGATCGTTCGGGGCGACCCCGGCGGTCGCGGCCAGTTGCAGCCAGGTATCGGCGACGTCGCGGCCCATGGGACCGACTACCGAGATCGGCGTCCAGCCCAGCAGTTTGCGCTCGCTCGGCACCAGACCCGGCGAGGTGCGCAGCCCGACGATCCCGCACTTGGCCGCGGGAATGCGCAGCGAGCCGCCGGTGTCGGAGCCACTGCACAGCGGCACCATGTTGGCGGCCAGCGCGGCTGCCGCTCCGCCGGACGAGCCACCGGCATTGAGCCGTGGGTTGAACGGGTTGCCGGTCGCGCCCCAGACCGGGTTGCGCGTGTTGGCGCCCGCGCCCATCTCCGGCACGTTGGTCTTGCCGACCACGATCGCGCCGGCCGCGCGCAGACGCCGCACTAGCTCATTGTCCTGAGTCGGCACGTTGGAGCGAAACAGCGGCGAGCCATAGGTCGTCAGCACGCCTTCGGTTTCTTCGAGATCCTTGATGCCGATCGGCAGGCCGCTGAGCATGCCCCGCTCCTCGCCGCGCAGGATCGCCTTCTCGACGGCACGCGCTTCTTCCCGGGCACGCTCGAACGAGGTGGCGCAGAATGCGTTGATCTTCGGGTTGTACGTTTCGATGCGCGAGATGCACGCTTCGAGGACTTCAACCGGTGAAACCTCGCGTGAGTCCAGAAGTGACTTAAGTTCCACCGCGCCTTTATCGGCCAGTTCGTTGGGGCTGTGCATGACTTCGATCTCGCGCAGAAAAGTTGACGAAATAGTAAGAAGGCGCGACCGGGGGTCACAACCAACTTATTTAGAAAGCAGCCATGCCGTTTGAAGAACAGTCAGTTCAACTAAGCGCTGGCCGAAAGTATCGTTTTCATATGTTCGATGAAGGCGGTCATCGCCGGTGAAAGTTGCCGGCGCGCCAGGGTCTGGATTTCGATGGCCCTGTCGGTCTCGGCGATTTCCGAGAGTTCCAGCGCCTTGAGTTCATTGGCCTTCAGGCGATGCCGTACGAACAGTTCGCCAGTAAAAGTCACGGCGGTGCCGGAAATCGCGAACTGCACCAGGGTTTCCAGGTTCTCGGTGTCCAGTACGGTCTTGTAGACCAGCCCCGCCCGGCTGCAATAGATGTCGAGCAGTTCGCGCAACGTGGAGGAAGGGCCCGGCAGCGCGAGCGGGTAAGCGACAACGTCACTCAACGACACGTTGCGCCGGTTGGCCAGCGGGTGGTCCGGCGCGACCAGCGCCAGCAAGGGTGCCGGCTGGCTGTAGACCACGTTGATGTCCTTGACCGCGCCGAGGCTGAAGCAGAAGCCGATGTCGACCTGCGCTTCGCGTACCAGCCGGGTAACTTCCCGGGCGGATGCCACCTGAATTCGAAAGCTGCCCTGTATGCCCGCAGCCTGGAATCGGGCGATGGCATCCGGCAGACAATGGGACGCGAATCCCTGGGTGCACGCCAGTTTGATCAGGGACTCGGAGTCCTGTTGCAGCGCCTTGATCTCGTTGGTGACCAGCTCGGCATCCAGCAAGGTCCGGCGAGCGTAGCCGGCAAGCAGCTCACCGGCGGCGGTCAGCGCAACGCCCCGCGACTGGCGTTCGAACAACGGCGCTTGCAGTTCGCTTTCCAGCCTGCTGATCTGCCGGCTGATGGCCGAAGGGACGACATGCAGCCTGGCCGCCGCTTCACTGATGGACCCGCTGTTGACCACCTGGAGGAAGTAACGGACAGCGGTCTCACTGAGGATACGGGCGCTCATGGGCGAATGGCTCTCTGGATACGAAAGATCGCATTTTAGTCGAACCGTCCGGTGCATATTTCCCCCTTCTGCTGCCGCGCTGCGGCAGATCGCCAGCAAGCTGGCTCCCACGGCGCGTGAGTTGTAGGAGCCAGCTTGCTGGCGATAAACGAAAACGCGTTCGGCCTGGCGAATCGTGTAGCGTGTCAAGTCGCTGTTAGCTCCCCTCAGGCTTCGTGCGCGTTGGCCAGTTGCACGTCGCGGATCTTGCGAGCGCTGATGGTCAGGCTGACCAGGGTCGAAACCGCCACGGCGCCCAGCAGGAAAAGGAAGGCCGAGTCGTAGCTGTCGTAGTACGACACCAGAAAGCCGATCACCATGGGCGACACGAAACCCGCCGCCTGCCCGCCGAAGTTCACCATGCCGATGCCCGTGCCCACCAGGCGCTGGGAAAGGATCTTGGTCGGTAGCGCAAAGGCCGTGGCGAAGACAAAGGATTTGAAGAAGTAGGCAGCCGTCTGGTAGACGATGACCTGGGTCGTGCTCTGGCCCTGGTACATACCGTAGAGGAACACCCCGGTGAGCACGCAGCTGCCCATCATCAGGAATTTCTCCTTGCCGTCGAAAAAGCGTGTCATCAGCCAGCCACCCATCGCGGTCGCGACGCTGGCAGCAATGAACGGCAACGGCACCAGCATGCCGACGGTCTTGAGATCCAGGCCGCGGGCGGTCAGCAGGTACATCGGCATCCAGGCGTCCAGGCCTTTGTTGACCAGGCTCAGGCAGAACCAGACGATCACGATCTTCCACAGCGTCGGCATGCTCAACAGCTCCTTGACGCTGACCTTGGCCTTGAGGTCGGTGGCCTTGGGCTTCTCGTCGACCACCATGACGCTGCGGCGCACGGTCAGGGCATAGAACACCGCGAACACGATGCCCGCCAGTCCGATGGCCAGGAACACGTCGCGCCAGCCCAGCCACAGGATCAGCGGCGCGATGATCAGCGGAGCGACGAAGCTGCCCACATAGTTGGAGGAGATCATCAGCCCGGCCATTTTCGGGCGTTGCTCACGCGGGTAGATCTCCGCGACGCCTTTCATCGCCGACGACGGGTAGCTGCCCTCGCCAAGGCCGAACAGAAAGCGAATGATGAGCAGCGATGCCAGCGACCAGGCCAGACCGGTCATGACCGTGAACAACGACCAGAGGCCGATGGAAATGACGATGACCTTCTTGCTGCCGTACTTGTCGGCCAGCCAGCCGCCGGGGATCTGCATCGCGGCATAGCCAAGGTAAAACGCGCTGAGCACGACGCCCAGTTCCGCAGGGCCGACATTGAAGTCTTTACCGATATGCGCGAGCGCCAGCGAAATCGCGGTGCGGTCGATATAGGAAATCATGTACCCGAGATACAGCAGGGTAAAGACAAACGTCGGACTGCCCAGAAAACTTTTTACCTTCATTTCGTGTGCTCTGAATGATGGAAAGGCTCTTCTTGCAATCCATGTTGGTGAGCACGCGCGGGGCTAACAAGTGACAATTTCAGAGTGCTGAGTTGCTTAATAATCACAGCACGCCAATGGTGCGAAGGCACCTTATAAGGGCGCCTGAACGCCAATGAATACCGTCCCCACGACATATATTGGTGCAGATTTTCGAGCGCAGCCGCTTCATAAACGCAATGATCCGTACCCGAACTTTTTTTCATGAGCGCTCGCGGGCGCATCAGAAGAGGTGCCGATCTCGATCGCGCCGGTGACTACCAACAGCCTGCTCATGGCATTCGGTTTTCCGAACGACCGGGCGCCGGATATTCGGCTTCCCGGACGCGCAACCTGTCTGCAACCCCCCGTCGGCAGACAGAATCCCTTGAAAATCAATGGCCTGGTGATATCAGAGAGCCTGGCACGACTTCTGCTCTACACTGTCGTCGACAGCTTCAACACCAGCGCGTGTCTGGTGAGGCCGCCGTTGAAGCGTTACGCAGTGGTCCGTCCGATGGCGGCCAGATAAATAAAAAATGAAAATCGAGGATTCATCGATGCGCATCGTTCCCCAGTTGTTGGGCGCAGCAATCGCTGCCGCTCTGATTAGCACTCCAGTTATCGCTGAAGAACTGACCGGCACACTGAAGAAGATCAAAGAGTCCGGCACCATCACCCTCGGCCATCGGGACGCTTCGATCCCCTTCTCCTACATCGCGGATGCTTCCGGCAAGCCGGTCGGCTACTCCCACGACATCCAGCTGAAGATCGTCGAAGCCATCAAAAAGCAGCTCGACATGCCTGAGCTGAACGTCCGCTACAACCTGGTGACCTCCCAGACCCGCATCCCGCTGGTACAGAACGGCACCGTCGACGTCGAGTGCGGCTCCACCACCAACAACGCCGAGCGCGCCCAGCAGGTCGACTTCTCGGTCGGCATCTTCGAAATCGGTACTCGCCTGCTGTCCAAGAAGGACTCCAGCTACAAGGACTTCGACGACCTCAAGGGCAAGAACGTCGTGACCACCGCAGGCACCACGTCCGAGCGCATCATCAAGGCGATGAACGCCGACAAGCAGATGGGCATGAACGTGATTTCCGCAAAGGATCACGGCGAATCCTTCCAGATGCTGGAATCCGGCCGCGCCGTGGCGTTCATGATGGACGACGCGCTGCTGGCGGGTGAAATGGCCAAGGCCAAGAAGCCGGACGACTGGGCCGTGACCGGCACCGCGCAGTCCTATGAAATCTATGGCTGCATGGTCCGCAAGGGCGACGAAGCCTTCAAGAAAGCCGTGGACGACGCCATCGTTGCGACCTACAAGTCTGGCGAAATCAATACCATCTACAACAAGTGGTTCCAGTCGCCGATCCCACCGAAAGGCCTGAACCTGCAGTTCCCGATGAGCGACGAGCTCAAGAAGCTGATCGCCGAGCCTACCGACAAGCCGGCTCCCGACAAGAAAGCCTGATCCAGGAAGCCTCATCGGCTGAACTGATGGAGTCCGGACGAGCCCGCCTCGTCCGGACACTCCACGACGCAGTCGACCGACCGTGCAAGCATTTCGATACAACAAGAGGGGGAGACCCTGATGAATTACAACTGGGACTGGGGCGTGTTCTTCAAGTCCACCGGTGTCGGCAGCGAGACCTATCTGGACTGGTTCATTTCCGGTCTGGGCTGGACCATCGCCATTGCGGTCGTCGCCTGGATCATTGCGTTGATACTGGGCTCGGTGCTCGGCGTCATGCGCACCATGCCGAGCCGCCTGATCGCGGGTATCGCCACGGTTTACGTGGAAATTTTCCGAAATGTACCGCTGCTGGTGCAGCTGTTCATCTGGTACTTCCTGGTGCCGGATCTGCTGCCCGAGAACCTGCAGGAGTGGTACAAGCAAGACCTCAACCCGACGACCTCGGCATTCCTGAGCGTCGTGGTGTGCCTGGGCCTGTTCACTGCCGCGCGTGTCTGCGAGCAAGTGCGCACCGGCATCCAGGCGCTGCCCAAAGGTCAGGAGTCGGCCGCCCGCGCCATGGGCTTCCGCCTGCCGCAGATCTACTGGAACGTGCTGTTGCCGCAAGCGTACCGGATCATCATTCCGCCGCTCACCTCCGAATTCCTGAACGTGTTCAAGAACTCGTCCGTGGCTTCGCTGATCGGCCTGATGGAACTGCTGGCACAGACCAAACAGACTGCGGAATTCTCCGCAAACCTGTTCGAAGCCTTCACCCTGGCCACCCTGATCTACTTCACGCTGAACATGAGCCTGATGTTGCTCATGCGCCTGGTCGAGAAGAAAGTCGCAGTGCCCGGACTCATCTCCGTGGGAGGTAAATAATGGACTTCTCAGGAATCGTCCCGGCCATTCCCGGCCTGTGGAACGGCATGGTCATGACCCTCAAGCTGATGGCGATGGGTGTGATCGGCGGTCTCGTCCTCGGCACCATCCTGGCACTGATGCGCCTGTCTTCGAACAAGCTGCTGGCCAATATCGCCGGCGCCTACGTGAACTACTTCCGTTCGATCCCGCTGCTGCTGGTCATCACCTGGTTCTACCTGGCGGTGCCCTTCGTGCTGCGCTGGATCACCGGTGAGGACACGCCGGTCGGTGCGTTCACCTCATGCGTTGTGGCGTTCATGATGTTCGAAGCCGCCTACTTCTGCGAAATCGTGCGCGCCGGTGTGCAGTCGATCTCCAGAGGGCAGATGGGTGCCGCCCAGGCGCTGGGCATGACCTACGGTCAGATGATGCGTCTGATCATCCTGCCTCAGGCGTTCCGCAAGATGACCCCGCTGCTGCTGCAGCAGAGCATCATCCTGTTCCAGGACACCTCGCTGGTCTACACCGTGGGTCTGGTCGACTTCCTCAACGCCTCGCGCGCCAGTGGCGACATCATCGGTCGCGCCAACGAGTTCCTGATCGTCGCCGGTCTGGTCTATTTCACGATCAGCTTTGCCGCCTCGCTGCTGGTGAAGCGTTTGCAAAAAAGGTTCGCCGTATGATTTCCATCAAAAACGTCAACAAGTGGTATGGGGACTTCCAGGTACTGACCGATTGCAGCACCGAGGTCAGCAAAGGCGAAGTGGTCGTGGTCTGCGGTCCGTCCGGTTCCGGCAAGTCGACGCTGATCAAATGCGTGAACGCGCTCGAGCCCTTCCAGAAAGGCGACATCGTGGTCGACGGCACCTCGATCTCCGACTCCAAGACCAACCTGCCGAAACTGCGCTCGCGGGTCGGCATGGTGTTCCAGCATTTCGAACTGTTCCCGCACCTTAGCATCGTCGAGAACCTGACCATCGCGCAGATCAAGGTACTGGGCCGCAGCAAGGAAGAAGCCACCAAAAAAGGCTTGCAACTGCTGGATCGGGTCGGCCTGTCGGCCCACGCCAACAAGCATCCGGGCCAGCTCTCGGGTGGCCAGCAACAGCGCGTGGCGATCGCTCGCGCCCTGGCGATGGACCCGGTGGTGATGCTGTTCGACGAACCGACTTCGGCGCTCGACCCGGAAATGGTCAACGAAGTGCTCGACGTGATGGTGCAGCTGGCCCATGAAGGCATGACGATGATGTGCGTGACCCACGAAATGGGCTTCGCGCGCAAGGTCGCCAACCGCGTCATCTTCATGGACAAGGGACAGATCGTCGAAGACTGCGCCAAGGAAGAATTCTTCGGCGACGTGAGCGCCCGCTCCGAACGTGCCCAGCAGTTCCTCGCCAAGATTCTGCAGCACTAAACAGAGCTACATCTGAAAGCTACTCGCAGGATGCGGGTAGCTGTTCTGCTTAGGACGACTGTGATGAAATGCGACCCCTCTCTCTATCGCGCCGCGCCGCCATCACTTGCCGTGAAACCCCGTCTGATCCGCCAATTGTTCCTGCCGCCGCTGATCCTCATGTTGATGATCGGCCTGGGCTATGCCGCGTATCTGGTCAGCGAGCGCACCGGGATCAAGACCCTGGGCGAAAACGGCGAACGACAGCTGGAGCTGCACGCCCGCACGGTCGAAAGCGAGATCAACAAATACACCTATCTGCCGAGCGTGCTGGAGCTGGAGTCCAGCGTCTCGCAGCTGCTCAATTCCCCCGGTCCCGAGTTGCAGCGCGAGGTCAACAGCTACCTTGAGGGCCTGAATCGCCGCAGCCGCAGCCGGGCCATCTACGTGCTCGACACCACTGGCCGCGTGCTCGCCACCAGCAACTGGCGTGATGCCGACAGTTATCAGGGTGAAGATTTGTCCTTCCGCGCCTACTTTCAGGACGCGGTCCGCGGCCAGCCCGGCCGTTTCTACGGCATCGGCACCACGACCGGCGAGTCCGGCTACTACCTTGCCCATGGTCTGGAAGACAAAGGCCGGATCATCGGCGTCGCGGTGATCAAGGTACGCCTCGAAGCGCTGGAAGAGCGCTGGCAGCGCGCCCGCCTCGAAGCCTTCGTCAGTGACGAGAACGGCATCATCATTCTTTCCAGCGATCCGGCGCGGCGCCTCAAGTCGGTCCGGCCGCTGACCGATGACATCCGCGAACGCCTGGCCCGCAGCCTCCAGTACTACTGGTGGCCGCTCAACGAACTGGTGCCGCTGGAACGTGAAACCCTGGCCGAAGGCGTGGAAAAGCTGACCTTTCCGGCCAATGTCAGCGTCGACCGGGAGCACACGCAAGTCAGTTATCTGGCCCAGACCCGCCAGCTGAGCGATACGCCCTGGCACCTGACCCTTCTCACGCCGCTCGAAGACCTGCGCCGCGAGGCGGCAAGCCAGGGTATGCTGGTGGCCGTTGCCTGCGCATTGGTGGCGTTTTTGCTGATTGCCTGGAACGAGCGACGCAAGGTGCTTTCCACCCGCTTGGCAGCCCGCGAGGCGTTGCAGGCTGCCAACGATGAGCTGGAACGCAAGATCGCCGAGCGCACCGAGCACCTGCGCGCCAGCAACGAAAGACTCAAGGCGCAGATCCGCGAGAGACGGCAGGCCGAGGACACGTTGCGCAAGGCGCAGGACGAACTGGTTCAGGCGGGCAAGCTGGCCGCCATCGGGCAAATGTCCACCAGCATCGCCCATGAGCTCAACCAGCCGCTGGCGGCCTTGCGGACCTTGTCCGGCAATACCGTGCGCTTCATCGAGCGCGGCGCCCTGGATGTCGCCACTACCAACTTGCGCACGATCAATGATCTGGTTGACCGCATGGGCCGCATCACGGCCAGCCTGCGCGCCTTCGCGCGACGTGGCGACGACCGGGGGCAAGCGCAACTGAGCAAGGCGGTCGAGGCAGCGCTGCAGTTGCTGGCGGTCAGACTGGAGCAATCGGCGGTCACGCTTCATCAGGACTTTGCCGATGCAATGCTGGGCATTGACCAGACCCGCCTGGAACAGATTCTGGTCAACCTGATCGGCAACGCGCTGGACGCCATGGCCGCGCAGCCGCTTCCACAACTGAGTCTGGAGGGCGCCAGCGTCGAGGGACGTTACCAATTGCTGGTGCGCGACAACGGGCATGGCATCGACAGCGAAGCGCGCAAGCAGCTGTTCGAACCTTTCTTCACGACCAAGCCAGGTCAACAAGGGCTGGGACTGGGGCTGACACTGTCCGCCAGCCTTGCCGCGGCGGCCGGCGGCAGTCTCAACGCCGAACATCCGGACCAGGGCGGCTGCGTGTTCGTGCTCACCCTGCCGTTCGTCGATCCTTCTCCTTCCCGGCCCGGCCTGGCCGAGCCGACATGAGGCGTTACCCATGAGTATCAACAGCGACCTCACCGTTCTGATCGTCGAAGACGATCCCCACGTATTGCTGGGCTGCCAGCAGGCGCTGGCGCTTGAGGACATTGCCAGCGAAGGTGTCACCAGCGCCGAAGAAGCGCTCCAGCGGGTCGACGACAACTTCGCAGGCATCGTCATCAGCGACATTCGATTGCCAGGCATCGATGGCCTGGAATTGCTCAGCCGCCTCAAGGCCCGGGACAAGAGCCTGCCGGTGGTCTTGATCACCGGCCATGGCGACATCTCGATGGCGGTCAACGCGATGCGCGACGGCGCCTATGACTTCATGGAAAAGCCGTTCTCGCCGGAGCGACTGGTGGATGTCACACGCCGGGCACTGGAACAGCGCGGTCTGGCGCGGGAAGTCTGGGCATTGCGCAGACAGCTGGCCGAGCGCGATTCATTGCAGGGCAGAATCATCGGCCGCTCCCCGGCCATGCAGAACCTGCGGGCGCTGATCGCCAACGTCGCGGATACCTCGGCCAACGTACTGATCGAAGGCGAAACCGGCACCGGCAAGGAGCTAGTCGCGCGTTGTCTGCACGATTTCAGCCGCCGCAGCGGCAGTCAGTTCGTGGCGCTCAATTGCGGCGGGCTGGCCGAAAGCCTGTTCGAATCGGAAATCTTCGGCCATGAGGCCAATGCGTTCACGGGTGCCGGCAAGCGACGCATCGGCAAGATCGAGCATGCGCACAAGGGCACGCTGTTTCTCGACGAAGTGGAAAGCATGCCGATCAATCTGCAGGTCAAGCTGCTGCGGGTTTTACAGGAACGCACCCTGGAGCGACTGGGCTCGAACCAGAGCGTGGAGGTCGACTGCCGGGTCATTGCCGCCACCAAGTCCGATCTGAACGAGCTGAGCAAGACGGGGCAGTTCCGCAGCGACCTGAACTACCGGCTCAACGTGGTCACGCTGGAACTGCCGCCGCTGCGGGAGCGACGCGAAGACATCCTGCAACTGTTTGAGCACTTTCTGCAATTGTCGTCGCTGCGCTTCGACCGTGAGCCGCCGATGCTGGATCGCCAGACCCAATCGCAGTTGATGAGTCATGACTGGCCGGGCAACGTGCGCGAATTGCGCAACGTCGCCGAACGCTATGCCTTGGGACTCCCGGCGTTCAAGCAATCTGCAAGCGGCCAGGAAAGCGCAAGCCTGGGATTTGCCGAAGCGGTCGAGGCCTTCGAACGCAATCTGCTCGGCGAAGCCCTGCAACGCAGCGGCGGTAATCTCAGCCAGGCCAGCCAAGAGCTGGGCATGGCCAAGACCACCTTGTTCGACAAGGTCAAGAAGTACGGCCTGTGACTGGCCGCCCTCAATAGACTCGGAGTTGCTTTGTGGATTTAGTCTTGAAGGCCCTGTTGGGCGGAGCGGTCGTGGTGATCATGTCCATGCTCGCCAAAACCCGAAACTATTACATCGCCGGGCTGGTGCCGCTGTTTCCGACCTTCGCCCTGATCGCGCACTACATCATCGGTCGGGGCCGGTCGGTGGAAGACCTCAAAGCCACCGTCCTGTTCGGCATGTGGTCGATCATTCCCTACTTCCTGTACCTCGCCACGCTTTACCTGCTGGTCGATCGCCTGCGCCTGGAAACCTCCCTCGCCCTGGCCGTACTGGCCTGGCTGGTGGCGGCCTTCATTCTGGTGACGGTCTGGACGCGAGTGCACGCCTGAAATCCTGCCCGCAGCGTGTAGGAGCCAGCTTGCTGGCGATGGGTCCTGACGCGATCTGATTGACACACCGCGGCGGATCGCTGGCAAGCCAGCTCCTACGAAGAGCGCATGCCCGACCTCGGAAAACGCCTGATCACTTCGCTTCGGCAATGACCTGGCGAATCGCGCCGACGAAGACGTCGACCGGCTGGCCGCCCGATACAGCGTACTGATCGTTGAAGACGATGGTCGGCACCGAGCTCACGCCACGCGAAACCCATAGCTGTTCCGCCTCCCGCACGTCGGACGCGAACTCGTCGGAGTCGAGAACCTCCTGCGCGCGCATTCGGTCCAGCCCGACGCTCTGCGCCACGTCAGCCAGGGTACGGCGGTCGGAGGGGTCCTTGAGATCGGTAAAGTAGGCCTTGAACAGTGCCTCCTTCAGCGCGGGCTGGCGGCCTTCGAGCCCGGCCCAGTGCAGCAGCCGGTGTGCATCGAAGGTGTTGTAGATCCGCCGTTCGCCCTTGGCGAATTCGAATCCGGACTCCGCGCCACGCGCACGAATGACGTCCTGGTTGGCCTGGATCTGCTCCGGGGTGGAGCCGTATTTCTCGGCGATGTGTTCGATGATGTCCTGGCCTTCGGCCGGCATCTGAGGATTCAGCTCAAAAGGCTGAATGTGGATCTGCGCCCGGACTTCGTCGCCCAGCACCTCCAGCGCGTCATTCAAGGCACGCAAGCCGACTACGCACCACGGGCAAGAGACGTCGGACACAAAATCGATTTTCAAGGCGGTAGTCATGGAGTCCTCGCTCGTCTGGCAAAGACTCCACCATACACCCCTCCCTATGCCTTACAACCGCGCGACGTGACGATCGTCTTCGTGCTGCGCCTTGAGATACGGCAGTACCGCTCCCAGCAGCGGCGCCTTGAAGGCTTCCTGAAAACGATGGGCCAGCCCCGGAATAAGCTTGAGCTGGCTGCCGCGAATGTGCGCCGCTACATGTACGCCATGCATCACCGGCAACAGCGGGTCCGCCGTGCCGTGCACCACCAGCACCGGCAGGCGCAGACGATTGAGCAGCTCGACCCGGCTGGGCTCGGCCAGGATCGCCAGGATCTGCCGCTTAACGCCTTCCGGGTTGAAAGCCCGGTCGTAGGACAGCGCCGCCTGATGCAACAACTGTTGGCGATCGTCCTTGACCTGCGGGCTGCCCAGGGCGGCCAGCAGATCGGCCTGTTGTTCGAGCGCCAGTTCGCGGCTCGCCGCCCCGCGACGTGCCAGCAACTGCATCAGCGCGCTGGAGGGCATCGGCAAGCCTTGCGCGCCGGAACTTGTCATGATCAATGTCAGACTTTCGACCCGTTGCGGCGCCATGTCTGCCAGATGCTGGGCAATCATCCCGCCCATGCTGGCGCCCAATACGTGGAAGCGGCGAATCCGCAGAGCATCCATCAGGCCCAGTGCGTCATCCGCCATGTCGGTCAGCGAATAAGGCGCCGCAACCGGCAGGCCGAGCTTGTAGCGCAAGACTTCATAGGTGAGGTTGGCATCGGCAGGCGGCTGCACCCACGTGGACAAGCCGACATCACGGTTGTCGTAACGCAGCACCCGGTAACCCTGCTCGCATAAGGCGACCACCACTTCGTCCGGCCAGTGAATCAGCTGCCCGCCCAGCCCCATGACCAGCAACAGCGCCGGGTCGGACTCGCTGCCGATGCTCTGATAGGCCAGCCGTACATGTTCGACTTCGGCGGTTTGAGTGGGCACATCGACGCTGCATCGAGAGGCCGCAAAAGACGGCAAGCCGCACAAGAGCGCGGCCAGAAAGATAAAAACCCGCATTGAAAAACACCAACAAACAGATCCCCAGTGAGCGACGAGTCTGATGATGTTTTTTACAGCGCGCTGCCACACTTCGGTGACAGTTTGATGAATGGGGATCAGCGGTCGCCCGACGGTCTATCCATCAGGCGTCCAATGTTTCCGGCACCTCCTCACCCGTGTGCTCACTCGGCAGCGAACATGACCCCGCGAACCAGAGGTTTTCCCCGAAGCGCTCCTGCGCCAGGTCGAGTACTGCCAGCGCGGCACTCTGATCCTGCGTCCAGGTGTCGCCGGCGTTGGCGATGCCCAGCGAGAGAACCTTGTACGCCGGAAGGCGATCCAGGACGTGGGTCAG
Source organism: Pseudomonas sp. JDS28PS106 (assembly GCF_036706555.1). Classification (NCBI taxonomy): domain Bacteria; kingdom Pseudomonadati; phylum Pseudomonadota; class Gammaproteobacteria; order Pseudomonadales; family Pseudomonadaceae; genus Pseudomonas; species Pseudomonas sp. JDS28PS106. Next base: position 82,631 of record NZ_JBAJGT010000015.1, on the reverse strand, counting down.
TTGCTCGGGCGTCAGCACCGGATCGAGGTGCAGCCCGGCCACTGGCAGCGACGCCACCAGCCCGAGGTTTTCCGGTACGACACCGAACTGCGCGGCGATGAGTTTCTTGAGCGGCGAATACTGGAGACTGTGGTAGGCACGCTCGAAGCCGGTCTTCCAGGCTTGCGGCAGATCGAGGCCCAGAATCGGCTCGTCGATCTGAATCCACTCCACCCCCAGGCCAGCGAGACGTCCCAGGACCTCGCCATAGACCGGCAACAGGCGGTCCAGCAGCTCGAGCCGGTCGAAACTTTCATCTTTCGCCTTGCCCAGCCACAGGTACGTCAGCGGGCCGATCAACACCGGCTTGACCTTGTGACCCAGCGCATGGGCCTGTTCAACGTCTTCGAACAATTGCTCCCAGCTCAGGCGAAAGCGCTGGTCGCAGGTGAATTCCGGGACGCAATAGCGAGCATCGCTGTCGAACCAGCGGGCTCGTTCGACCCGCGCGGCGCCGAACAGTGTGTCGAGGGTCGGCAGACCGGATTGCAAAGTGGTATCGATGAGCCCTTCAGGAATGACGCCGAATGTCAGGGATTGCACGAGAACCCGGTCGTACCACGCAAGATCTCCCGCCGCGACCAGTTCGATCCCCGACTCTTTTTGCGCCTGCCAATGGGCCGCCCGCAGCTGCCGGTCAATCGAGCGCAACGCTTGCTGACCCAGCTCGCCACGCCGGCAGGCGTCCAATGCGGTTCCCAGCTCACGCTCGATGTGGGCGGCGGAAATTCCGGGATTGTGAATCAGGGTCATGTTGCAGTCTCCATAAAATCAGGCGGGTATTGTCGACAGCGACCAGCCCATGAGACAAACTCATTCTTTTCGTGTTGATCTCAAATTTATTTCATGGAGCCCCGACGTTGCTGGAGATACGCCATCTCAAGACGCTGCATGCGTTGCGCGAAGCCGATTCACTCGTAGAAGCCGCCGAGCGTCTGCATCTGACCCAATCGGCGCTGTCGCATCAATTCAAGGAGCTGGAAGAACGCCTGGGCATGCCGCTCTTCGTGCGCAAGACCAAGCCGGTTCGTTTCACCAGCGCCGGCCTGCGCCTGCTGCAACTGGCCGACTCGATACTGCCGCAACTACGCGGCGCCGAGCGTGACATCGCTCGGCTGGCGGGCGGCACGGCCGGGCGCCTGCACATGGCAATCGAATGCCACAGTTGCTTTCAGTGGCTGATGCCAACCATCGATCAGTTTCGCGACGCCTGGCCTGAGGTCGAGCTTGATCTGACTTCAGGGTTCTCCTTCGCTCCCCTGCCCGCCCTGGCGCGCGGCGATCTGGATCTGGTGGTGACGTCCGATCCGCTTGAGTTGCCTGGCATTACCTATGTGCCCTTGTTCACCTACGAAGCGATGCTGGCGGTTGCCAACCAGCATGCGCTGGCAAACCGGCCGTACATAGTGCCTGAGGACCTGCTGACCGAAACCCTGATCACTTATCCGGTAGAACGCGACCGTCTGGATATCTTTACCCGATTTCTCGAACCGGCGGACGTCGAACCGGCCCAGATCCGCACCTCTGAACTGACGGTGATGATGATGCAACTGGTCGCCAGCGGACGCGGCGTGTGCGGAATGCCTCACTGGGCGCTGCACGAATACAGTTCGCGAGGCTACGTGAGGGGCAAGCGGCTGGGAGAGAAAGGGCTGTTCGCGACACTCTACGCGGCGATTCGCGCCGACATGCTCGACGCACCCTTCATGCGCGACTTCCTGTTGACGGCCAAGGACACGTCGTTCTCGACGCTGGACGGAGTGAGCGCGGTTCGCTGAGATCAGGTTCATCCCGACGCAGCGGGATGAACCTGTAACGTCAGATGGTTTCGGCGAGACGCTGGCGATACAGCGGCAGGATGACGTCACGGGTCAGGGGCGCGAGGTCCAGTTGCGGATGAGTATCCGCGCCCACCCAGACCACTTCTTCGATCTCGGCGCCGGCAACCACGGCATCGTCTGTCTGGATCCGGAACAGTTGGCAGAGCACTTCGAATCCGGCTTCATGGACCGCGGGAGCGCTGAACTCGCCGAGGAATTCGGCCTGCAGCGGATCGATGGCAAGGCCCAGTTCCTCGTCCAGTTCACGGGCCAACGCTTGCAGCGCCGGCTCCCCGGGCTCGATCTTGCCGCCGGGCTGCATGAACGCCTCGGTGCCGCGCTTGCGGACCAGCAGCGTCCGACCGTCCGGGCCGATCAGCAATGCCGCGGCGATGTGAATCACATTCATTCGAAAATCTCCGTCTTCAGCAGGCGCGATTCGTCCGCGCGTTCCAGTGCCAGCGTGATCAGACGATCAATCAGTGCCGGATAGGTCAGGCCGCTGGCTTGCCACAGCTTGGGGTACATGCTGATCGAGGTAAAGCCCGGCATGGTATTGACCTCGTTGATGATGATCCGATGATCATCGGTGACGAAGAAATCCACCCGTGACAGGCCTGCGCAACCCAGTACTCGATACGCCTGGAGCGCAACGTCACGCACCTGATCGCTGAGCTGTGCCGGCATGTCGGCGGGAATGGCAATGCGCGCCTGACCATCGTTCAGGTATTTGGTGTCGTAGGCGTAGAACTCATCATTGGCCACGACTTCACCGCATACGCTGACCTGCGGCTCATGGTTGCCCAGCACCGCGCATTCCACCTCATGGCCGACGATGCCCTGCTCGATCAGCACTTTGTGGTCGTATTCGAACGCCAGCGCCACTGCGGCATTCAGGCCCGCCTCATCGGTGACCTTGCTTACGCCGACCGACGACCCCTGGTTGGCTGGTTTGACGAACATCGGCAGACCCAACTGGGTGGCAAGCTCATCGAACTCGGCAGTCTGACCGCGAGTCAGCACCACGAACGGCGCGACCGCGATACCCGCATCGCGCAGCAGACGCTTGGTGACGTCCTTGTCCATGCAGGCAGCCGAGGCCAGCACATCAGGTCCGACACAAGGCGTCGCCACAAAGCGCAGCAGGCCCTGAAGGGCGCCGTCTTCACCGTAGGCGCCATGAATGAGCGGGAAAACCACGTCGACCCGGGCCAGCCGCTTGCCCGACTCGATTTCCATGAATTGAGCGCCGGCATCTCCCGGCAACAGCGCAAGAACCTTGCCGGCCGTGCTCAAGGAGATTCTGGCGGGGTCGGTCGGGTTGAGCAGATAGTCGCTTTCCTCGAATCGCAACCAGCGGCCCGACTTGTCGATGCCGATCAGCACCAGCTCATGGCTGTCACGGTCGATGGCGTTGATCACGTTGCGTGCCGATTGCAACGAAACCTCATGCTCGCTGGATTGCCCACCGAAAACGATAGCAACTGATTTTTTCAAAGCGGGTTCTCCTGTTTTTCAGGCCGCGAAGATAAAAGCAATTGCAGGGTCCAGTCCAGTGCACAAGCGGTCGTGCGCGTCTGGCAAAAAGAAAAATCCCGGCCGCATTGCTGCGAGCCGGGATCATGAGGCGCTTACTGAGCGGCGCCGCTGTCTTTTTTCACGCTGGAGCCGAACGTCGCGAAGCGCTTGTTGAAGCCCGCGATCCGACCTTCGGTCGTGGCCTTGCGCTGCAGCCCGGTGTACATCGGGTGGGAGGCGCTGGACACATCGAGCGCGACATAAGGATAGGTATTGCCGTCGGTATGTTCGTAAGTGCGATCAGTATCGACGGTGGAACCGATCAGGAAGAATGCGTCCGCAGCGGTGTCGTGGAACAGAACGGTGCGATACGCCGGGTGAATGCCAGGTTTCATGATGCCTCCAGATGACCTCTATCAGATTTGTTATACCATAACATAATGAAGCGCCATTGCTGCTATCACAGTTGATGAATCTGCTCATTGACGAACTTGATCGTCCCGCCGCTTGCGGCTATGGTTCGCCCTTTCCTGCCGGATGAGCGCACGTCCGGGCGGTCACGCGATTTCGACGCATGGCGTCTTCAGGCTCCAGGCGACCAGCGTTTCGGCACCGGAGCATTGCAGTATCTCGCCGCAAGGCTCACAGACGTCCGCCGCTTGTCAGGCTACCCGCGGACCCGTCTGATGGCAGGTCAGGATCGGGGATGACATAACAAAAAGCCCGTAGGACTCTTCATGCCTGACACCCGCTGCTACAACCTCCCTGAATCCGCCTATGAACGTTTGATCGAAGCCCGTGACTCGCTTCGCCTGCTCGACGGGTACGTCAACAAGACTGACGTGCTGTGCAACCCTTCCATGCTGGCGGATTATGTGTCGTTGTTGCAGGACGCATTGCAGGAGGTCATCGTCGCGACCCGTCCGGCGAAGCCGCGTGAAACCTTCATGGACAAGGCGGACGAGCTCGGCTTCGTCGCGCTCAATCCGAAGGAACAGACGATGATCCAGCATTTGCGCTGGACCAGCCTTGAGGGACGCGAAGACGTCTACGCGCTGGCAGAGCGCCTGCGCTACCTCAAACCCTGGGTCATGGAGCCCTGACAGGCGCCCGCGGGTTCGACGGTGCACCCGGCTCGCTTGCTGTCGCAATCCTGAAGCAGAGACATTCTGTAATACCGCGACTTTGCTTTTCTCCCCCGGACAGTCCACCCTGCCGCGCCGCAGCCCAGCGGCAGGCGGGGCGGAACCATGCGGGCCCACCCGCGATCTTCTTTCATTGACGACACTTCAAGAGCACACCGTTATGAGTAACGGACGCGATCTCAGAATCGACTTTTTCCGCGGTCTGGCACTGATCTTCATTTTCTGGGACCACGTACCGGACAATCCTCTGGCGCAGCTGACGGTGCGCAACTTCGGTTTCAGCGACGCCGCGGAAATCTTCGTGTTTCTGGCAGGCTACGCCGCCATCCTGGCCTATGGGCGCATCGCCCAGCGCGACGGACTGCTGGTCGCCAATGTGCGGATCCTGCGACGGACCTGGGTGCTGTACGTGGTGCACATCTTTCTGCTGACACTGCTGATGGGCATCGTCTTCGTTGCCAACAATCACGTGGAAACCCGCGACATGGTCCAGCAGATGGGCCTGGAATACTTCGTCGGCAATCCGCAGCAAGCGCTCGCCGACGAATTGCTGCTGCGTTTCAAACCCAACCTCACCGACCCGTTGCCGCTCTACATTGTCTTGCTGCTGGCCTTGCCGCTGATCCTGCCGCTGATGCTGCGCAGGCTGGAAATCGCTGTGGGCCTGTCGTTCGCGCTCTACCTGATGGTCCCGCTCTACGGATGGAACCTGCGCGCCTACGAAGGCGGAGGCGTCTGGTACTTCAACCCGATTGCATGGCAATTGCTGTTCGTGCTGGGTGGCGCCTGTGCGCTGCGCTCGCAGGCAGCGCCGGCGTCCGTACAACGTCCGCTGGGCCAGCAACCCCTGTTCATCGCCGCCGCGCTGTATGTCGTCGTCGCCGGCATCCTCACATTCAGCGAAAAGTGGCCCAGCATGCATGCCGCGCTCGTATCGATCCTGCATCTGGAACCGCTTTACCCGATCAGCAAGACCGACCTCGCCCCCGCGCGCCTTCTGCACTTCCTGGCGCTGGTCTACGTCGTCGCCAGACTGCTCCCCGCCGATCAACGCTGGCTGGACAACTGGCCCGCCCGCCAAGTACAGCGCATGGGCCGCTACTCGCTCGAAATCTTCTGCCTCGGCGTCCTGCTCGCGCCATTGGCCGACATGGCCAACGCCCTGGCCGGCGACACCTGGTCGATGCGCTTCACAACCGCCATCCTCGGACTTGGGCTGATGGTACTGATGGCGAACGGGCTGGAACTGAATAAAAGACTCGGCAGAAGCGCCCAGCCGATCCCGACTTGAGAACCCCTTCTCAGTGAAACGCCTTCTCGGAAGTTTCCCACAGAGTTATCAGGCCAAGGTTTGCGGGCGTTGGCCGTTACGGATGGGGAATGGATCAAACAGAGAGGGTGTTTCATGCAAATTTCTAATGTTTCGTGCCTGCCGAACAGTGTCCCTGGGACCCCTGATCCGCGCTTGCCTTTACGCGAGTCGGACCTGACATCGGCACTGGAGCCGCAGCAGCAGGTACGATCCTCCCTATCGCCAATCGAAAGCTTTTACACCTACCAGAAAGAACCATGGCTGGCGGATCCGGGCTATGAGGATGTGACAAGCCTGGAAGAGTATATCGATCGCAAGAAATCAATGGATCGCATCGAACTGGCATTGGTGCAAATCACCTACCATCGTTTTCAAGACCACCTGGAAAGCACCTATCCGGACCTTGCGAAAAAAGGATTTGGCTTTACTCTCGGCCCGGATGCAAACCTGAAGATAATCAACTATTCGAATGCATTGACAGAAGCGGAACGGTCTACCGTGACCGAGTTGCTGAACGGGTTCGAGGATTTGAAGGAGAGAATTCAGGCACATGCGAAGACTGTAATAATTCTTGCCCAACATGATCATGAGACGTTCGGTCCTGCTCGTGATATAGGGCTGCATAATTTTCACGAGATGGTTGACTACCATAAGGTGCTCAGCAACTGTCTTGACGGCATGCAGGGGGAATGGGTGCGCCAGGTGAGGAGCTATGCGCCCCGTACAGAATCTACGTATATTTCTACCGAGGTGTAACGAGGCTGCCAGCCAGCATACGCTTGCCTGGCAGCCTTGGCTTTAGCTGCGGGGAGCCACGGTTCTCTGCACTTTCTGCGTGCAGATATGGCCGAGATAAAATAGACGTGGCTTGGGAGGGGCGGTTTCCAGCAGAATATTCCTCACATGGTACCCGCCCACTCTGTACCAGCTTTTCCACGTATTGAAGCCTCTGTTCTTATCTGTAAACTCGTTAGCTTCGTAGCCGCCATAACATGCTCCCAAATGGATACGCTCTGATGCAGTACCATCAGCGCCGCTTATCAGTACTCGAGTTTCTGACTTTTCGTTTTTGCCAAAGCTGAGTTCAAACACCGCGACCCCGCCTTTCAGTGGAGCACCTTTGGTGTCCGAAAACTCCACGTTCAAGACAGCCTCCTTGTAGATCTGTGTGGCAAGCCAATCGGGCACCGTATAGCCGGACGGAATTCGCAGCACCCCAGGCTCATCTAGTAGATCGTATTTCTTCATTACAGGATACGAGCCAAAACTGACAGTATACGGAATTTCGTTAGCTAGCGTATTAGACCTTGGGGAAACCCGAATAAATACGTTATCCCCCACCTGTAGATCCTTGAGCACTTTATTCCGAAAATTAAGCGGCGCCCACTCCCCACTCACAGTGTATTCCACCTTCCAGGCCTCAACTTCCGGCTCGCCATTAGGCAAGCCTATAAGAACATCCTACCCTCTCTGGACTACGAAGCCGTAATAATGAACCGGATACTTCACGCTAATGGCATTCTTTATGAGGTGGACCCCATCCTCAATGACCGTAAACAGCGGCTGCGCGACCTCTTCTACATCAGCTGGGCTAGCAGGCAAATCGTTTTGCCTCTGGACTAAATTTTCAGGTTGATGCACTGCCTGTCCTTGTTCATCAAGTGCTTCCAACGGAATTGAGGATTCCGGTCTTTGAGAGGAATTCGGCGCTGACTCTTGCCGGTTCTCATTTATAGGATTGCTTTTTTCGTCTCCAGCGTTGATCTGACTAATATCTTGAGCCCACCCCAACCCTGTCATACTCAAAGCCAAAACCACTGACTGTGCAGATAACCATTTTTTTGATTTTTTCATACTCATCTCTTTTTGTTTTAAGGCTGCACCCTGCAACCTTTGAGACGAACTAATAGAAGTATGAAAACCGCGTCAATAGGCGGGAAAAAATTACAGAAAAATCCTACATAGCAGTACCAAAACAGAAATTTCCTACGCACTTTTCAGGCAATGTTTTGCCGATATCAGCCGTTAGCGTTTACGGTACTGACTAAAAAAGGAACACCCGATGAAAATTGGCACAATGCAGATTCCCGCCTTGCAACCCTCGGTCGCGAAGAAGCCTCAATTCATTGAGTCTGAAGTAGCGGCCCTCAAGCCGGCAGAGAAGACAGACGCACCAAAACAACGCGATCCCAATGCTGAGTTCTATCGCCGCGTAGAAACGCCTTGGCTAGCCAAGACGGCTACTGGAGAAATCCATCCGTACTACAGAGGTTTATCGGAAGAGAAACTCAATGAAATACGAGACGAGTATCTCAATCGACTCCAAAAGGAGGCTGCTGAAGACCTACGCAAAATGTTCGACTCCTACTACAGCCTCAAAAGCCAGCTCTCCTACACCAACCCCGAGCTCGCAAAGAAGTACTTCGGTTTTACCCTGGGCTTCGATCAGCAGGTCAAGATCACCGACCCCGACGGTGTGCTGACGCCGGTGGAGGCGGCCTTTCTGACTGAGCAGTTGAACAACCGCGCGGGGTTTCGCGAGACGCTGGTAGATCATGCGCGTCTGCTGATGGAGCAAGTTGACCATGACCGGGTGCGGTTCCCGGACCGTTACAAGATCAATCTGGAAAATTTCAGCAAGATCATCGACTACGGTCAGCTGTTCGCCCGCAACAATATTGGCAGCTTCATCAAGACCCTCAACTATCAACTGGAGCGCAATGCCGAGAAGATCGAAGAGAAGAAACCGGATTCGATCGTCGCCGTGCATGCCTGAATCGTGACGCGGGCCTGTGCAAGGCCCGCAGCCGCCCGGACAATTTGTGCCGCAAGCGCAGCGAGCGACTAAGCTTGTGTCAGGTGCGTTTCGCAGGATTACCGGGCTTCGATCATGGGCGTATTACGGCATTCCGATATCGACAAAGATGCAGTTCCCGCGGATCGTCAGGATCAACCGAACGCGCCGCGCCGGCATCGCCGGCGCCATGCATGGCGGGTGTTCTGGGTGGTGGTGGCAGTGGGCGGCGTGGCGCTGGGCGCGGCCGTTGCGGTGGAGAGTCGCAGTTCCAGACTCCAGGCGCATGAGTTCAACCGCTTCGCGGCCAGTCTGCGTTATTCAGTGGAGCCTGGCCCCAGCGACGCCGTGGTGTACCCCGGGGACGGGCCATTCGATAAACGCCTCGGTTATTCGGCGCTGGATGATTTCGTGCCGCGGCTGCTCAAGCGTGATTATCTGATCACCCGCCAGTCGCGTTTTTCGCCGGAGTTGCTGCGCTACAGCCAGCGCGGTTTTTTCGTGCCTTATCAGGAAAAGTCCCAGGCCGGCCTTTCGCTCACCGATTGCCAAGGCGCGCCGCTGTACGAGTTTCGCTACCCCCAGCAGCTTTATCCGGATTTCGCCGCCATTCCGCCGGTGGTGGTCCACAGTCTGTTGTTCATCGAGAATCGAAACCTGCTGGACCCGGACCAGCCGCTGGCCAATCCGGCAGTCGACTGGCCCCGCTTCGTCAAGGCGGCCTGGTCGCAGTTTGCCCGGATGCTGGCGCTGCCGGGACAGTCGGCGGGAGGTAGCACACTGGCGACGCAGCTGGAGAAGTATCGCCACTCGCCCGACGGGCTGACGCAGTCCGGGGTCGAGAAGTTGCGGCAGATGATTTCCGCCAGCGTGCGCGCCTATCAGCCCGGTATCGAGACGCTCGACGTGCGTCAGCAGGTCGTGCGCGATTACCTCAACAGCGTGCCGCTGTCGGCGGTGCCGGGCCACGGCGAAGTGCACGGGCTGGCGGAAGGCTTGCGCGTCTGGTTCGGCGCGGACTTTGCGAAAACCAATGAAATCCTCGCCTCCGAGCCCGTGGACCCTGAAGGCATCAAGGCCAAGGCGCTGGCGCTGCGCGAGGTACTGTCACTGGTCATAGCCCAGCGGCGGCCTTCGCATTATCTGTCCAAAGGCCGGCTGGAGCTGGCCGATCTCACCGACAGTCACATTCGCTTGCTGGCTCAGGCCGGCATCATCGACAGGCCGCTGGCCGATGCCGCGCTGACCGCTCCCCTCGCCTACCGGGACTGGGCGCAGCAGCCGACGGTTCAGCCCAACGAGACCAACAAAGGCATCAGCGTCGCGCGCAGTCGGCTCTCGGCCCTGCTGGACCGGCCTTTCTATGATCTTGACCGCCTCGATCTGTCGGCGACCAGCACCTTGCAAGGGGAGTTGCAGACCAAGGTCAGTCAATACCTTCGGGACCTGGCGAACCCTGAGTTCGCGGCCAGCATCGGTTTGCTGGGCGAACGTTTGCTCACCCCGGCCAGTACGGCGCAAGTGCGGTATAGCTTTACGCTGTTCGAACGTGGTGACGACGGCTCGCGGGTGCGGGTGCAGACCGACAACACTGACCAGCCATTCGATATCAACGAGGGTAGCAAGCTGGAACTGGGCTCGACTGCCAAGCTGCGGGTGTTGACCACCTATCTTGAGATCATCGCTGAGCTGCATGACCGCTACGCGGGCCTGAGCAACGCGCAGTTGCGCAAGGCTCCCGTCGAAACGCCGGACCGGCTGACCCGCTGGGCGGTGGATTACCTGCTGCAGAACAAGGACCGCGATCTGTCGAAAATGCTTTCGGCTGCGTTGGACCGCAAGTATTCGGCGAGTCCCGCCGAGAGCTTTTTCACCGGCGGCGGCCTGCATCGCTTCAACAACTTTCGTCGTGAAGACGACTCCCGCATCCCGACCTTGCGCGAATCACTGCGCGAATCGATCAACCTGCCGTTCATCCGTCTGATGCGCGACGTGGTGCGCTACAGCACCTATCAGGGCAGCAACAGCGCGGCTTTGCTCAAGGATGACCGAAACCCCCGTCGCCAGGAATACCTGAGCGAGTTCGCCGACCGCGAAGGCCGTGTTTTTCTGCTGCGGTTCTGGAAGCGCTACCGCGACAAGACCACCGAACAGAGACTGGAAACCTTTCTCGACGGCATTCGCCCGACCGCTTCCAGACTCGCCGCCGTTCACCGCTATCTGTGGCCCAGCGCGCAGCGAGAGGAATTCGACAGCTTCGTTCGCACTCACTTGAGCGACAGCACCCCGCGCGGCAAGCTGACGGAGAAGCGTCTGGAAGAGCTTTATCGCAGTTACGGACCGGGCGCCTACGACCTGCCGGATCAAGGCTACATCGCCCGAGTGCATCCGCTGGAATTGTGGCTGGTGGGCTATCTGCTGCAAAACCCCGATGCGCAGTTCAAGGAGGCCGTCACCGCCAGCCGCCATGAGCGCCAGGAGGTTTACAGCTGGCTGTTCAAGAGCCGGCACAAGAGCGCGCGTGACAGCCGCATTCGCACCATGATGGAAGTCGAAGCGTTTCTGGATATCGAGCAACGCTGGCAGAAGGTCGGCTACCCCTTCGATCACCTGGTGCCGTCGCTGGCGACCGCCATCGGCAGTTCGGGCGACCGGCCTGCCGCGCTGGCGGAACTGATCGGCATCATCCAGAACGATGGCATCCGCCTGCCCGCCGTGCGTATCGACAGTCTGCATTTCGCGGCGAATACCCCCTACGAAACGCTGTTCACCATCAACCCTGATCTGGGCAAGCGGGTATTGCCTTCGGAGGTCGCCGCCGCGCTGCGTGAAGCCCTGTCGCAAGTGGTCGAGGGCGGTACGGCCAAGCGGGTCCAGGGCTCCTTCAAGTTGCAGGACGGCACAACGCTGACCATGGGCGGCAAGACCGGCACCGGCGATAACCGGATCGAAAGCGTGGGCGCGGGCGGACGCATCATCAGTTCCAAGGCCATCAACCGGACAGCCACCTTCGTGTTCTATATCGGCGAGCGCCATTTCGGCACCCTGACTGCCTATGTGCCGGGGCGGGCTGCGGAAGGGTTCCGGTTCACGTCCGCCCTGCCGGTCCAGGTGCTCAAAGGCATGGCGCCGATCCTTACGCCTTACCTGGAACACGCGGGTACGGCCATGTGCAGCGGACCCTCGCCAGCCGTCGCTAACCGAATGTGATCGATCACAAATGAGAACCGTTCGTCCTGATCACTTGATAAGTCATTAAGATATATCTTACGGTATATCTAACTTGGCACGAGAGATCATGACGATGCGTGACACCCCTCATCACCCGCCGACGCTGCGCGAGTACGGCGACGGCTTCGAAAAACGTCCCGGCCGCGAGCGCGGTGGACGCGGCCCCCGGGTATTTGCCCCTGGCGATCTCAAGCTGTTGTTGCCGGCGCTCATCGCCGAGCAGCCCTGCCACGGTTATGACCTGATCCGTCAGATCGAGGGCATGTTCGACGGCGCCTACAGCCCCAGTCCCGGCGTGATTTACCCGACCCTGACATTCCTCGAAGAAAGCGAACTGATCACAGGCGACGCCCAAGCGGGCAAGAAGCTGTACCGCGTCACCCCGGCCGGCCTTGCCTGGCTGGGGGAACAAGCCGTCGCCCTGGACGGCGTGCGGATGCGCATCGACGTCAGCAAGCGATCGCTGCGCGGGCATGATCGTCCGCCCGAGATCCACGAAGCGATTCATAACCTGCGCCATGCCCTGCACTTGCACCACGGCCGCTGGAGCCCGGAAGAAATCCTGCGGGTTCGCGACCTCCTCAATGACACGGCCAAAGCCATCGTCGACGGCCCTGCCCACTCTTCAGGAAATGCCCAATGACTTCACAACTGTCCATTCATCGCGTCATGCACGAAATCAAACGCCGCAGGCTCGAAGTGCTGCGCGTGACCAGCGTTACGCCTCTGATGCGCCGGATCACCTTGCATGGGCCCGAGCTTGAGGGATTCATCAGTCTGGGTACGGACGATCACGTGAAACTGTTCTTCGCCAGCACGCCCGAGGAACAGCAGGCGCTGGACAACTGGGTACCGATGAGCGAGAGCGACGGCCCGCGTCCGGCCATGCGCGATTACACCCCGCGCCGCTACGACCCGCAGACTGGTGAACTGGACATCGATTTCGTGCTGCACGGTGAAGGCCCGGCGGCGACCTGGGCGGCGCAGGCCGAGCCGGGGCAGTTCCTGCACATTGCCGGGCCCCGTGGGTCGATGGTGGTGCCGGACATGTTCGACAGTTACCTGCTGATCGGCGATGAAACCGCCCTTCCCGCCATCGCCCGCCGTCTTGAATCCTTGCCGGCCAACCGGGCGGCGCTGGTGGTGGCCGAAGTCGCCAACCCGCTGGAGCAGCAGGTCTTCGAAAGCGCGGCGCAGGTGGACGTGATCTGGGTGGTGCGTGGCGAGCAGGATCTGCAAGACGTCGTCCGCCGTCTGGAGATGCCGGAAGGCAAGCTTTACGCCTGGATCGCCACCGAGTCGGGACTGTCGCGCAAGCTGCGGCGGATTCTGCTGGACGAATTCGGGCTCGACGAGGAATTCGTCAAGGCGGCGGGTTACTGGAAGCGGGAAGGCTAAGAGAGATCGGGAATCGCCAGCAAGCTGGCTCCAACGGTGGTAGGAGCTAGTTTGCTAGCGATCTGCCGCCACGCGGCAGCAAAACCAGATGACACGGTGTGTCAGGCATTGCCTATCGCCAGCAAGCTGGCTCCCACAAAAGCGCCCTGTGCCGATCCTGCAGGAAGCTGCCTCCCAAAAAAGCCAGCCTGCGCGAACCTTGTGGGAGGGAGCTTGCTCGCGACGGACGTAACGCGATCAGACTGATGCACCGCGTCGTCTTCATCGCCAGCAAGCTCCCAAGGTGGTAGGAGCTAGCTCGCTAGCGATCTGCCGCAACGCGGCAGCAAAACCAGATGACACGGTGTGTCAGGCATTGCCTATCGCCAGCAAGCTGGCTCCCACAAAAGCGCTCTGTGCCGATCCTGCGTGAAGCTGCCTCCCAAAAAGCCAGCCTGCGCGAACCCTGTGGGAGGGAGCTTGCTCGCGACGGACGTAACGCGATCAGACTGATGCACCGCGTCGTCTTCATCGCCAGCAAGGCGGAACGCCGCCCCGGTGGCTCCTACAGTCGGCGGCGGGCGATTGATTTGTCCGCGGTGATGACCAGCAAGGCAATCAGCACGAAGCCCGACAACACACCCAAGGCATTCACCACGGCCTTGGCATAGCCGATGGTGCCTACGTCGATGAACGGATACAGGTAGTCGCCGATCACACTGCCGCGCAGCAGGACGTATCCGAAGTAGATGATCGGATACAGCATCCAGATCGCCAAATGCCTGAAACGCAGCGCGCCCTTGGGAACAAACAGCAGCCAGTAGAGCACGAACAGGATCGGCATGACGTCGTGCAGCAGTTCGTCGGCGATCCATTGCCAGCCTTGCGGCTGCCACAGGTGGCGCAACAGCACGTTGTAGGCGATGCCGACCAGCGCGATGCTTGCGGCGATTCCCCCGCAGATGACCGGGTTTCGGAAAAAACGATGCCCGGCCGATTGGCCGGTACTCAATGCGCACGAAAGCGCCACCGCGACCAGTGTGTTGGTCAGTACCGTAAAGAAACTGAAGAACCGGACCAGTCCGCCCAGCAGACTGGCTTGATCGGCCCAACGTCCGAGAAATATCAGATACAGCTGGATTGCAAGGCCGGCCCACCCCAGGCAGGCCGCGATCCGTGCATACCAGCGCGATCCCTGCGCCTGTCGCGAGTGTTCGCTGAACATCGATCATGAGTCCTTGAATGACACGCCCGCGATTGAACGCGGGGTTTCTGCAAATTGACAGTCTGGCTTACCAGCCCTTGCTGCGATGCAACTTGACGTACAGCGCTTCGACTTTCTGACGCGCCCAGGGGGTCTTGCGCAGGAATGTCAGGCTCGACTTGATGCTCGGATCGCTCTTGAAGCAGCGAATGTCGATGCGCTCGGCAAGGCCGGACCATTCGTAATGCTCGACGAGGGCCTTGAGAATCTGCTCCAGCGTAACGCCGTGCAGGGGATCGTGGGTGGGCGTGGTCATGTCACTCCGAAGATCTGAAAACCGAAGCTGCGCACCTTAGCCGAGCCGCTCTTCAGCGGGAAGAGTCAGGTTGGCCAGAGTCGCGGACAGGGCCAATGAACGGAGCACAGAACTGTGCGCATAGGTCGCAGCTGCCACTATTGCAAAAAACGCAACGCTCAATGTCGTCTTTGTGACTGGTGGTAAACTCGTTAGCGCCCTATCATTGCGCCCGTCGCTGCTGAATCGATTTTCCCAGCATTTTCAAAGCCTTCGTCCGTCTGCGTATGCGGTCGCGGGCGGCTATGCATTCAGCGCCCATAAAAACTCGAACAGAATGTCTTTTCCCATGCCTAGTTATTCCAAGCGTCACTGCTTCGTAACTGTCCCTCGCATCGCCGGCCTTTGTGGCCTGGCGGTGCTCAGCCTGACCGGCGCCGCGCAGGCCGCGCCTGCCTTCGATTCCGACTCGCCCTGGATGCTCGGCGACTGGGGCGGCAAGCGTACCGAACTGTCGCAGCAGGGCTTCGACTTCAAGCTGGACTACACCAGCGAAACCGCAGCCAACCTGCACGGTGGTTACGATCACGACAAAGCCACCCGCTACAGCGACCAGACCACCTTGAGCGCGCATCTGGATCTGCAGAAGCTGTTGGGCTGGCATGACGCGGAGTTCCAGCTGGCGCTGAACAACCGCAATGGCGACAGCCTGGGCAACGACCGCACAGGCGACCCGCGCACCGGCACGATTTCGTCGTCCCAGGAAGTCTGGGGTCGCGGCAGCGTGACCCGCCTGACGCAGCTCTGGTATCAACAGAAGTTCTTCGACCAGGCGCTGAGCATCAAGCTGGGCCGGTTCAACGAAGGCGAAGACTTCAACACCATGCCCTGCGATTTCCAGAACCTGTCGCTGTGCGGTTCCCAGGTCGGCAACTACGTCGACACCTGGTACAACTGGCCGATCAGCCAGTGGGGCATGCGCGTCAAGTATCAGCTCAATCCGGAGCTGTTCGCGCAGATCGGCGTGTTCGAGCAGAACCCGTCGAACCTGGAAAACGACAACGCTTTCAAGCTGAGCGGCAGCGGCACTCAAGGCGCGGTCGTGCCGGTGGAGCTGGTCTGGACACCGAAAATCGGCGGTCTGCCGGGCGAATACCGTGCCGGTTACTACTACAGCAGCGCCGACAGCCAGGACGTCTACAAGGACGCCAACGGCCGTTCCGCCGCGCTGGAAGGCACGTCGTATCGCGGATCGTCGAGCAAGCACGGCATGTGGCTGAACTTCAGTCAGCAGGTCACCAGCCTGGCCAGCGACCAGAGCCGCGGCCTGAGCCTGTTCGCCAACGGCACCCTGCACGACAAGAAGACCAATATGGTCGACAACTATGTTTCCCTCGGCATGGTCTACAAAGGCCCCTTCGATGCCCGCCCTCAGGATGCGCTGGGCCTCGGCGTTTCACGCATCCACGTCAACCCTGCGTATCGCAAGAATGCCAATGCACAAAACCACGCAGCAGCGGTCTACGACTACGACGACCCGGCCTTCATGCCTCTTCAGGACACCGAATACAACGCTGAACTCTATTACGGCATTCACGCAGCCAACTGGCTGACCGTACGGCCGAATTTGCAGTACGTGCGTCACCCCGGCGGCGTCGACCGCGTGGACAACGCGCTGGTGGCGGGCCTGAAATTGCAACTCTCGTTCTGACCGGCGGTTGAATCGCACTGCCGGGAATACGTTCCAAGCATTTGTAACAACGAATGACGTCAGCACTGCCTTGCTGTAACGAGACGTCAATCAATCACTCTTCACGGAGATTCGCATTATGAGCACTGATAGTGCTTTGAGTAGAAATCGCCTGCTACCGACGTTGCTCGGGCTGGTGATCCTGTTGATGGGGCTGGCCTTGCTGGCCGGCGGTATCCGGCTGCTGCAACTGGACGGTTCACTGTATTACCTGCTGGCAGGTATCGGTTTCTCCGTGACGGGCGTGCTGCTGGTGACCGGGCGCCGTGCGGCGCTGGGTCTGTATGCGGCTCTGCTGTTCGCGAGTACGGTGTGGGCATTGTGGGAAGTGGGTCTGGACTGGTGGCAACTGGTGCCGCGCCTGGCACTGTGGTTTGCGCTCGGTATCGTCCTGCTGCTGCCATGGTTCCGCCGTCCGCTGCTGCGTGGCGAGCCTTCGCGCATGGGCACCGGCGCGCTCGGCTTTGCCGTCGTGCTGGCTGGTCTGGCCGCGCTGGCGAGCCAGTTCACCAACCCTGGCCGCATCGAAGGTCAACTGGACCGCGAGACCGCTGGCACCACCAACACCGCGCCGGCGATGCCCGACGGTGACTGGCAGTCCTACGGCCGTACCGGTTTCGGCGACCGTTACTCGCCTCTGGCGCAGATCACGCCTGAAAACGTGCACAAGCTGGAGCCGGCCTGGACCTATCGCACCGGCGACATTCCGGGGCCGAACGATCCGGGCGAGACCACGGCGGAAAACACCCCGCTCAAGGTCAACGGCATGCTGTACGTGTGTACCCCACACAGTCAGGTGATCGCTCTGGACCCGGATTCGGGCAAGGAAATCTGGCGCTTCGATCCGAAGATCAGCACCCAGAATGCCGAGAACTTCAAAGGCTGGGCGCACATGACCTGCCGCGGCGTCTCGTATCACGATGATGCTGCCTACGCTGCTCAGGCCCCGGCGCAGAGCCCGGCCGCACCAGCCGCCGATGCGACCACCAGCGCTCCGGCAGCTCCGGCCGCCAACGCCTGCCCGCGTCGCATCTTCATCCCGACCGCCGACACCCGTCTGATCGCGCTGAACGCCGACACCGGCAAGATGTGCGAAGACTTCGGCAACAAGGGTTCGGTGGATCTGACCGCCAACATGGGCGCCTTCGCGCCGGGCGGCTACTACTCCACTTCGCCACCTGCGGTGACCAAGGACCTGGTGATCATTGGCGGCCACGTGACCGATAACGTGTCCATGGACGAGCCGTCCGGCGTGATCCGTGCGTACGACGTGCACACCGGTCGTCTGGTCTGGAACTGGGACAGCGGCAACCCTGAAGCGACAGCGCCGATCGCCGCCGACGGGATCTACACCCGCAACTCGCCGAACATGTGGTCCATGTTCAGCGTCGATGAAAAGCTGGGCATGGTCTACCTGCCGATGGGCAACCAGACTCCTGACCAGTTCGGCGGCCATCGCACTCCGGAGTCCGAGAAGTACAGCGCGGGTCTGGTCGCTCTGGACATCGCCACCGGCCGCGTTCGCTGGGACTTCCAGTTCACCCATCATGACCTGTGGGATATGGACGTGGGCGGTCAGCCGACCCTCATGGACATGAAGACCGCCGACGGCGTGAAGCCGGCCGTACTCGCCTCGACCAAGCAGGGCAGCATCTACGTGCTGGACCGCAGCACCGGTCAGCCGATCGTGCCGATCAACGAAGTGCCGGTGCCGCAAGGTGCTGTCGAAGGTGACTGGACGTCCCCGACCCAGCCCAAGTCCGACCTGAACTTCATGCCGCCTCCGCTCAAGGAAAGCGACATGTGGGGTGTGACGCCGTTCGACCAGATGCTGTGCCGCATTGACTTCAAGTCGCTGCGTTACGACGGTCCGTTCACGCCTCCATCCCTGCAGGGCTCGATCGTCTATCCGGGTAACTTCGGCGTGTTCGACTGGGGCGGCATTTCGGTCGACCCGGTGCGTCAGATCGCATTCGTGAACCCGAGCTACATGGCGTTCCGCTCCAAACTGGTTCCAGCCGAGGAAGTCGCTTCCGGTCCTGGTCGCAAGAGCGAGACCGAGGGCGTGCAGCCGAACAAGGGCGCGCCTTATGGCGTGATCCTCGAAGCGTTGCTGTCGCCGATGGGCCTGCCTTGCCAGGCGCCAGCGTGGGGTTACGTGGCAGCGGTCGACCTGACCACCCACAAGACCATCTGGATGCACAAGAACGGCACCGTGCGCGACAGCTCGCCGGTTCCGATCCCACTGAGCATGGGTGTTCCAAGCCTGGGCGGCACCTTTACCACCGCCAGCGGCCTGGCGTTCCTGAGCGGTACGCTTGACCAGTACCTGCGCGCCTACGATGTTCGTAACGGCAAGCAGCTGTGGGAAGGCCGTCTGCCAGCAGGTGCCCAGACCACTCCGATGACCTACACCGGCAAGGACGGCCAGCAATACGTGCTGGTCGTTGCAGGTGGTCACGGTTCGCTGGGCACCAAGCAAGGCGACTACGTCATGGCGTTCAAACTGCCGAAGTAACCGTTGTCTGAGCCATGAAAAAGGCGGCTATCCTTCGATAGCCGCCTTTTTTGTCGCCACCCGACCTGTAGGAGCCAGCTTGCTGGCGATAAAAGGTAGATTCAGCACAGATTCTGCGTCTGCAACAGTGCTATCGCCAGCAAGCTGGCTCCTACTTCTCGATCACCTGCCCGCGCTTGGGCGCCAGCCTTGCGATCAGCCGGTTCTGCGTCGGCACGGGAACGTGCTGCGCATCCATCGCGGCGATCAAATCTTCCACCAGCGCGTTGAAATCGCTGCGGGTGAGCTTCTGGCCTTTATGGGCTTCTTCCATGCTGTCGCCGATGTAGCGGCAAGGGCCGCCCGCCTCGACACACAGATGCTCGACCAGCTTGTCCCGCAGACGCTCGATATCGACCTTGCGAAAATGCTCGACGATGCGGTCGTCCCGGGCCACATTGAGCAGCATGCCTTCGACGATACGCTGGATGCCGGCACGCTCCCCCAGAGCATGGTAGAGACTGTCATCGCCTGGCGGCTGCTGCGCGCAGCCCACCAGCAGGGCGAACATCAGAACAGCGAACGAGCGCATCATCAGAAGCTCCCCTGTATCGAAAGATAGGTGCCGTTCTGATCTTCCAGCGTCGCGATTTCGCCTAGCCGGGCATAGGCCAGCACCACCGACAGATGTTTGTTGGGGAAGTAACCCAGAAACACGTCCGCCCAGTCGCTCTCGCCGGCAAACGACAGATTGTCCGGCTTTTCCCGGTACTCGAAGCCCATCGCCCAGCGCGGGTTGAACAGTACCGCCATGGAACCTTCCTTGAGCAGGCTGCGCGTGTCGCGCCGGTCCCCGCCGAAGCCCAGCAGTCCGGTCTCGTTGGCGCGGCTGTAGCGCACCCCGCCGTTGACCACCAGGTTGTAGCCGAAGGCCGCGCCCATGAACAGGCGGCTGGCGGTCAGATAGCCTTCGACGTCCGAATCACGCGCGGCGCCGACCAGGCTGGGAATGAGGAAGTCATTCTGATGCTTGTACTGAATGCCCAGCGAGACTTGCGGCAGGCTGTCGTAGATCAGGTCACCGAACAGCCGCACCTTGGCGCCGAACACGTCCTGGCTGAGATTGTCGTCCGGCAGGCTCAGACGATGTTGCAGCGTGCTGATATCGAAACGCTGGTGCGCATACGACAGTTCGATCCGGTTGCCATAGGCGAGCGCCAGTCCCGCCACGTCCAGGTTGTAGTTGCGCAGATTGACGTGGGTCGCGAACGCGGTCGCGCCCCATTCATCCTGCTCGCCGTAGCCGCTGATTACCGCCCAGGGTGTGATGCCGCCGCCGGCGCTGCCTTCGATACTGCTGGCGCCGCCCGTGGCGATCAGCCGCCCGTTGTCGGCCAGCGCAATGGAACTGGCGATGGCCAGCAGGACGCCCAACAACAATGAAGTTCGCAAAGACATGATTCAGTTAACCGTCAGGCTGGGGGAAGAAAAAGATTGAGCGATCCAGGTTTCGAACGCGCCCGCGGTCAGCGGCCGGCTGATCAGGTAACCCTGGGCGGTGTCGCAGTGCCAGCGTCCCAGCAGGTCGAGACTGTGCTGATACTCGACGCCTTCGGCGACGACTTTGAGCCCCAGGTTGTGGCTCATTTCGATGGTCGAGCGCACGATCACCGCGTCTTCGCTGGTGGCATCGAGATTGCGCACGAATGACTGGTCGATCTTGAGTTCCTGCACAGGCATGCGCTTGAGGTGCGCCAGCGAGGAGTAACCGGTCCCGAAATCGTCGATGGACAGGCTGATGCCGCATTCGCGCAGGCGGTGCAGCACCACCAGCGCCCGCTCCGGCTCGCTCATGACCGCGCTTTCGGTGATCTCGAAAATCAGTTGCTCGGCAGGCACCGCGTACCGGTTGAGCAATCGCGTCACGAAGCCGACCAGATCGTCGCCCAGCAGATCGTCCGCGGAAATGTTGACCGACAGCTGTAGCACCAGCCCGCGCTGATTCCATTCGGCCAACTGGCGCATGGCCTCTTCGATGACCCAGCCGGTCAACAGCTGAATGCTGCCCGTGCGCTCGGCCAGAACGATGAATTCGGCGGGCGACACGTTGCCGAACTGCGGGTGATTCCAGCGCAGTAGCGCTTCGGCCTGGCGCACCCGCCCCTGCCGCACGTCCAGTTTGGGCTGATAGTGCAACAGCAGTTCGCCGTTGCTCGCTGCGGTACGCAGGTCCCGAATCAGACGGATCTGGCGCTGGTGCGCCAGATCGCGGCCGTCCTCGTAGATTTGCAGACGACCCGGGATGCCAGCAGCATCCTTGCGAGCGATGGCCGCCCGACTGATGAGCTCCAGCGGTTCATCGCCGTGCTCCGGATACACCGCGATGCCGATACAGCTGTCCAGCACCACGGCGTGGTCGTCGATACGCTGCGGCTCGCCGAGCAGTCTTTGCACGGTATCGCCCATCGCCACGGCGCCGTCGCTGGTGGTGTGATCGAGCAGCAACAGGAACTCGTTGGCGGTCAGTCGGGCTACGGTGTCGCCGGACTTCACGCCGTGCTGCAAGCGCTGGCCGATCTGGCGGAGCAATTGGTCCACCCCCGCCGCGCCACAGGTTTCGTTGATGGCGGACAGGTTCTCGATGCCCAGATACATCAATGCCACGGATCGATGGGCCGCGATCGAGCTGCCCAGGCGCTCCATAACCAGCGCGCGATTGGGCAGGCCGGTGACCGCGTCGTGCAGGGCGTTGTGCGCCAGCTGGCTTTCGCGGACCGATATGCCGTGCTGCATGGTGTTAATTGCGTCGGCGAGCACGCCTAGTTCGTCGCTGCGCGTCATGGCGACGGGCGTTTCATAGTCGCCGTCGCCGATCCGCTTGGCTGCCACCGCGAGGGCGCGCACCGGCAAGGAAACGCTGCGTGCCAGGGCCAGGGTGCCGGCCAGCGAAGCGAGCAAGGCGGCCACGGTAATCCAGAAAATCTTCTCATCCAGCGGCGCGAACGCCCGCATGGCTTCGTCCAGTGGGCTTTGCAACAGCGCGACCACCTGCCCGCCATTGGCCGTACCGGCATTGGCGAGCATCAACGACTGACTGAGAAAATTCTGGTTCGACTGTTCGGTAACACTGGTCTGCTCGCCATTGGCGTGGCGCATGTACTCGATCAGACCGGCGTGCAGCGTCTGGGGCTGGGTGCTGATCAGCTTGCCGGGACGGCCGTTTTCGACCGTCAGAAACGAGACCTCCAGTCCACTGAGCGAGCGCAGTTCCTGGGCAATATCGCTGTCGATGGAAAAACCCATGACCACGCGGCCAAGGGGCAGCGGTGCCAAGACCACGCTTTCGATCAGCAGATGCGGGATGCCGCCGCCCGGGACGATCAGCATCGACTGGTTGTTGCGTTTGGCGGTGCGCAAGGCCTGGTCATAGATGAACCGCGAGCCCTCGGCGACCGCGGCTTCGGTGCTGGCGATCACGGTGCCGTCCATGCCCAGCAGAAACATGTCGCTGGCGTTGATCCGCTTACCGTGGTTGAGCAGCACCGAGCGGATCGTCGCCGAATCGGCGCTGGCCACCGCGTCGCGAAAACCGAAGTCGGCCGCGAGCAACTGCACGGCGTCGCGTAGCCGCTTGCCCCGCAGATCCACCAGACGCTCGAACACCCGGCTGCCCACTTCCAGCTGCGCCTGAGCCTGGGAGTGCACCGCATCGCCGGTCGCCACTTTGACCGCCGCGTATACCGCGCCGATCACCACCAGCAGCAAAGCGATCAGCACGCCGGCAATCCGCGCCTGAAAGCTGGTCCTGAGATTCATTCATGCACAGCCTTGTGGAAGGCATCGCCAAATCCACCCAAGGCCGGTTTGCCCGGTTGATCATCAGCGCTCGGCTGGACCACGAGGTCAAAGCGCTGTTCAAGCCCGGCGGCGGGCACCTCGATGCTGCCGCCGACGGTTGGCTGCATGTCTTCGCTGCGCGGGTGCCAGAGCGTTGCCTGGTAGCGACCCGCCGGCACCTGGTCGAGCCTGAGCATGCCGTTGCTGTCGGTCACGCCGAACAGCGGCTCGTCGGTCACGTAGATGTAGCCGACCATCCAGTCATGAATGTTGCAGCCCAGCACTACCACGCCCGGTTTGTCGAACAGCAGCGGCTCGGACGGCGTGCCTTCGTACAGCCGGAGTTCGAAGCGCTTGGCCGGCGAAAACGAGTAGACCTGATGACGAATGTTGTCGCTGTTGGGAAATTTCACCTGGGTGCCGGTATGTACCGCCAGTACCCTGGGCGAAAACTCCTGATCGCGCTGGTCCATGTCGGCCTTGGGCGTTCCCGCCGCAACGTTCGCCGGGCCTTTGAGCGTGACCACGGCATCCGCCAGGGGCTTGCCCTGCTGGTCGAAAACCTGCGCGGTAAAGGTTGCCGCCGAGGCAAAGGTGGTCATTGCCAGCAGCAATCCGGCCAGCCAGGTACGAAACACCAGGTTAGTCATACTCATTCGATCCACAACGGCACTGCCGGTAATTGAAGGCCAGCCCTGGCAGCGATGTGTCCCGCGCGCGGATCGACCTGCCCGCCCCCGATACAGGTAAACGAACGAGCTGTAAGCCCGAGTCAGTCGATCGTGACGAAAGGTTGGAAACCGTCCCTGCCCTCGTGGAGCCTTTTCGCTCCTGACAAGACTATCGACCGCAACCATTGAAACCTGAGGCCGCCCGCCCCATCTAAAGCCCATGTCCAATTTTGCAGGTGTTCTATGAGCGACCAGCCGACTGACTCGCCAGATTTGCCACATGATGCCGCCGAGCATGATGGGTCCTTGAGCTCCCACAGCACCTCGCTCGCCCTGCCCGGCCAGAACCTGCCGGACAAGGTCTATATCATTCCGATCCACAACCGCCCGTTCTTCCCGGCGCAGGTGCTGCCGGTTATCGTCAACGAAGAACCCTGGGCCGAGACGCTGGAGCTGGTCAGCAAGTCCGAGCATCATTCGCTGGCGCTGTTCTTCATGGACACGCCCCAGGAAGATCCTCGTCATTTCGATACCGGCGCGCTTCCCGAATACGGGACGCTGGTGAAAGTGCACCACGCCAGTCGCGAAAACGGCCGCCTGCAGTTCGTGGCCCAAGGCCTGAGCCGCGTGCGCATCCGCACCTGGCTCAAGCACCATCGCCCGCCGTATCTGGTCGAGGTCGAATACCCGCACCAGCCCAACGAGCCGACCGACGAGGTCAAGGCCTACGGCATGGCGCTGATCAATGCGATCAAGGAGTTGCTGCCGCTGAACCCGCTGTACAGCGAAGAGCTGAAGAATTATCTCAATCGCTTCAGTCCCAACGATCCGTCGCCCTTGACCGACTTCGCCGCCGCGCTGACTTCGGCCACGGGCGTGGAGCTCCAGGAAGTGCTCGATTGCGTGCCGATGCTCAAGCGCATGGAGAAGGTCCTGCCGATGCTGCGCAAGGAAGTCGAAGTCGCGCGCCTGCAGAAAGAGATTTCCGCCGAGGTCAATCGCAAGATCGGCGAGCACCAGCGGCAGTTCTTCCTTAAAGAACAGCTCAAGGTCATCCAGCAGGAGCTGGGCCTTAGCAAGGATGATCGCAGCGCCGACATCGAACAGTTCGAGCAGCGTCTGGAAGGCAAGACCCTGCCTGCCCAGGCTCGCAAGAAAATCGATGAGGAAATCGGCAAGCTCAAGGTGCTGGAAACCGGCTCGCCCGAATACGCCGTGACCCGCAACTATCTGGACTGGGCCAGCTCCCTGCCGTGGGGCGTGTATGGCGAGGACAAGCTGGACCTCGGCCACGCGCGCAAGGTGCTGGATGCGCACCATGCCGGTCTGGACGATATCAAGGCGCGCATTCTGGAATTTCTCGCGGTCGGTGCCTACAAAGGTGAAATCAGTGGCTCGATCGTGTTGCTGGTCGGACCGCCGGGCGTGGGCAAGACCAGCGTCGGCCGTTCGATCGCCGAGTCGCTCGGCCGTCCGTTCTATCGTCTGAGCGTAGGCGGGATGCGCGACGAAGCCGAGATCAAGGGCCATCGCCGGACCTACATCGGCGCCCAGCCGGGCAAGCTGGTGCAGGCGCTCAAGGATGTCGAGGTGATGAACCCGGTCATCATGCTCGATGAAATCGACAAGATGGGCCAAAGCTACCAGGGCGATCCCGCGTCCGCGCTGCTGGAAACCCTCGATCCCGAGCAGAACGTCGAGTTTCTCGATCATTATCTGGACCTGCGTCTGGACCTGTCGAAAGTGCTGTTCGTCTGCACCGCCAACACCCTGGACTCCATTCCTGGCCCGTTGCTGGACCGGATGGAAATCATCCGTCTGTCCGGCTATATCACCGAGGAAAAACTGGCGATCGCCAAGCGCCATCTGTGGCCCAAGCAATTGGCCAAGGCCGGCGTCGCCAAAGCGCGCCTGTCGATCAACGACGCCGCGCTGCGTGCGGTGATCGAAGGCTATGCCCGCGAGGCCGGGGTCCGGCAGCTTGAAAAGCAGCTGGGCAAACTGGTGCGCAAGGCCGTGGTGAAGCTGCTCGACGCACCGGAATCGGTGATCAAGATCGGGCCCAAGGACCTGGAAGCCTCCCTCGGCATGCCGGTGTTCCGCAGCGAGCAAGTGCTGTCCGGCACAGGCGTGATTACCGGCCTGGCCTGGACCAGCATGGGCGGCGCCACCTTGCCGATCGAAGCGACCCGCATCCATACGCTCAACCGCGGTTTCAAACTGACCGGGCAGTTGGGTGAGGTGATGAAGGAGTCCGCGGAAATCGCCTACAGCTACGTCAGCTCCAATCTCGCCAAGTTCGGCGGAGACAGCAAATTCTTCGACGAAGCTTTCGTACACGTTCACGTTCCCGAAGGTGCGACACCCAAGGATGGCCCCAGCGCCGGAGTGACCATGGCCAGCGCGCTGCTGTCCCTGGCGCGCAACCAGCCGCCGAAGAAAGGCGTCGCCATGACCGGCGAACTGACCCTGACCGGTCACGTACTGCCCATCGGCGGCGTGCGGGAAAAGGTCATCGCGGCCCGGCGGCAGAAAATCAACGAGCTGATCTTGCCGGAATCCAATCGAGGCAATTTCGAAGAACTGCCCGACTACCTCAAGGAAGGCCTGACCGTGCACTTCGCCAAGCGCTTCACAGACGTGGCGAAGGTGTTGTTCTAAAGGCCCCTTCGCGGATGAATCCGCTCCTACGGCCCGCATCGTCCGTAGGAGCGGATTCATCCGCGAATCGTCGGTCCGGGCAATGCATAGCCGCAGACAGGTCCGGCCCTTCACAGACGCGTGGGTTCGCATCGGCTATCCTGCGCACATTGTCACGTCACCACGGACCCTGTCATGACCGCTGCCCGCCTGCTCGCCCCTTTTGGTCTCGCTTTGCTGACCGCCTGCGCACAGACGCCCGACCATAGCGTATCGATCGAGGAGCAAAGCGACTGCCCGGCACAGTTGAGCAAGGGCCAGACGTTGATCCTGACCTTGCCCAGCAACCCCACCAC
This sequence comes from Pseudomonas sp. JDS28PS106, assembly GCF_036706555.1. Taxonomy (NCBI): domain Bacteria; kingdom Pseudomonadati; phylum Pseudomonadota; class Gammaproteobacteria; order Pseudomonadales; family Pseudomonadaceae; genus Pseudomonas; species Pseudomonas sp. JDS28PS106. Next base: position 56,145 of record NZ_JBAJGT010000015.1, on the reverse strand, counting down.
CGGCTTCCGCTGGCAGGTGCAGAATCCGGCTTCCAATGTGTTGCGCAGCCTTGGTCCCGAGGTTTACTCGAGCGCCGAGCAGATGGATATGGTCGGCAGCGCCGGGCAGTCGGTCTGGCGCTACAAAGCGAGCGAGGCCGGGACCGGACGGCTGCTGATGATCTATCAGCAGCCCTGGGCCCCGGAAGTCACGCCACAAGCGACCTTCGACTGCTCGATCTCCGTGCGCTGAATCGCGGCGGCTCATCCGACATCACGATCCGGTTCATGCATCGAGGCCGCAACTTGGCTAGAATGCCGCCCTTTCAGAATCCCAGCCGGAATCGCCGTGAGCAAAGAACCCGACCGCCTATTCGCCCAGCCACTGGCTCAGGTGCCTGACTTCGCCTTCAACGAAGACGTCGTGCGGGTATTTCCGGACATGATCAAACGCTCGGTGCCCGGCTACCCGACTATCGTGGAGAACCTGGGCGTGCTCGCGGCACAGTTCGCCAGTCCCGATACCGTCCTTTACGATCTGGGCAGCTCGCTGGGAGCCGTGACCCAGGCGCTGCGTCGTCACGTGCGCGCCGACGGCTGCCGTGTCATCGCGGTGGACAATTCCGCGGCCATGGTCGAGCGCTGCCGGGAATACCTCAATGCCCAGGATTCGATGTTTCAGGAGCTGCTGCCGGTCGAGGTGATCGAGGCCGATATTTTGGCGCTCGACTTCCTGCCGGCTTCGGTCGTAGCCCTGAACTTCACCCTGCAATTCATTCCGCCTTCCGAGCGCCTGGAACTGCTCAGTCGTATTCGTCAGGCGCTGGTGCCGGGCGGCGCGCTGATCCTGTCGGAAAAGCTGCGCTTCAACGATCCACAGGAGCACGAACTGCTGACCGAGCTGCATATCGCATTCAAGCGTGCCAACGGCTACAGCGAGCTGGAAATTGCCCAGAAGCGCAGCGCCATCGAAAACGTCATGAAGCCCGACAGCCTCGAAGAGCATCGCGAGCGTTTGCTCGCCGCCGGATTTTCCAAGGTCGTTCCCTGGTTTCAGTGCCTTAACTTTGCCTCTCTGATTGCCCTGCCATGATTGATCTAGCCCCTCTGGTCCGCCGTCTGGCGGGCACGCCCCTTGCCGAATGGGCCAACGGCCAGCAAGCCCAACTGGACGCCAAGATGGCCAAGGGACACGGCGACCTGCAACGCTGGCAAAGCGCCCTGGATGCACTGCCGGATCTGACGCCCGAGCGGATCGACCTTATTGATAGCTTCACGCTTGAAACCGAGTGCGACGCTGAAACCGGCGCTCGCCTGCGCACCGCGCTGATGGGTCTTTCGCCGTGGCGCAAGGGACCGTTCAATGTCTTCGGCGTGCACATCGACACCGAATGGCGTTCGGACTGGAAGTGGTCCAGGGTGTCGCCGCACCTGGACCTCAAGGGCAAACGGGTGCTGGATGTCGGCTGCGGCAACGGCTATTACCAGTGGCGAATGCTGGGCGCAGGCGCCGACAGCGTGATCGGAGTGGATCCGAACTGGCTGTTCTTCTGTCAATTCCAGGCGATGCAGCGCTACTTGCCGGACCTTCCAGCCTGGCACCTGCCCTTCGCGCTGGAGGACCTGCCGCCGAATCTGGAAGGGTTCGACACCGTGTTTTCCATGGGCGTGCTCTACCACCGCAAATCGCCCATCGACCATTTGCTGGCGTTGAAAGACTGCCTGGTGAAGGGCGGCGAGCTGGTGATGGAAACCCTGGTGGTTCCCGGCGACGCGCAACAGGTGCTGGTGCCGGAAGATCGTTACGCGCAGATGCGCAACGTATGGTTCCTGCCGTCAGTACCGGCGCTGGAGCTGTGGCTGCGCCGCGCCGGATTCACCGATGTGCGCTGTGTAGATATCAGCACCACGACGGTCGACGAGCAGCGCAGTACCGAATGGATGCGCTACCAGTCGCTAGGCCATTTCCTCGATCCCGAGGATCACAGCAAAACCATCGAAGGTCTGCCCGCGCCGATGCGTGCGGTCATCGTCGGTCGCAAGCCCTGAACGAACACAGAATATCGTCGTAGGAGCCAGCTTGCTGGCGATGCAGTGCGTCAGATATAACGCGCCGCTTGCATCGCCAGCAAGCTGGCTCCTACAGCAGACTGGGCTCAGCGGGCCGCTGCGACTATCAGCGCTTTCATCTCGGCTACCGCCGCTTTGAAACCGACGAACAGGGCATGGGCCACCAGCGCGTGGCCGATGTTCAATTCGTTGATACCCGGAATGGCCGCTACAGCTTCGACGTTGTGGTAATGCAGGCCATGACCGGCATTGACGATCAGCCCTTGCGACACACCAAAGGCTATGCCGTCGGCGATCCGCTGCAGTTCTTCGGCCACTTCGGCAGGCGTTTCGGCGTCGGCATAACGGCCAGTGTGCAGTTCGATGGCCGGAGCGCCGACGCGCTTCGATGCCTCGATCTGACGCGGGTCGGCGTCGATGAACAGCGACACTTCACAGCCGATTTTCGCCAGCCGCTCCACGGCCGCCTGAATCCGCGCTTCCTGGCCGGCGACATCCAGCCCGCCTTCGGTCGTCAGTTCCTGGCGGGTTTCGGGAACCAGACATACATGCGCCGGGCGAATGCGCTCGGCGAACGCCAGCATTTCTTCCGTCACGCCCATTTCGAAGTTCATGCGCGTTTGCAGAACCTCCTTGAGCAGCAGAACGTCGCGCTCCTGGATGTGCCGGCGGTCTTCGCGCAGATGCACGGTGATGCCGTCGGCACCCGCTTCTTCAGCGTCCAGCGCGGCCTTGACCGGATCGGGGTAACGCGTGCCCCGCGCTTGTCTCAGGGTGGCAACGTGATCGATGTTCACGCCGAGAAGAATGCGAGTGCTGTGGGCCACGTGGGTCTCCTGATGATGAGCAATATCTGGAGAGCAAGGATACGGCGTGGCCGTGAGTTGCGAAACCGTTGCCAGGGCCTGAATCGTCAGGGCTTGCGAAACAGCTCGCGGCTGACCAGCGGACGGCCGCCAAGGTGCACCGCCAGCGCCTGGCGCATCAGGCGTTTGGCGGCACCCAGTGCACCGGGAGCGCTCCAATCGGCCTCGGCCATTGCCAGTAGCTCGACGCCCTGGAACAGACCGGGTTGCAGCAGATATACCCGCTCCAGCCCGGCGTCCACTTGCAGGCGATACAGACCATCGGGTGCCAGCGGCTCGCCATTGATGTCGACGTCCAGCGCGAAGCCATAGCCAAGATCGTCGAGCAGACGCCATTCGAAGGACCGCAGCAATGGCTCCAGCGCTCGACCCTCGCTCAGGGCCTCAAGGGTGGCCGCGTAGTGATCGAAGACCGAGGGAAACGGATCTTCGGCCGGCAACAGGCGAATCAGCAGTTCATTGAGATACATGCCGCTGAACAGCGCATCACCGGTCATCCATCTGGCCACGCCAGCGCTTTCCATGCGCCCGACATTCTTCAGCTCGCCTCGCCCACGGAATTCGACCTCCAGCGGCACGAAGGGTCGGGCCAGCGAGCCCGCCTTGCCTTTGGCGCTGCGCAGCACTGCGCGCAGCCGCCCTTGAGGTGTCAAAAAATCCACCAGGGCACTGTTTTCACGATAGGGACGGCTGTGGAGCACGTAGGCGGATCGGGCGGTGGGCGTGCTCATCGGACGGGCTCGACTGAGGAGTGCCCGGCCGGACGCAAGGGGCCGGCCGGGAGACGTCGCGGATTAAAGGTCGCCGTAGCCCAGCGAGCGCAGTGCGCGCTCGTCATCGGACCAGCCGCCTTTCACCTTGACCCAGAGATTGAGCATCACCTTGGAATCGAACAGCAATTCCATGTCGCGGCGCGCTTCGCTGCCGATGCGTTTGATGCGCTCGCCCTTGTCGCCAATGATGATTTTCTTCTGACCGTCACGCTCGACCAGGATCAGCGCGTGAATATGCAGGGTACGACCTTGCTGCTTGAATTCTTCGATCTCGACGGTGATCTGGTACGGAAGCTCGGCGCCGAGCTGGCGCATGATCTTTTCGCGTACCAGTTCGGCGGCAAGGAAGCGGCTGCTGCGGTCGGTGATCTGGTCTTCGGGGAAGAAATGCTCGTTCTCAGGCAGATGCTGGGCGATCAGCCCTTCCAGCGCTTCGAGGTTGTGACCATGCTGGGCGGAGATCGGCACGATGGACGCATTCGGCAGTTGGCCCTGCAACCATTCCAGGTGCGGCATCAGCTCGCCCTTGTCCTCGATGCGGTCGGTCTTGTTGATCGCCAGGATGACCGGCCCTTCGACGTACTGGATACGTTCGAGCACCATCTGGTCTTCATCGGTCCAGCGAGTGCGGTCCACGACGAAGATCACCACGTCCACATCCTTCAGTGCGGCCGAAGCGGTCTTGTTCATGTAGCGGTTCAGGGCCTTGTCGCTGCCCTTGTGCATGCCGGGCGTGTCGACGTAGATCGCCTGCACGTTGCCTTCGGTCTTGATCCCCAGCATGTTGTGGCGGGTCGTCTGTGGCTTGCGCGAGGTGATCGCCAGCTTCTGGCCCAGGATGTGGTTGAGCAGCGTCGACTTGCCCACGTTGGGCCGGCCGACGATGGCGACGTAGCCACAGCGTGTTGCAGTTGTATCAGTCATTACCGTTCTCCACGCCCAGGGCGATGAGTGCTGCCGCCGCGGCTACCTGTTCGGCAATCCGGCGACTGACACCCTGACCTCGGCTCTTTTCATTCAATAAGGTGACTTCGCATTCGACGAAGAAGGTCCGGCAGTGCGGCTCACCCTGGATATCCACCACTTCGTACCGTGGCAGCTCGCAAGCCCGCGACTGGAGAAACTCCTGCAGCCGGGTCTTGGGATCCTTGTTGGTGTCGACCAGCGTCAGGCTGTCGAACTCGGTGGTCAGCCAGGCCAGTACGCGCTCGCGCGCCACTTCCATGCCGGCGTCCAGGTAGATCGCGCCGATGAGGGCTTCGAGAGCGTCCGCCAGAATCGACTCGCGGCGGAAACCGCCACTCTTCAACTCGCCCGAACCCAGGCGCAGGTACTCGCCCAGATCGAAACCGCGGGCCAGCAGCGCCAGGGTCTCGCCCTTGACCAGTCGCGCCCGCAGACGGGACAGCTGGCCTTCGCGCGCCTGCGGGAAACGCTCGAACAGCGCCTCGCCCGCCACGAAGTTGAGAATGGCATCGCCGAGAAATTCGAGGCGCTCGTTGTTACGGCCCGCGAAGCTGCGATGGGTCAGGGCCAGAACCATCAGTTCCTGGTCCTTGAAGGTGTAGCCGAGCTGACGCTCCAGACGACTCAAGGATACGCTCACGGCTTGCCCACGCTGAATTGCTGGTCGAACTTCACCACCAGATCGATATTGAAAATCAACGGCTCGCGCTGCTCGTATTGCAAATGGGCGTTGAACTTGTTGTTCGCTACCGTCACTTTTAACGCCTTGTTCAAATCCACATCCCGAATACTGTTGACCTGCATGCTCTTACCGACATAACTGTAAAAATCGTCGACCGTGGTGATGTCCAGGGCCTGATTGGCGTCGATCGTTTCGATGGACTTCTTGATCGTCCTGAAGTCGAGGTAATGCGGAACCAGCCTGAAAGCGGTGTTTGCCGCGAAGGCCACCAGCGCCAGTACCACCAGCCCGCCGACCAGCGACAGCCCTTTCTGAGAACCCGGGAACATCATCTAAGACCTCAAGGATAGCCCGCTGGCAGGAGATGAGCGTTTTATCGATCAGACAGGCTCCGACCACCCAATGACAGATGGCGCTGCCTGAGCAGCGCCATCCCGATTACTTGATCAAGCCGACCCGCGAAAAGTTGGGGAAGTGGCTGAGTTTAGGCTCGGGCCAGCTCATCCAGACCGCGAAGGCCTTGCCGACGATGTTGCGGTCCGGAACCATGCCCAGTTCATCCTTGGGGATGTTCGGATCGTCCCAGTAACGGCTGTCGTTGGAGTTGTCGCGGTTGTCGCCCATCATGAAGTAATGAGCGGCCGGAACCGTCCATTCCTTGTCCGGCGGTGCGCGATAGCGGCTCATTTCCTGACGGATCTGGTGTTCCACTTCGCCCAGCTTTTCTTCATACAGCTCGGCACTGCCCAACGTGCCCGGCTCGGCGCCGATCAGCGTCTTGGCAACCAGCTCGCCGTTGACGAACAGCCGCTTGTCGCTGGTATAGCGGATGTGATCGCCCGGCAAGCCGACCACGCGCTTGATGTAGTTGACGCTTGGATCGCTTGGATAGCGGAAGACCATGACGTCGCCGCGCTGAGGGTCACCAATCGGGATGATCTTCTGGTCCAGCACCGGCAGGCGGATGCCGTAGGAAAACTTGTTCACCAGAATGAAGTCACCCACGTCGAGCGTCGGCTTCATCGAGCCGGACGGAATCTGGAACGGCTCGACCAGAAACGAACGCAGCACCAGCACGATGAACAGCACCGGGAAGAACGACTTGCCGTATTCGACCAGCAAGGGTTCCTTGTTAAGGCGCTCGACGACTGCCATGTCCGGTTGTCCCACGCTGCCCTGATAGTTCGAAATGGCGGCCCGGCGACGAGGCGCCAGGACGACCAGATCAAACAGTGCAAGCAAGCCACAGACAAAGACAGCAATGACCAACAACAGCGGGAAATTTAGTGACATAAGACCTTACTATTCCAACCTGAGCACTGCGAGGAAAGCTTCTTGTGGGATTTCCACGTTGCCGACCTGCTTCATGCGTTTCTTACCGGCCTTCTGCTTTTCGAGCAGCTTGCGCTTACGGCTCACGTCGCCACCGTAACACTTGGCCAGTACGTTCTTTCTGAGCGCCTTGACGGTTGTCCGCGCGACGATCTGGCCACCGATGGCTGCCTGGATCGCGACATCGAACATCTGCCGTGGAATCAGATCCTTCATCTTCTCCGTCAGCGCACGACCTTTATAGTGCGCGTTGTCGCGGTGCACGATCAGCGCCAGGGCGTCGACCTTCTCACCGTTGATCAGCACATCGAGCTTGACCAGGTTGGCGGACTGGTAACGATCGAAATGATAGTCCAGCGACGCATAACCCCGGCTGACCGACTTGAGACGATCGAAGAAATCCAGAACCACTTCGTTCATCGGCAAGTCGTAGCTCACCTGAACCTGGGTTCCGAGGAACAGCATGTCACGCTGCACGCCTCGCTTTTCGATGCACAGCGTAATGACGTTGCCCAGGTGCTCCTGAGGCACAAGAATGTTCGCCCGCACGATCGGTTCGCGCATGTCTTCGATGGAAGACACGTCTGGAAGCTTGGACGGGTTGTCGACGTAAATCGTTTCGCCCGTCTTGAGCAGCAGCTCGAAAATCACGGTTGGAGCGGTGGTGATCAGGTCCAGGTTGTATTCGCGTTCCAGGCGCTCCTGGATGATTTCCATGTGCAGCATGCCGAGGAAGCCGCAACGGAAGCCGAAGCCCAGTGCGTCGGAGCTTTCCGGCAGATATTGCAGGGACGAGTCGTTCAGGGTCAGCTTCTGCAAGGCTTCGCGGAAGTCTTCGAAGTCATCGGAGCTGACCGGGAACAGACCGGCGTAGACCTGTGGCTGAATGCGCTTGAAGCCCGACAGCATTTCGACATCGGGCGTGGAACTCAGGGTCAGGGTGTCACCCACCGGCGCGCCGTGAATGTCCTTGATGCCCGCGATGATGAAGCCCACTTCACCGGCCTTCAGGTCGGCGGTGGCGGTGTGCTTGGGGTTGAAGACGCCGACGCTGTCCACCAGATGGATCTTGCCGGTGGACTTGACCAGAATCTTGTCGCCCTTCTTGACCCGGCCATGGCGAACGCGCACCAGGGACACGACGCCCAGGTAGTTGTCGAACCAGGAGTCGATGATCAGCGCCTGCAGCGGATCCTCGATATTGCCGGTCGGCGCCGGAATGGTGGTCACCAGACGTTCGAGCACCTCGTCGACGCCCATGCCGCTCTTGGCGCTGCACGCGACCGCGTCGGTGGCGTCGATACCGATGATCTTCTCGATTTCTTCCTTGACGCGATCCGGATCGGCCTGCGGCAGGTCCATCTTGTTCAGGACCGGCATGACTTCCAGACCCTGCTCGATGGCGGTGTAGCAGTTGGCGACGGACTGCGCCTCGACGCCCTGGCCGGCGTCCACCACCAGCAGCGCGCCTTCGCACGCCGCCAGGGAACGGCTGACTTCGTAGGTGAAGTCGACGTGGCCGGGCGTGTCGATGAAGTTCAGCTGATAGGTTTTGCCGTCACGAGCTGTGTAGTACAGGGTAACGCTGTGGGCCTTGATGGTGATGCCCCGCTCGCGCTCCAGGTCCATGGAGTCGAGGACCTGAGCTTCCATTTCGCGCTCGGAAAGACCACCGCACATTTGAATGAAGCGGTCGGCCAGGGTCGACTTGCCATGGTCAATGTGGGCGATGATGGAGAAATTGCGGATATGACTCAAATCACTCACGGATCAACACTCAAAAAGGTTACAGGCAGTATACCCGCCGAAAATAGCCGGGAATTGTACCTGATGGAAGCGAGAGGCGTCACGCGCGCAGGCGCGTGCCCGACCACCGTGCTTTCCAGCAGGCACAAAAAAGGGCGACACCGGCCGCCCTTTTTCGTCAAACCGCCCGGTTACTCGGACAACTTGAAGGTGATGAACGTCGCCCGGCCCTGACGCAGCACGCGCATGGAAACCGAACGATCCTTGGGCAGGCCCTTGGCGACGTCGGTGAACTGCTTGCCGGACGTGATCGCCTGATTGTTCAGGTGAGTGATCACGTCGCCCGGCTGCAGGCCGATCAGCGACGCCGGACCGCCGGTGACTTCCTTGATGATCACGCCACCCTTGAGGTCCAGCGTCTTCTTCTGCTCAGCGGTCAGCTCGGTCACCGAGACGCCGAGACGGTTGCTGCTGCGCTCGGAACCGGCACCGGGCGTGCCGCCCATTTCCTGACCTTCGTCGGGCAGCGCGCCAACGGTGACGGTCACGGTCTGACGCTTGCCGTCACGGATGACTTCCAGCTCGGCCTTGCTGCCTTCCTTCAGGTTGCCGATCAGGTGCGGCAGATCGGCCGACATGATCACCGGCTGGCCGTTGGCGCTCAGGATCACGTCACCGACCTGCAGCCCGCTCTTGGCGGCCGGGCCGTCTTCGAGGACTTGCGCAACCAGCGCGCCGGCCGGACGTTCCAGACCGAAGGACTCGGCCAGATCCTTGTTCACTTCCTGGATCACGACACCCAGCCAGCCGCGATTGACCTTGCCGGTCGCCTTGAGCTGGTTGGCGACGTCCATCGCGACGTCGATGGGAATCGCGAACGACAGGCCCATGAAGCCGCCGGATCGAGTGAAGATCTGCGAGTTGATACCCACCACTTCGCCGGCCATGTTGAACAGCGGGCCACCGGAGTTGCCGGGGTTGATCGCCACGTCGGTCTGGATGAACGGCACATAGGTGTCGTTAGGCAGGCTGCGGCCCTTGGCGCTGACGATGCCCTTGGTCACCGAGTGATCGAAGCCGAACGGCGAACCGATCGCCAGCACCCATTCGCCGACCTTGAGCTTGTTGGAATTGCCCAGCTTGGCGGTTGGCAGGCCCTTGCCCTCGATTTTCAGGACAGCAACGTCCGTGCGCGGATCGGTCCCGACCAGGGTGGCTTTGAGTTCGCTGCGGTCGGACAGGCGCACCAGAATCTCATCAGCACCGTCGATGACATGGTTGTTGGTCAGGACGTAGCCGTCCGCCGAAATGATGAAGCCCGAACCCAGGGATTGCGCTTCACGCTGGCGGTCGCCCTTTCCTGGCGGCCGCGATCCTGGCGGCATGCTGCGTTCGAGAAATTCGCGCAGCATGGGCGGCAGGCCTTCCAGGTCGGGCATCTGCTGGCCGGCAATGGCGCGATCGGGCAGTTTCTGGCGGGTACTGATGTTCACCACAGCCGGCGATGCCTGCTCGACCAGCCCCGTGAAATCCGGCAGGTCCTCGGCCTGGGCCGCGGCGACCTGTCCGAGCATCAGCACGGCGGCGAACAGCGAGAGATAGGATTTGATGCGTGGTATGGACATACGGCTCCCGTTCATAACGAGCAAAGTTAAGCAGTACAGAGCGACTGACCCGATGGGCCGGTTGAATTCCGATCCATGCCGCGGATCAGCTTCAGGGCCCCACAAACGACAAAGGCCAGAGCGGCAAGGCTGTGACCTATAGAAAAAAAACCGGATTTTTGCAACTTGCAAAGCTCACCAAACATTTCGGCACTCCAGCGCAAAGCCAGCATGACTGCGGTCTGGCGACCTGTTCGGCCCGAGATGAAATCTTTTACATCACGGGCATTCAGCAAGAATTCTAGCGACTGCTCTGCGCAGCGTTCTTGCGCATCGACAACGCTATACGTTCTGCGGTCCCGAGTGGCACTTCTCCGACCACCGTCACCAGCGCGTCGCCCTGCGGCGTGGTCAGGCGACGGGAAACCGCCACGGTAGGCCCGAGCTGCGTGCGGATATCCGCCGCAGCCGCGCCACTGACGTGCTCAATGAAGATGGAGACCCGAGCCAGACCGTCCCCGTACATCAGCGACGTGACCTGCGCGCCCGATGTCGGATCCTTGCGCACGGCACTGCTGCTCAGCTCAAAGCCATCGGGCAACCAGTCCGAACGCCAGTCCACGGTAGTAATCGCCGGTCGAGGCTGCGGCTGCGACTTTTCCACCACCACCGGCTTGCATTCGGCGCTGGCCTGCAAGTGCTGATCGGTCGGCATCGTGGGATCGAACTCGGTGAACTGGAAGCGCTCCAGCAACTGGCCCTTGTCACTCAATAACAGCGACTTGAGCGTCAGCCCGGTGGCATTGTCCACATGCAATTCAATGCCATAACGATGCTGATCCTTCGGCGTAATCGCCAGAATGGACGCGGGACGCCCCGCTACTCTGGAAGCACCGACCATCTTGAGGTCGTACCATGCGGACAGCTTCTTCGCATCGAGCACGCGTGGCGAAGATTGCGGAGAATTCTCGACACCCGGCACCAGAGAGCCGCTGACGCATTGGGTCATCCCCGAAACGCGCAGCACTTCCTGAGCGGAACCGTCGAGCTGAAGAAGACGCTCACGAACCTTGCCATCGGCTACGCGATGCCAGATTCGATGAGTAGAAAAACTACCGTTACGTTCGTAGACGAACGTTCCCTGGTAACTCTGCTGAAGATCTGCCTGTGCAAGACGCTTGATTGCGTCTTGCGCTTCATCGGCATGGACCGGGAGGACAAGCCATCCACCGAACAACAAAGGCAATAGACGGACGGCTCGCATGCAGTTCCTTAACGGTTTTCCAGGCTGGCAGCGCGAGCGTAAGGCAGCGCACTATCGGTGCCCTTTACAGCGGCATCCTGCGCGTGTTGACGCAGATAACCTGGCAGACGGCTATCGTCTTCACCGGCCTGACCCTGCAGAACGCCATTGGCCATAGGGCCCGGAGCCTGCTCGGTAGTCTCAGTGTAACCGGCCAGAACGGCAGGACCTTTGACCTGAGGCATGGACAGATTGGCAGGCTGCTGACCTTGCTGGGCAAGCTGAGCACCCGCGATATCGTCCTGGTTGTACAGACGAACACCGGCCAGAACGGCAACCGTCACCGACGCTGCCACTGCCAGACGACCCAGAGCGCGCCACGGACCGCGAGCAGGCTTGAGCGGGCTCACTTCGTCGGCGATAGCGGCAGACACGGCAGCCGAAATATCCAGATGCGGCATCAGCAGCTCTTTGTGCATGGCTGCACGGGCAATTTGATAACGCGACCAAGTGGCCCGTGTATCCGCGTCGTCGATTGCGTTGAGCACTCGACGCAGTTCCAGTTCATCCGCTTCGTTATCCATCACTGCGGACAGCGATTCCTGCAGGGCTTCACGACTCATGGCGGGTTCCTCTCTTGGGCTATCGCCGCTGTCTCAGGATTCCTGCAACAACGGCTGCAGGGCTTTATCGATGGCTTCCCGAGCGCGAAAGATGCGAGAGCGCACGGTACCAACAGGACATTGCATGACGCTCGCAATGTCTTCGTAACTCAGACCGTCGAATTCACGTAAAGTTAACGCAGTACGCAAATCTTCCGGGAGAAGCTGGATGGTTCGATGGACAGTGCCTTCGATCTCATCCCTCAACAACGCTCGTTCCGGCGACTCGATGTCCTTGAGGCCATGATCGCCATCGTAGAACTCTGCATCCTCGGATCTCACATCGCTATCAGGCGGCCGCCGACCGCGGGACACCAGATAGTTTTTCGCCGTATTGATGGCGATGCGGTACAGCCAGGTATAGAAAGCACTGTCGCCGCGAAAGTTTCCAAGTGCACGGTAAGCCTTGATAAAGGCTTCCTGTGCAACATCCTGAGCCTCATGGGTGTCGTGCACGAACCGCACGATCAACCCTAGAATCTTGTGCTGGTACTTCAGCACCAACAGATCAAATGCTCGCGTGTCGCCGCGCTGTACGCGCTCGACCAGCTGCTGATCCTCTTCCTGGGTTAGCATGAACACTCCTCGTTAAGCTTGAAGGAGCGTTGCAACTGACATTGTTCAGGCTCGCAGACATAGACTCGGGCTTTGCGCAAAAGTTCTCCCCCTTCAAGCAAGTTTCCTGCAGAGCCGCGCGGGCCTGCACGAAAAACGCAGCTCGAACAGAGTCGGCTGCGCGAATAGTCTTGTCGCCGATTCCGCCGTCGATGATGACCTATCGACACCGACGAACCCGGCGCTGTTCCTTTTTAGGCATCCTGCTATTGAGCCTGGGCCTTTCGTAAAAGTTCCCGGAATTTCAGAGCAGGCGTCAGACCCGCGAGGCATCCCATGAGCCAGACCGGCAAGGAAACGCAAGTCCCTGCCCCGCAAAATGGAAAACGGTATGCATCGCATTACGGACTGGAGCACAATTCATGCCCGCCGATGGTCTCACATTGCCATGAAGGCAAGGCTATTGTGCCGATCCCCCCTTACTTATACTAGTGGCCGTTAAAGGCGATATTCACAGATGAGCCAACAATTTCAGCACGATGTTCTGGTGATCGGCAGCGGCGCCGCAGGCTTGAGCCTCGCGCTCACGCTTCCCGCGCATTTGCGGGTTGCCGTTCTGAGCAAGGGCGACCTGTCGAACGGTTCGACGTTCTGGGCCCAGGGCGGCGTCGCCGCGGTACTCGACGACGCCGACACGGTGCAGTCGCACGTCGAAGACACGCTCAACGCTGGCGGCGGTCTGTGCAATGAACAAGCGGTTCGCTTCACGGTTGAGCACAGTCGCGAGGCGATCCAGTGGCTGATCGACCAAGGCGTGCCGTTCACCCGGGGCGAACAGGCGGACACCGAGGAAAGCGGTTTCGAGTTTCACCTGACCCGCGAGGGCGGCCACAGCCATCGACGGATCATTCATGCCGCGGACGCCACCGGCGCGGCCATCTTCAAGACGTTGCTCGATCAAGCGAGACAGCGCCCCAATATCGAGCTGCTCGACCAGTGCGCCGCCATCGACCTGATCACCGAGCCGCGCCTGGGCCGCGACGGCCAGCGCTGCCTGGGCGCCTACGTGCTGAACCGGCGCAGCGGCGAAGTCGACACGTACGCAGCGCGCTTCACGATCCTGGCGTCAGGCGGCGCGGCGAAAGTCTATCTGTACACCAGCAACCCGGACGGCGCCTGCGGCGATGGCATCGCCATGGCCTGGCGCTCCGGCTGCCGGGTGGCGAACCTTGAGTTCAACCAGTTCCACCCCACCTGCCTCTACCATCCACAGGCCAAGAGCTTTTTGATCACCGAAGCATTGCGTGGTGAAGGCGCCTGGCTGCGACTGCCGGACGGCGAGCGCTTCATGCCGCGCTTCGACGAGCGCGCCGAGCTTGCGCCTCGCGACATCGTCGCGCGCGCCATAGACCATGAGATGAAGCGCCTGGGGATCGATTGCGTTTACCTGGATATCACTCACAAACCGGCGGAGTTCATCAAGACGCATTTTCCGACCGTCTACGAGCGCTGCCTGGAATTTTCCATCGACATCACCCGCCAGCCCATTCCGGTCGTCCCTGCCGCGCATTACACCTGCGGCGGCGTCATGGTCGACAGTCAGGGGCGTACCGACGTCCCCGGCCTCTACGCAATCGGCGAGACCAGTTTCACCGGGCTGCACGGTGCCAACCGCATGGCCAGCAACTCGCTGCTGGAGTGTTTCGTCTATGCCCGCTCCGCTGCCGCGCACATCGAAGCACAGCTGGACAGCGTCCCCATGCCGCTGGATCTGCCGGCCTGGGACGCAAGCCAGGTCACCGACTCGGACGAGGATGTCATCATCGCTCACAACTGGGACGAGCTGCGGCGCTTCATGTGGGACTACGTTGGTATCGTGCGTACCAGCAAGCGTCTGCAACGGGCTCAGCATCGGGTTCGGCTGCTGCTGGACGAGATCGACGAGTTCTACTCGAACTACAAGGTCAGCCGGGACCTGATCGAACTGCGCAACCTGGCACAGGTCGCGGAATTGATGATTCGCTCGGCGATGGAGCGCAAGGAAAGCCGGGGCCTGCACTACACCCTGGATTATCCGGACATGCTGCCCGAGGCCCGTGACACTATTCTGGTGCCGCCAAACCACGTCGGCTGAATTTCAGGCGCACGCGCAAGCGCCGATGGCTGTCTGGCGCAAGCGCGTCACGCGGGATGCAGACGCTCCTCGTCGAAAATCGCGGTTTGCCATCGGCCAGCAGGCGCACTCGAAGAATGACGATCAGTGGCAAGACGACGCTGTCATTGCAGACCTGCACGTCCCGCCAGCCTTCCCGCTCGCTGTAGAGCTGCCAGCCGCGAGCATCGCGGCGCAGTGCGGTAAAGGTTGCGGGGTGAGTCAGCAGGATTGAACGCGGAACCATCCAGACGCCGTGCGCGGCGCACACCAGCGCACCCACGCAGACCAGGATGCCACTGACGTCCAGATTCAGCAGGGCCACCAGCGCAAGCGCCTGAACCGCGAGGTACGCCTTCAGCAGCAGCCGGGACGGCCGCCACTGACATTCGAACCGCTCACTTGGGTTGGACACGGTCCAGAATCATGCGAACCATGCGCTGTAATTCCGGGTCAGAGGACTCGCCGCGCTGCATGAACCAGCCGAACATATCCTGATCTTCGCAGGACAGCAGACGGCGATAGAGTTCGCGATCGACGTCGTTCAGGCTCGGATAGACTTCTTTCACGAACGGGACCAGGAGCACGTCCAGTTCGAGCATGCCACGACGGCTATGCCAGTAAAGGCGGTTGAGTTCTACGTCTTCGACCATGGAGCACTCCTCGAAATAGGCCGCGAGTATACAGGCGCGGGACCGGCGCGCGAATCGTGCAATGGTCGCAGCAGTTTTCATGTACCCATATTCATAATCGCGGCACGGCACTATGATGTGCCCCGGACAATTTCACTTGCGATGACCATGGCCCATTCAGCTTTCTTCTGCACGCTATCCCATGAAGGCGTCCTAGCCGTTCGCGGCGTGGATGCCGGAAAATTCCTGCAAGGTCAGTTGACCTGCAACATCAACTACCTGAGCGAGGACAAATCCAGCCTCGGCGCCCGCTGTACGCAGAAAGGCCGCATGCAGTCGAGCTTTCGGGTCCTGATCCAGGGCACCGATTGCCTGCTGGCGATGGCGAAAGAGCTGATCGAGCCGCAATTGCTGGACCTGCGCAAATACGCGGTGTTCTCCAAGTCCAAACTGAACGATGAAAGCGATGCCTGGGTGCGCTTCGGGGTGCAGGACGCCGACGCCGCTCTGCGTGGCCTGGGCCTGGAGCTGCCGGAAGAAACCGACAGTGTCGTACGCACCGACACTCTGGTTGCCATTCGTGTATCTCCCGGCCGCGCCGAGCTCTGGGCCGCTGCCGAACAGGCACAGACCGTCCGCTCCCAACTGGCTGCGCAGTTGAGCGAAGGTTCGCTCAATGACTGGTTCCTGGGTCAGATCCGCGCCGGCATCGGCCAGGTCTTCATCGAGACCCGCGAAGAATTCATTCCGCAGATGATCAATTTGCAGGCCGTGGGTGGGGTCAGTTTCAAGAAAGGCTGCTATACCGGTCAGGAAATCGTCGCTCGCATGCAGTACCTGGGCAAACTCAAGCGCAGGCTTTACCGGCTGTCGGTCGAAAGCGGCGAGATTCCCGCGCCCGGCACCCCGCTGTTCTCGCCGGTCAATGCCAGCTCAGCCGGCAATGTCGTGATCGCCGCCGGGGCGGGTCAAGGCATCGAACTGCTGGCGGTGCTACAGGCCGATGCCGCGGAGGGCGGTCAGGTTCATCTGGGTGCGCAGGACGGACCGGCACTGGTTTTGTGTGATCTGCCCTACATCCTGGACAGCAAGCTCGAAACGCAACGCTGACCGAACGCATACATTCGCGATACAACTGTCATTCAGACTATCCGGTTCCCGGGCGCTTGCCCGGAGATCCCGGACACCCCAAACGGCTGCGAGAAGCAACATGAGCAAGATGGCTGACGAGGTGCAGAGACATTTGATCAAGGCCATCGACCGCGATGCCCTGTTCCTGCCGACCCTGCCTGAAGTCGCGCTGAAAATCCGCCTCGCCGCCGAGGACACCGAAATCAGTATCGCCGCGCTGAGCAAAGTGATCGGCAGCGATACCGCGCTGTCGGCGCGCATGATCAAGGTCGCCAACAGCCCGTTGCTGCGCGCCAGTTTCGAAGTCAGCGACGTGAATACCGCCATCCGCCGCCTGGGTGTCAACTACACCTGCAATCTTGCCATCGGGCTGGTGGTGGAGCAGATGTTCCATGCCAAGTCCGAAGTCATCGAACAGAAAATGCGCGAGATCTGGAAGCAGAGTCTGCAAGTGGCGGGCATCAGCTACAGCCTGTGCCAGCGTCACACCCGCCTCAAACCTGATCAGGCCACGCTGGCCGGGCTGATTCATCTGATCGGCATTCTGCCGATCCTGACCTATGCCGAGGATCACTTCGATCTTCTGGCCGACCCGATCAGTCTCAATCACGTGATCGACAACATTCACCCGGTCATTGGCGAGCGCCTGTTGCGCTCGTGGGATTTCCCCGATGCACTGGCGTCGGTGCCCGCCTGTTTCCAGGACTTCAACCGGGTTTCCAAAAGCGCCGACTATATCGACCTGGTCCAAGTGGCGACTGTGCATATCCATCGGCACACCGGCCATCCGTTCAGCCAGATCGATATCGTCGATCTGCCCGCCTTCCGCCAGTTGAATCTGGACCCGGCGGGCGGGCTGCTGAGCGCGCAGATGGACGAAGCCATGACCATGCTCTACTGATTCCCGGCGAAGCTGACTCTTACTTTCAAACCCCTTTCGGCGCCGTCGTGCAGGCTGATCTGGGCCAGATGCGCGCGACAGATTTCGCCGACGATCGCCAGCCCCAGCCCGGAGCCGCTGCCCTGGGGATTGCGTCGATAGAATCGCTCGAAGACCAGATCCCGGTCCGCCTGCGGGATGCCGGGGCCGTCGTCTTCGACCTCCAGGATGCCGGGCTCGTGGACCCGCAGGACGACATTGCCACCCACCGGCGTATGTGCCAGCGCGTTATCGATCAGGTTACTCACCAACTCGTTGAGCAAGGTCGGTTCGCCTCGCAGCCACACCGGTTTGTCCGCCTCCAGCGCAAGGGCCACGCCCCGCGCATGGGCCAACGGCGCCATGACCATGCCCAGCTCGCGAGCCAGTTGGCTCAGGTCGAGCTGCTGCGCCCCGCCTTCGGCAATCGCCCGTGCCCCGTTCTCGATGCGCGCCAGCGACAGCAGCTGGTTTGCCAGATGCGTCAGGCGGTCGGTGCCCTGCGCGGCCGTTTCCAGCGTGGCGCGCCACTGCGTTGGGTCCTGCTCCCGCAGACCCAATTCCAGTCGGGCCTTCAGGGCGGCGAGCGGCGTGCGCAATTCATGGGCTGCATCGGCAATGAACTGAGCCTGACGCTCGAACTGCACGCGCAATCGCTCGGTGAAATGATTGAGCGCGCTGACCAGTGGGCGCAGTTCATGCTGCACCTCCACCATAGGCAGCGCTCGCAGATCATCCGGCTGACGCTCCTCCACGGCAGTGCGCAGACGTTCCAGAGGACGCAGCGCGCCGCTGACCGCGAACCAGACCAGCAGCAACGCGCCACCGCCCAGCATCCCCAGGCGCAGCAGCGTGTCGGCCATCAGGCTGCGGGCCATGCCGACCCGGGCTTCCTGGGTTTCGGCGACGCGAATCTCGGCGATGCCGTTCATGCCCGGCTCGCTGACCGGCTTGAACAGACTCACAACCCGGACGTCCTGCCCCAGGTATCGGCCGTTATAGAAGCGGGCGAGTGCCGGATAGTCATCGGTGCGCGGGGTGCCCGGCGGCGGGGATGGCAGATTTTCGTAGCCGGAGATCAATTGCTGGTGAATGTCATTGACCTGGTAATAGATGCGGCCTTCGCTGTCGTAGGCGAAAGTGTCCAGGGCCACGTAGGGAATGTCGGCACTAAGCGTTCCGTCACGCTGGGTAAGCCCGGCAGCGATGGTTCGCGCCGAAGCCAGAAGCGTGCGGTCGTAGGCGGTGTCCGCCACTTCGCGACCGTTCCAGTAGGCGCTCATGCCGCTGGCGAGCATGAGCACCACCAGCAGCAAGGCAAGGTTCCATAACAGCCGCCAGCGCAAACTGTCGTTATTCATCGCGGCTTTCCAGCAGATAGCCCAGGCCGCGGAAGGTCACGATAGCGACCGAATGCCCGTCGAGTTTCTTGCGCAGGCGATGAATGTAGATCTCGATGGCGTCGGGGCTGGCGTCCTCATCGAGACCGAAAACCTGCGCTGCCAACTGCTCCTTGCTCATCACCCGTCCGGGCCGGGCGATCAATGCTTCCAGCACGGCCTGCTCGCGCGACGTCAGGGTCAGCAGCTCTTCATCGAGGCTGAAGCGGCGCGTGTCCAGATCGTATGCCAGCACCCCGCAACGCTGCTGGCGCTCGCCGCGCAACACGCTGCGCCGCAGCAACGCCTTGACGCGCGCCTCCAGTTCCGACAACTCGAAAGGCTTGGCCAGGTAATCGTCCGCGCCAAGATTGAGACCATGGACACGATCCTTCACGTCGCTGCGCGCCGTGAGCATCAGCACCGGCAGGTTGCGGCCACGCGCTCGCAGGCGCGCCAGCACTTCGAAACCGTCCATGCGCGGCAAACCGACATCGAGGATAACCGCGGCATAGTCCTCGCTGCTCAACGCAAGATCCGCCGCCACGCCATCGTGCAGCACATCGACGTTCAGGCCCGCGCTCTTGAGCACCTGCGCAACGCTTTCAGCCAGTTGCGGATGGTCTTCGACGAGTAGAACACGCATGTCGTCTCCTGCTTGTAATGTGTTATGAGGGCAGCGCCGCCGGAGTGTACAGCGGTCCCGCGCACTGTGAAGCACCGAAACATCTGGATGCCAGAAAGCACGTCACCGGACATAAATTGAAAGGTTTGTGAAAGGTTCGCCCTTTAGCATCGCGGTACGACCCGTAAAAACGGGTACGATCACAGATGTCACGACACATCTGGACAATAAAAACAATAGCCGGAGTCAGCCATGCCCACGTCACCCGCGGCGCTTTACGCCGTCTCGTCCGCTTTTCCTTCCGACATCGCCAGCCCGTGCGCTGCGTACGTTCGCGTCCGTTTCTTCGCCCGTCCCGACATGACCGTGCCTCGATGATGCGCCGCAGACGCGCCTGACTCCTGCTCGACAGCTTCTCTGATCCAAAAACAACAATGCTTCTGGAGACTGAACATGAGATTTTCCTTGCGTCATCTGACACTGACGGCCGGCTGCATGCTGGTTGCCTCGCAACTGTTCGCGGCGGAGCCCAAGCGCCCCGAATGCATCGCGCCGGCCTCGCCGGGCGGCGGCTTCGACCTGACCTGCAAACTGGTGCAGAGCGCACTGATCAACGAGAAGGTTCTGACGTCTCCGATGCGCGTGACCTACATGCCGGGTGGCGTAGGCGCTGTGGCCTATAACGCGGTCGTGGCCCAGCGCCCCGCCGACGCTGGCACCCTGGTGGCATGGTCGAGCGGTTCCCTGCTGAACCTGGCGCAGGGCAAATTCGGCCGCTTCGACGAGAACGCCGTGCGCTGGCTGGCGGCGGTGGGCACCAGTTACGGGGCCATCGCTGTGAAGAGCGATTCGCCTTACAAGACCCTCGATGATCTGGTTCAGGCTCTGAAAGCCGATCCGGGCAAGGTCGTCATCGGCTCGGGCGGCACCGTCGGCAGCCAGGACTGGATGCAGACCGCACTGATCGCCAAGGCCGCCGGCATCGATCCGCGCAAACTGCGCTACGTAGCCCTGGAAGGTGGCGGCGAAATCGCGACCGCGCTGCTCGGCGGCCATATACAAGTCGGCAGTACCGACATCTCCGACTCCATGCCGCACATTCTCAGCGGCGACATGCGCCTGCTCGCGGTGTTCTCCGACAAGCGTCTGGAAGAGCCGGAAATGAAGGACATCCCGACGGCCAAGGAACAAGGCTACGACATCGTCTGGCCAGTGGTGCGCGGCTTCTATCTGGGCCCGAAAGTCACCGACGAAGAATACGACTGGTGGAAAAACGCGTTCGACAAGGTGCTGGCTTCGGAAGATTTCGCCAAGCTGCGTGATCAGCGCGAGCTGTTCCCGTTCGCCATGACCGGCGCCGAGCTGGATGCCTACGTCAAGAAGCAGGTCGCCGAGTACAAGCTGCTGGCCAAGGAATTCGGCCTGATCCAGTGATCGACATCCACTGACTGATCGGCCGCGCTTGCAGACGCAGGCGCGGCCCCGGAGCTTTCCATGGTCATACAACGTATTTTCGCCGCCGTGCTGTTGCTGGCATGCGCGGGCCTGGCCCTGATGGCCTGGCCTTATCAGGCGCCCTTTTCCTATGAACCTGTCGGACCACGCGCTTTCCCGCTGCTGATGCTCGGGCTGATGGCCGTGGCTCTGCTGTACCTGTTGATCCGCCCCACCCCGATCGTACATAGCGACGATGAGCCGCCCCTGGATCGGGAGACCCTGACCAAGATCGGCATCTGCATCGCACTGCTGCTGGTCTTCGCCGGACTGTTCGAGCCGTTGGGCTTCATTCTCAGCAGCATCCTGATCGGCATTCCCATGGCGCGGCTGTATGGCGGCCGCTGGATACCAAGCGTGGTAGTCGTGATCGCGATGAGCGTCGGCCTTTATCTGTTGTTCGATAAAGCCATGGACGTTCCATTGCCCCTCGGCCTGCTCAGCGTTCTGGAGAATTAACGTGGAAACATTCAGCTATCTGGGCCAGGGCTTCGGTGTCGCACTGACTCCCTACAACCTGATCACCGCCTTGTGTGGCACCCTGATCGGCACCATCGTGGGCCTGCTGCCGGGCCTCGGCCCGATCAACGGCGTGGCGCTGTTGATCCCGATTGCGTTCGCGCTGGGACTGCCACCCGAATCCGCCCTGATCCTGCTGGCGGCGGTTTATCTGGGTTGCGAGTACGGTGGTCGCATCAGCTCGATCCTGCTCAATATTCCTGGCGAAGCATCGACCGTCATGACCACCCTCGACGGCTACCCCATGGCTCGCCAGGGTCTGGCTGGCGTCGCCCTGTCGCTGTCGGCATGGAGTTCGTTCATCGGCGCCCTGATCGCCACCTGCGGCATGGTGCTGTTCGCGCCGTTGCTCGCCAAATGGGCCATCGCCTTCGGACCGGCCGAGTACTTCGTATTGATGGTGTTCGCCATCGTCTGCCTCGGCGGCATGGCCGGTGACCGACCGCTCAAGACCTTCATCGCGGCGTTGATCGGCCTGTTCCTGTCGGCGGTCGGCATCGACGCCAACAGCGGTGTGTATCGCTTCACCGGCGACAACATCCATCTGGCGGACGGCATCCAGTTCGTCGTGCTGGTGCTGGGCCTGTTCTCCATCAGCGAAATCCTGTTGCTGCTGGAAAAAACCCATCGCGGCCAGGAAGCGGTCAAGGCGACCGGGCGCATGATGTTCAACGTCAAGGAAGCGGCATCGGTATTCGTGGTCAATCTACGCTGCGGTGTCATGGGCTTCGTCATGGGCGTTCTTCCTGGGGCCGGTGCCACACTTGCCAGCGCCGTGGCCTACATGACCGAGAAGCGCATGGCAGGTGCCACCGGCAAATTCGGCAAAGGGGACAGCCGAGGTCTGGCGGCCCCCGAAACGGCGATCGGCGCAGCGGCTTGCGGCGCGCTGGTGCCGATGCTGACCCTGGGCGTTCCGGGGTCAGGAACCACGGCGGTCATGATCGGTGCGCTGTCGCTGTACAACATCACGCCGGGGCCGATGCTGTTCGAGCAACAACCGGACCTGGTCTGGGGACTGATCGCCTCGTTGTTCATCGCCAACGTCATGCTGGTGATCCTCAACATCCCGATGATCCGCGTCTTCACCCGCATCCTGGCGGTGCCGAACTGGGCACTGGTGCCTGTTATCGCGATCATCACCGGCATCGGCGTGTACGCGGTGCATGCCACGACCTTCGACTTGTTCCTGATGGTCGGTATCGGCATCTTCGGCTACATCCTGCGCAAGCTGGACTTCCCGCTTTCGCCGATTCTGCTGGGTTTCATTCTTGGCGGACTGATGGAGCAGAACCTGCGTCGCGCACTGTCGATCTCCAACGGTGAACTGGGCATTCTGTGGTCCAGCTCGATCACCGCCGGAATCTGGGTGCTCACCGTTCTGATGCTGCTGTTCCCGCTGGTGCGCATCTGGCGCAGACGCGCCAAGCAGCGCTCCATGTCGTCTCATGCCTGACACGGGACTGCGCAATTGGTGGGCCACGCCGCTGGTCGGCCTGACTGGCGGCTGGCTCGCCAGCCAGGTCGGCTGGCCCCTGCCCTGGATGGTCGGCTCGTTGCTAGCGATCATCCTGGTGCGCTGCCTGACTCCCTGGCAGCTCGCGCAGATTCCCGGAGGCCGCAAATGCGGCCAGCTGATCATCGGTATCGGCATCGGCCTGCACTTCACGCCGGTTGTCATCGAGCAGGTCCTGGCGCATTTCGGCCTGATCCTGTTCGGTGCGCTGATCACCAGCCTGTCTTGTCTCGCCGCTGTGTGGCTGATGCTGCGCACGGGCGAGGATCGCGCCACGGCATTCTTTTCCAGCATGCCGGGTGGCTCGGCGGAAATGGTCAATCTGGGCGCCCGCAACGGCGCAACGCTGAGCAGTGTCGCGGCGGCGCAAAGCCTGCGCGTGCTCACCGTGGTGTTGTGCGTTCCGGCGATCTTCAAGTATCTGCTGGGCGATGGCGGGCCTGCCCTGCATGCCGCTCAGGTGGACTGGCGCTGGCTAATGCTGCTGGTGCCATGCGGAGCGGCGCTCGCCTGGGTCTGGCAGCGGCTTCGACAACCCAACCCGTGGCTGTTCGGACCGCTGTTGCTGAGCGCCGTGGTCAGCGTGATCTGGGACCTGCGCATCGGTCTTCCGCACGGCGCCAGCCAGCTGGGCCAACTGCTGATCGGCAGCGGCCTGGGCTGTCATTTCAACCGGGAGTTCTTTCGCCGCGCGCCGTCATTTCTGGCGCGCACCCTGCTGGGCACGGTGCTGATGATGCTCATCGCAGCGCTTGCCGCCTGGGCACTGAGTGCCCTCACCCATCTCGACTTGCGTTCTTTGACGCTGGGCATGATGCCCGGCGGCATCGCCGAAATGAGCCTGACTGCCGAGGTGCTGCGGCTGTCGGTGCCACTGGTGACGGCGATGCAAGTGATGCGCCTGTTGTTCGTGCTGTTTCTGGCCGAGCCACTGTTCCGCCGCTGGAACCGGGCGACCGGCGCCTGAAGCGCCCGCGCAGGCTCAGATATTCGCAAGCCGCCAATCGATAGGCGCGATTCCGTTCTGCTCCAGATACTTGTTGGCGCGACCGAAATGTCCGTTGCCGAGAAAACCCTTGTAGGCCGAAAGCGGCGACGGATGAACCGAGGTCAGCACCAGATGCTTGGTGGTATCCACCAGCTTCTGCTTGCTTTGCGCATGCGCGCCCCAGAGCAGGAACACCAGATGAGGCTGATGCTCGCTGACCACTTGAATGACCCTGTCGGTAAAATGCTGCCAGCCTTTGCCCGCATGGGACGCAGCATTGGCGCGCTCGACGGTCAGGGTTGTGTTGAGCAGCAACACGCCCTGATCGGCCCAGGATTGCAGGCAGCCGTGATTGGGCACTTCGATGTTGAGGTCGCGCTTGAGTTCTTTGAAGATATTGACCAGCGACGGCGGCGCGGGCACGCCCGGTTGTACCGAGAAGCACAGGCCATGGGCCTGTCCCGGCCCGTGGTAGGGGTCCTGACCCAGAATCACCACTTTCACGTTGTCCAGCGGCGTCGAGTTCAGGGCGTTGAAGATCAGCGGGCCCGGCGGGTAGATCTGCTTGCCGGCGGCGTGTTCCTGGCGCAGGAAGTCGCGAAGCTGTTGCATGTAAGGCTTCTCGAACTCGTCGCGCAGCGCGGCTTTCCAGCTGGGTTCTAGCTTGATGCGATCTTCGCTTGTCATGTTCATACCTTTGGAAACGATCCGCGGACACTAGGAAAGCCAGGAAACATTGTCAAATGCCCTGCATCGGAACAGGTCTTTCCTACACTGAAGGTCAGCCAGGCTGTTGCGCGCGGTCACTCCCCAAGCCAACTGCCGTCCATCAAGAAAAACGAGGGCCACGATGAATCTGCAATTCGAAGAGCTGCACGCGGCGGACGGTGTGCGTATCGCCATTGCCACGCTGGACGCCGAATCGACGCTCAACGCGTTGTCGCTGCCGATGATTCTGGCGCTTGAAGCCCGGCTCGACGCCTGGGCGGGCAACCCGCAGATCGTCTGCGTGCTGCTGCGCGGCGCGGGCAGCCGGGCGTTCTGCGCTGGAGGCGATGTCCGGACACTGGCGCAAGCCTGTCTCGCCGAGCCGGGCCAGGTGCCGTCACTGGCAGCGCACTTCTTCGAGGCCGAATACCGGCTCGATCACAAAATCCACACCTGGCCCAAGCCGCTGATCTGCTGGGGTAACGGTCACGTGCTCGGCGGCGGCATGGGTTCGCTGCAAGGCGCGAACATCCGCATCGTCACGCCGAGCAGTCGCCTGGCGATGCCTGAAGTTGGCATCGGTCTGTATCCTGATGTTGGTGCAAGCTGGTTCTTGCCACGTCTACCGGGAAAGCTGGGGCTGTTTCTCGGCCTGACCGGCGCGCCGATCAATGGCCGCGATGCGCTCGACCTTGGCCTGGCCGACCGGTTCCTGCTCGATACGCAACAAGACCAACTGATAGAAGGCCTGGTGCAACTCAATTGGCAGGAAAGAACCGACGTCCAGGTCAACAGTCTGCTCAGAGCCCTGCAGCAGGAGGCCAGCGAGCAAATTCCAGAGGCCCAGTGGCTGCCGCGACGCACGCGTATCGACGAACTGCTCGACGTCGGCGATGTGACCTGTGCCTGGCATGCGATCACGCGCTTGCAGTCGGATGCCGATCCATTGTTGAGCGCCGCAGCGCGCAGCCTCTCGACAGGCTGCCCGCTGACCGCGCATCTGGTCTGGGAGCAACTCAGACGCGCCCGGCACCTGTCTCTGGCAGAAGTGTTCCAGATGGAATACACCATGAGCCTGAATTGCTGCCGCCATCCGGAATTCAGCGAAGGCGTTCGCGCGCGCCTGATCGACAAGGATCAGGCGCCCCGGTGGCATTGGCCCGATATTGCCTCGGTCCCCCCCGCTGTCATTGAGGCTCACTTCAGCAACGTCTGGGAAGGGCCGCACCCGCTGGCAGACCTGACAGCGTTGCCAGCGAGACTGTCGACGAACTAGCGATGACCGCCCCGAGGATCGCCTCGTCGGAAGTCACCGCTGCGATGCCAGTTGCCCCGGTCCCTGCCACCGCGGTCGAAACCTCTGTCGTAGCCACGGTCGCGCCAGCCCGGTCCACCGTGATAGTCGCCACGCGATCCAGGACGCGGGCGATAGCCGTCGAAGCCGTGGCGACCCGGGGTATTCCATGCATGACCCGGCGGGCGCCCCGGCTGATAATACCGTGGCAGCGGCGGCGGTGAGTAATAACGAGGAGGCGGCGCGTAATAGCGAGGCGAACGGTTGTAATAGCGCGGCTGCGGCGCAACATAAATCCGCCGCTCGGCGTAATACGCGGGCCGGTAGCCGGTTTCGTAGACGTACGCTCCGCCCACGACGGTAGTCGGTTGCGTATAGACCTGGGATTCGTAATAACCGGCGCCGGAGTAGCAGCCCGTCAGCAGCAGTGCCGCCGCAGCGACAAACAGGAATTTTCTATACATGGCGGCCTCCCGGACCGCGATCTGGCTCGACCAGCGACGCTGGCCGGCATCCATCGAAAGAGAGACGGACGCTGTATGAGACATGAAAAAGGCCTGCCGGTGCCTGCAGCCTGTCCGACGCCTCGATTCGCCCCTGTCTGAAGCCGCCTCAACCTCTCTGGAACGGGGGTTCCGCCGCTTCTCGGGCGACCGCCGGAAATGCTACAAAACATTTCTTCGATGCACATAAATAGTTATGTCACCTCGACCGATGCGGGGAGCAATAGTGTCGCTTTTTTACGAATCGACTGATCTGAATGAGCGCCGTGCATTACCCTTTTTCGCCCGATATTTCCTTCAACGCTCCCCGCGCCACGCTGGAAACACCGATTATCGTGTGGCCAGACCGAAGCGGGGAAGTGTTGAGTCCGTTCGCAGAACCCGCCTCCGGCGAGGCGCCGCCCAAGGACCCGATGCCTGATCCCGAAGCCGAGCGCAGACAGCGATTGCTGCGCAAGAGCCCAGGCTACGCACTGCTCACGGATTCAATTCTCTTGCTCAAGGCGTATCAACTGGACATGGATGTCCCCTGCCGGAGCCATCACGTGCGAGAACAGCTCGCTGGACTTCTGCAACAGCTGACCGGAGCGTCTCTGAACCCGGATCAGCTCCATGTGAGGTTCACCACTCGGGACCGTCCATCCATAGCTATGAACGGCAAGGAGCGTTACGCGCGCCGGTTCTTGCTCACGGAGATCGCACAAGCGTGCTTTGAGCCTCTGGACCATGGCGGGCTGGCCCACGTGGATGTCATCGATGCACCCTTGACGCCGGAGCACCCGTCGTTGAGTGCCGCGACGGTGTTGAGGTTGATAACCCAGGCACCCTGGCGGGCGAATTATGAAACCCGCTTCGAAGGCTTCTGGAGGCAGCACCGCGC
Organism: Pseudomonas sp. JDS28PS106; assembly: GCF_036706555.1. NCBI lineage: Bacteria > Pseudomonadati > Pseudomonadota > Gammaproteobacteria > Pseudomonadales > Pseudomonadaceae > Pseudomonas > Pseudomonas sp. JDS28PS106. The sequence continues at coordinate 28,927 of NZ_JBAJGT010000015.1, read as the reverse complement.
AACCTATCGAACCTTGAGCCGACTAAGCTTTCTCGACCACCTGGCCAGACAACTGGCCCGCAAGCAGATCAGCGCCAGCGGTTATCGGCTCGCACTGGATGCTCTGGGGCTGGACGCATTCCCTGACCACGTATCGAAATTCGAAAGCAGCGGCCGCGGCAGGATGACGGAAGTCTGGGGTCTGTCGGTGGATGAGGTCCCTATCCCGGGCGTATTTCAGGTCCGGTCGAAAAACACCTCGCACTGTTTCATTCATATTGTCGGCACCCAGGACAGGGTGGTCGAGTACATCAGTGAGGATCCGTCCGAGATGACTCGGCGTCTGATTCGCGCGGTCAACCGGTCAGGCTGGCACCGACGGATGCTTGACATGCTGGAGCAGAACGACGCTTCGGCACAGGTCATCAAGGCGTTTCCAATCGGTGGAGATGTTTTCGATACGTTGACGACGGCCCAGATCCAGGTCACTCGCGCGTTACTGGGTGAAGAGGGGTTCGACCGTCTCGATATTCTGAAACCTGTCGCGAGAGTCATGACGCTGGCGAGCGTCGTGAAATTCTGGCCCACCCACTTCCCCGTGCTGGACATGATCCCGGAGCCCAGGAGATGCGCAGCGCAGCTCATGCGGGATTTTCTCAGCAAGCGCTATGGGCTGATGCTGGACCCCGATCACGTCTTCATTGCCTACCGCCACGGGAAATCGCGATCACCGCTGGGCGATCCCAGACGGCCAACCACTTCCCTGGGTGTCCCAAGTGATAAACCAGTGAGCCTGAGCGAGGCGTTGATGACCCACTATCAAGTCCAACATCCGCAAGGTTACATCGACCATGGCGGTCGTACCCTGGTGTATCTGGATACGACCGGCAAAGGAGTCTGGAGCCCGGATCGGACCCTGCCAATCGACCCGGCGGAGGTAGAACAGCACATTCGGCAGCTCGACTTTCTGACGGTCATGTCGGGCTATGTCGCTGACTTCTGGGAGCGCAAGGCAGAAGCAATCGAGAGTGCTTTTTGCTCGATTTTCATCAGGCAGGCGCTCGTCGCGCTCAAGAAAAGTCATCTGACACGCGCTGGCTTCGACCAGGTCGTCAGAGCCATCGAGCGACCCGAGGACGCGGAGTGGACAGCGATCGGCTTTCACGTACAGGGGTCGGCGCTCAGCTCGTTAAGGCCTATCTACCCAGGCCTGCTGATACTGGAGCAGCCGGGCCAGCCCAGGGTGCTGTACCAGGCCGGGCACAGCGACCCGTTCGTCGAGCTGCACATCGAAGACGATTTTCATCAATGTCTGCAGCATGCCACGGCGGACAAGCGATGGCGCGAGGCACTCATGCGTTACACCCCGCGCGGACACCATGACCGACTCGACTATCTGCTCAAGGTGTGGGGCAAAGTACACCCTCCTAGCCCGCCTGTGTCTTTGCTCCGCCCGTGGACCGACATCCTGTTCAATACCGACACGCACAGAGCCCTCGCCAATGCCTGGCTCGAAAGCCGGCTGGACCGCCCACCGTTCGACTTCCTGCGTGAAGTGCTCAAACGCAACGCGCTGGAAGATGCACAGGCCAGCATCGTGACAACCGCCGAAGTCTCGATACGCTACTGGTCATCCTGGCTCAGCCACCTGCGAATACTCCTGGCGCCACTGTCCATACTCCTGACGCCGGCATTCGTGGCCTCACTGGCAGTAGAGCTGGGCGATACCGCGCTGAGCGTCATGCTTGCAAACCTGCCGGGTGAGCGTTACGAAGAAAAAAAGGACGCCGTGCTCTCCGTTCTTTCGCTGGGACTGTTGAGTATCGGGCCCCGGACGTCAAGGATCACACGCTCATTTAGCAGAATCACGAGAGCGCCAGGCAGAGCGGTACGCGCAGGGCCTGCCTTGGGTGCCGACGCGAAGGTTCTGACTTCGATCGCTCGTCGTATCACGCCCCCCAGGCAGACGCGCCTGGAAAAATTCTTCCATACCGAAGCCATGCTCAAGCGCTGGACCATTGCCGGCCATCCGCGCTTCGGTAACCTGCCGGTACATGCCTGGAAACTGGGGCGCAGGTTTCTGCTCTGGACGTCCGACCGGGGGCAGGCTCGCACGCTGGTCGTCAGCTCTCATGGGTACTACATGCCGTGGAATTCGACGGTCCGGATTCCCCTTGGGACCGAGATCCACACGTACGCGCCGCACGGGTATGTGCTTACGGACCCCAGACTTCATCGTGTCGTCAACCGGACTGTTCGACCCTTCGCGATTTCCAGCGCTTTCGACAATACACTGTTCTCGAACTCTTCAACGCTTCCTCCGTTGACGAGAGTGGACAAAATCATCGCCGGGACGGAGCTGCCCGGCAGAATGAAAAACTACACTCTGTCAAAATTTCAAAGCCTCAGAGATGAAAGCTACGACGACATCGCACATATCGTTCGCCATTCCAACGCTTCCCCTTTCCGCAATCAGCTGCCAGCGACGCCCATGGATGTCCTGACCGTTCGAAACCGCTTCGGGATGTCTTCTCCGACACTGGCGGACCTGTTCGACACCCTTTATTCTCGCGGTATCCACTATGACAAGATCCTGCTGGTCCATTGCCGTTGCGCCGCCATTGACGCCCTGCTCAGCCGTGCGCCGGTCTATCCGGCGATCGACAGGCGCTCTGAAGGAAAGCTGTCTGAAGGAAAGCTGGTAGTTGGCATCACAAGTCACTTCCTGGACGCCGTCTCTTGAATCCATCGAATGCCCACATCATGAATCTCTGTCCGCTATGCGGCTCCAGCAATCGCTGCAGCCTGTCCGACCCGCAGACCGCGGACCGCGCCTGCTGGTGCTTTTCGCAGACCATCGAGCCGGCACGCCTGGAAGCGCTGCCCGAGCACCTGCGAAACACCGCTTGCCTGTGCCCGCGCTGTGCCGGCATTGTTGGTGAACTCGACAGCGAAGCGTCTCGCCGGATCGAGTAACATGCCGCCTTCGAATCGCTGACCCGCCTCTCCTTCATGCGCCTGGATCGTTTCCTCAGTAACCTGCCCCGCTTAAATCGTCAGCAAGTACGCCTGGCGATCGCGGGTGGCCGGGTAAAAGTGGACGGCGCCGTGACGTTCGATGCGCGGCACGAGGTTTGTGAATTCAGTCGGGTGGAAGTCGGCGATGCATTGCTTCAGGCTGGCAAGCCGGCCCGCTATTTCATGCTGCACAAGCCCAGGGGCTGCGTGAGCGCCACCTCCAATCCCGTTCATCCCACCGTACTCGACCTGCTGGATGAGCCGGACAGCCATGAGCTGCATATCGCCGGACGCCTGGACTTCAACACCACCGGACTCATGCTCATCACCAACGACGGGCAGTGGTCGCGCCGCCTCACCCAACCGCAGACGCATTTGCCCAAGGTCTATCATGTCGTGACCGAACAGGCGATAGACGAACGCTACGTCAGCCGTTTCGCCGAGGGCTTCCACTTTTCGTTCGAAAACGTCACCACCCAGCCCGCGATCCTGCAACTGCTGGGGCCGCGCTGTGCACGCCTGACGATCTACGAGGGTCGTTACCATCAGGTGAAGCGGATGTTCGGCCATTTCAACAACAAGGTACTGGCACTTCATCGCGAAAGCATGGGTCCCATCACCCTGTCGCCCGACCTAGAGCCTGGCAGCTATCGACCGCTGGAAGCTGCTCAAATCGCCTCGATCTGAAAAAGTCACAACCGTTCGGCGGAACCCTGCAGGGAGTTACGAACGGTTGTTGCGACATCAGGGATCCCCTGCTTGAATCCAAGCGTCGGTCCACACGTGACTGACTGGTCATCCCCAAATACGAAGAAACATTTTGCCGTACCGAGCCCGCTGGGCTCACGACAAATTGCCCGCCAATAACAATACCTGTCGGACAGATCGTTCGGATCGACATGGGCCTATTACCGGCTAATGCCTGCCTGTTACGAACCGCGCGTGACCTCGCTCGCGCACACATCTGTTTTGCCAGGAGATACACCTATGACGCCAGAAATTGCCGTGCTTGATATACAGGGAGAGTTTCGGATTTACACGGAGTTCTATCGTGCCGAGGGCGCTGAAAAAACCATCGTCCTGGTCAACGGTTCGCTGGCGACCACCGCATCATTCGCACAGACCGTGCGCAGTCTTCATCCGCAACTCAACGTGGTACTTTACGATCAGCCCTACTCGGGGAAATCCAAGCCGCACAATCTCCATGAGAAACCTCTGACGCGGGAGATGGAAGGCCAGATTCTGCTGGAACTCATCGATCACTTCAGGGCTGAGCACGTTATGTCGTTTTCATGGGGCGGCGCTGCCGCGCTGGTGGCTTTGTCGCATCGTCCGAGACTCATCGAGAAAGCCGTCATTTCATCGTTCTCGCCGATCATCAACGAGCACATGCGCGATTACTTGCACAGGAGCCTGACTCACCTTGGCAATCACGACCGTTACCAGATCGGACAGCTGATCAACGCAACGATCGGCCAGCATCTGCCTTCCCTGTTCAAGCGTTTCAACTTCCGGCACGTCAGCAGTCTGGACCTGCATGAATACGACCAGATGCACTATCACATCAGTCATGTTCTGGAACTGGACCCGGACAATTACCTGGCGGCCGCCCGACTGATCAACGTGCCGGTGCTGTTCATGAATGGTGCGTGGGACAAGTACACCGCAGCCAATGACGCCGTGATGTTCGGAAATTACGTGCAGCACAGCCACTTCAGCCGCATCGAAGCGGCAGGACATTTTCTGGACATGGAACACAAGACCGCGGCGCGGGACACGAAACAGGCGTTGCTTGGCTTTCTCAAGCCCGCCACACCCCTCGTCGAACCGCAGCACTACCATCACGCCCCCATTCAGGAGCACCATGCGTACGCCTTCTGAACCTGGCGTCGCCAGGATCCGGCAGCCAATCGTCGAAGCCTCGCAAGCGGCTCTCGGCGAGCGGCCCATGTCCGGCCTCGCTGGCGCAGACAAGTTGTACGGCGCAATTAGCGCTTCAAATCCGAACCCGCATCTGGTACAAAGTCAGCCGCTTCGAGCGGGTATAGTTTAGTGGCAAAACGAAAGCTTCCCAAGCTTTAGTTGAGGGTTCTTACTCGGCATCACACGCGGTACGCATTGGTTCATCCCAAAGCGGGTATAGTTTAATGGTAGAACAGTAGCTTCCCAAGCTTCCGACGAGGGTTCGATTCCCTCTACCCGCTCCAAGCTTTTCCCTTCCTTATCAAGCGGTTAGCCCTACCACGGAACCTCTTGAGCCTCAGACATCCGATTCTTACCAGGCACCTCAAGAGCGCAGGCTTTCGGGCCCTAATCCCAAGTACGCATTGGCATCCTGGGAGAGCAGTCAATCTGCACCAAGGTGCACCTTAGAACAATCCACCACCAATACCCCCTCCCCAGGTCGGCAAACAGCACTCACACCTACCGAACGCAAGTCAAGCTGACCGAGTGCCAATAAGGCCAATGGCCACCGAGCCAAGGCGAGCAAGATTAAATAGCAAAAAAAAGAGAGAAGAGACTGACCATCCCGCGAAAAACTGGGAGGGTGCAACAGGAAAGACGATTAATTACGCGCAACGAAGCGTGCGAGAGCGCCCCAGCCAAGCCACACGCTCAGAGCCTATAAGGCACAAAAAAAGCCCGACCTCGCCCCAACGCGCCGCAAGGCTACGAGCTCTTGAAATACCGCCCCGCACCTGAGGGCCAGAAACCCGCGACCCGACCGCCAAACGCAAGCCAAACAAATATAGCCAAACGAAATAACCTTATAGCCATTAGCTATAGGCATTGGCGTTGACAAGCAAAGACCTTTCGGCCATTACTATATACACCAGAAAGCAGACCCTGTCAATTATTATCTAAATCGACTTTTCAGCAGCGCTGAGAACTGAAGACACTACCAGCTGACCATGCCCTTAAGGGCAAGCTATTAACTCAGGCGATTGGGATGAAGAATTTCATGTTGGTGCAGGTCGGAAGGTACCGGAGGCTGTTCGATGCGGACGGTATGCCGGTCGACCTTTTCAACCGATTCGTCGTAGACATGCAGGAATCCCAAGGCCTCTCTGAAAGCGCCCGAGAAGATTACGCAGAGCACGTTGCTCACATGCTCGACTACATGTGCGAATTGGGGATGCTGGATCTGGGCAACCCTCCCTCGCCAACCAATGCGCAGCGAGCCCTGAGCCTCTACCCGCGCTTCTTAGAAGACGCCACTTTGAGCGATGACCCTCAACTGGCCCAGATAGCCCAGATCCTAGGCAAAACGCCTATTTCGAAGGTGTCATGCGGTAAGCACTGCTCGGCCATCAATAATTTCAGCGAATTCAGCAAAAAGGTAGCGCTACAGGAGCACGAGCTAGATCGGGCGGCGGCCAGCAACAGGGCAGCAGCTCCCCTCGCCCCCTTCCAGCCCAAAAGCAACGTCCGATCCCGATTTGAGATCCTACGCCTTCAGCAGAACAGCATCATTGCTGGCTGCATCAAGGGTGCAAAGCTCAAAGCCACTAAGCGCAGGCCTCGCATTTCTACCAAGGTGCAAGAACAGACTTTCGCCGGCAAAGACTTTCCTCGCAACCGCTTGATCCGAGCAATCCAACGAGCAAACAACAGCCGAGATAGGCTTCTTTGGATCTTACTGGCATCCACAGGCCTGCGGTTCAGTGAGGCCATGCAGATGCGCCTTAGCGACATTGATCTGAAAAACAGAACAATGAAGGTGCACGATCCCAATGGCGCCCGCGACCCAATCAAGAAAGAAGAGAAACAGCTGCCGAACAAGGGACGGAGAACAGCCAGGATCTACATCCTAGCGCCGCTGAAGGACATGCTATTCGAGGCTTTGGAGACCTACTTACAGGAGCGCCCTCACGTGGTAGCGGAAGACTACCTCTTTGTGCAGTCTACTGCCGAAAAATACGGCATGCCCCTCTGCACCTCCACTCCGTTTAAGACGCTCAATGGAACGTGCAACCGCGCTTTCAAGAAAGCCCAGACTGATGGCGATGAGAAGCAGCATTTCTACACGCTACATAGCTTGCGTCACTTCTATGCCACGTGGCTGAAAAACTGTACTCGGGCAAAGGGAAGCAACAAGCCAGGGCTGGATGTGTATTGGATTCAGCGTTTGATGGGCCATAAACAACTTAGCACGACCATGCGCTACTGCCATGACGACCAGATCATCGTCGACATGATCATGGAGGTAGCCGATCTTTCCATGGCAGGCCAATCCAACGAGATAGATCTCGACGCCTATTACGGCTCATCACTGATCGAATACGGGCAATCACTCATCTCCGGTAGTGCAGCCATCGAAAACTCTAACCACCGCTTGATCAACCACCGCAAAGAGGATCACAACCCCAAAGGCACCTACAGCCTTACCGGCGATATGACCCGCAGCTACGCAACCCCCATCAAGAATAAACAGCGGAACGAGCAGCGGGAAGCCCAATGATCAATACCTCACTTGACCAGGTAAAGTTTATTTCCGAGAATCAGCCCCGCTCATCAACCATTGCATCGATTGAACTAATGTACGGTGAGCTTCGGCACGAGAGAGGCGCTACTCCCCAGGTATTTTGGGAGGAAACCAACAAAAGCATTTTGGTGAAATATGCTCCCCTCGAATGGCTGAACAGCATTCGAGGCGTCGGCCTTACTCAAGAGCAAGTTCAAGCCGCCTTCAATCTATCGGTGCTTGGAACATCAAACGAAAACCTCGAACGAAAACTTTTTGAGAGTGCAACCGGGATCACAAACGCGACCATACGTACCATTCGAGGCTTTAAAACACCCCTTCGCGGACTTATGCTCTGTCTCTGGCGCCACGAGTATTTACTTCTACCGATATCATTTCAACAAGGTTCCGTGAGCCTGATAGTTCCCGGCCTGAACGCACACCTTGAGAATTTTTTCTCCGAAGTTGCCATGCGAGGCAACAACACCAATCTAAAGACATGTTTGAAATACACACTATTTACTCTAAATTGGCATACCATTGAGCAAGTTGACTTTACGGAGGCATGGGCCGCTGTATCCGAGATATCGAAAGGTCGCAAAACAGCCCCACCTGAAAATTACAAATACAATCCATTTAGATATTTTCGACTGACATCTTGGCTAGAACAGTTTCACTGGCAGCATCCAAGCGTGCTATCAGCCGATCAGGTGAAGCTTATTCAAGCCTACACACAAACTATCGGGCCAAGTCAGTACGGAAACTATAAATTTGACACCCCTGAACAGTTTGCGGAATATTACGCCAAATCCTTCAACGAAAAAAAGAGCATCCAAGTTGGCGCTTACATTGCTCGTGAACGGAAGAAAGAAAAAACGATTAGACTTGAAGGAAATAGCTCATCTGAAATTTATTTTGCAAATATCACAGTAAAAAACAGAGCAGGTTTCCAATGGCTTCAAAAAGAAGGCTACATAGGAATCCCCGTCGAAGAAACAATTAACCTTAGTGCCGATTGGTTTCCATTTCTGGACTCCTACAACGAGTTTTTGCTAGGGCGCAAAATTAAAAAACATCACAGAAAGACGCTACTTTCACCAGTTTATAAACTGTGCGATTACCTATTCGCCTACCTTCCTAAGTGGCGAGAAGAAAACCCTCATAGCAGCGTTCCTATTCCTGTCCGAGTAGACGATTTTTCAGCAGTGTTCTTTTGGAAGCGGATGCTGCCCGCTAGCGATCCTCGATTTCAGTCACTCGGGCCATTGCCACTCCCTCTATTAGAGGCGATAAAGCTCCAGCGTGACAGTCCAGCATCTAAGTCATTCGTCAGTGCAATCCAAAGCTTTTTTCAGTACTGCCTCGACAATCACGCTCGCTCACGGGATGCGGGGCTATATGCTCTCGATGAAGACTTTGCAAACCCCATCGACTTAAAGGACTCCCAGGGCAGCGGGCCAAGAAAATCTGGAACCGACAAACAGATACTTCCTCCATTCAGCGTTGGTGTGGTCAGGCATTACGTATCAGCCTTGGACAGTATCGGGAGAAGTCTGCGCGATTTTTGCTTAAATCAAAAAATCTCTAATAAAAAAATCCGCGAAATATCGCGATCTGAATGGATAGATCTGACCGATCTTGGCTTAGAGTACACCCTTATCACACGCTCACCTTCTGAAACCGAAAAGACTGTAGAGGTGCCAATTAAGCAAGTCCCCAATTGTTATACTTGGATTTGGGATAACTATCACATCACACCTGGCAGCAAGGAGCAAATTTATACTGGCGCACCATGGCTTTCTATACTTCGCATGATATCTGTTGGACTATTCGCCGGGCAAAGACTGCAGAATGCTCAATGGCTCGGTCTAGACAACTATAGATGCCAGCACAAAGATGGCACTTCTTACTACACCGCCTTATTTCTGATGGTAGATAAGATCTACTCACATCGGACTTGTAGACTGCAGCGCTCCATCATGGAATGGCTTGATGATGAGGCAGAGTTTCAAACACGAATATGCTCTCAAGCCCCAGAAGCCTGTTATTTCGAGGACGACGAACACTCCGGCTATCCAGAAACCAGATGGCTATTTAGAAGCCCATACGGAAAAACCGACAGCGCGTTTTCTGACGCCGCCTACAGCAGCTACTGGATCCTTATTCTGCGCGGAGTACAGGAGGTCTGGAACTCCATCGCACCAGAGGATACCCAATACAACTTTGTCACCAAAGTCGAGCAAACTCTCGCGTACCCCCGACGTGGCACACCAGAATACACCACTCCGCACACCCCGCATTCTCTCAGAAACACGTATATCACGTGGATGCTAGAGCGGGGCCTAGCAGAACCAAGTGAAGTGATGAAGCAGGTAGGGCACACGAATCTCCTCCAGACCTACCACTATGCAAGTGGCCCTCGGCCTGGAACGGACTATTCCATGGAGATCGCCGACATGCGCATTGAAGCCTTTGATCATGAACTGTTGAGTAATTTGGCAGGGGCTAAACCCGTCAAGGCCTCTGCCCCAGAGTCAGCGCTTCGAAGCTCCCTGCTCACAGACAAGAAGCAAGCCATGGAAGCGCAGCACATGATCAGCCTTACCGATGGGCTTATCGAGACCAAAGAAACAGGTTACGACCTAATCAAAGTAGCGTTGATTGAAGACTTAGGTTTCTTTGATACGTGCATTTGCGTATTCAACGGTCGCTGTACCTCTGCAGTATTGCTTATCACCAAAGGGCCTAGGCGTTGCGGGATGTGTCCCTTCGCAGTTTACGCACTCGATCATCTAGAGGGAATTAATGCTCGGATGAGGCAACTTCAGCGTCATATCAAATCAATTGAAACCCTAATTTCACAGCTAGAAGCTGCTGGCGAAACAGAGATCATGATACGGAGCTACCGTGAGGACAAAGGCCTCTCCACAGTCGAGTACTCTGGTTATGAGCAGGTCACGAATCTTATGAATGCGGCGCTAGCCGACGCCAAGCACAGCACAAAGCGGTACCTGATCCGTGACCCTGAAATCCTTACCAAGCATCCCGTTGCGGTGATGACGGATGATCCCATCCAAAAAATCGTAAGCGATCTTCTGGACTCTAGCCAATACCCATCATTTTCCAATGAAAACTATATAGCCAGCCTCAGGCGTGCGGCGCGGGCAATGAATTTAAAGGGCTTCGACAGCACCGTGGAGTATGAAGTCGCAAGCCCGAAAGCTTACCTAGGGCAGATCGCCACCCAGCTACGACTCCTAGGCTGGACACTTAAGGACTTGTCCCGGAATTTCCTACTGCACTACCCCGACGCCTTGGAAGGTATAGGACATGGATAGCAACTGCAAACTATGGCAGCAGGCCAAGCTTAAGCGCACAAAGGATTTAATACGTCAAGTGCTCGATAATGAAATTCCGAAGCGGTGGGTACCGACGACGTCGACCGACTTTTTTGAATTTGTCGCATCACATGTCCACATTTCACGATCGGCCCTAATGCGATCAGGTAGCCACTACCGCGAGATGATTCTATCCAAATACCATGACATCAAACACGCCAGTGGCTTGCTCGAAGATGACAAGCTGGAAATCGCCAAACTCTCCCGCGCCCTAGATCTCAAAGAGCTGGAGCTTTCTAACTCTACAGCCAACGTCGACAAACTCACCAAAATCTTGAGCAGAATGGGCGAGGTGCAACCCGCCAATGAAAGCGTTTCGGCGCCCTCCCCAAAAAACTACCTCAAGGAGTATGAGGAGACATGCCGGGCGTTAGACGCCCTACTTCGCCATCTTGAACCCCTGGCGATATCTACAAACGATGAATACACAATCGTAGACAGCGGTAGCGAAGACGGTTCAATCACGATCGTAGTCGACTGCATCCATATGAAAGCCTATGCGAAGTGGAAAAATGGAAAGAAGTGAATACATCCAGTACCTATTAGGCCTGAAATGTCACACCTCCTTGGGGGAAAAGCTTCGCGACCTTCTGGCACTCGCTACTCATGATGATTTCGCTATAGAGATGAAGTCCGGAAAGATAAACTTGTCTGCACTCAGCCGCACACTTCAATGCGATCGACAACTTTTTTATACGGGCCGGGGAAATGATGAGCTCGCAAGCCTTGTTACTTGGGCAAATTCACACCTTGCTCAATTAAACCTCCCGAGACATTCTGGTACCACCAAGCCCAAAAAAACTAGGTCTCGGTACAAGTCTGAATTTCAGAGGCTAGCCGCAGAGAACTCTAACCTGCGAGCAGACCTGCTCAGGCTTTCTTCAGTAGAAGAGTGCCTGATTAACGGTAAGGTAATTTCGCTCCCGCCATGCTGACGCTCATTCTGATTATCGGCGTCGAGGCCACGCCCCACGGACACCAACGGCTCAGCTACCTGCGGATTGGGACGAGGCCGACTGCGCCTGGTCAAGCGGCGTCGGAGTCAGATCAGCCCACGGCGGAGGTCTCACATAAGGCAATTAAGCGAAGACCCAAGGTGGCCACAGCCTCTCTCAAGCTGTGCAATAGGCACTTGATCAGCCCAGGCCTTTGCTTCTCCGTTCGACTGAGTTACTCCAACCGCTCTATACCATCGATTACTTGGTTGGAGGAGGCGCCGCTGCAACGGCAACATTACTCATTGGCTCTCCCGACCATCCTAGAGACCTTACCGCCTCCTATCGACCATCAGATACTCACCAAGGCCCTCCTCAGGATTGGCGCACACCCAGTACTGTTAGCGAGGATCCTTGATGCCCGCACCCCCGCGATGCTGGAGAACTACTTCGACCAGTACTCTGCTTTCAAGATCCATCAGGTCTGGCACGTTAGGAAAGATTTGGAAGCGGCAGTGCTGCATCTTTCATTTCTCAACTTTCCCACCAGGCTCGCGCCGATCTTGTGCCGTGCACCAATGCCATTAAAAAGTCCTATCACACACCAACGCCTAGCGCTGGACATCCAAACGAGGATACTTGTCTCACCAGCGGAATTTTTCCGAACAGAGACCAAGCTTTTGCTCTGGCTCACGTATGCCCGCAGCCGAGGGGTGAGCCTAGTAGATCGGGAATACCTCAGCGCGATCCTAAGGGGCAGCGGCGACGCTGTAGATCACGCGCTGACACGTCTGCAGGCGAACAGCTCAGTGAAGCTGATAGGCTCCAATGTCATGCTATCCAACGAGTACTACTTGGAATCTTCATTGCACAACGCGTTAACCAATGTAGAGTCCTTTTCCCCCCCGCCGCAGTTCTATGAATACGAAATCGATAACTGCCTTGAAAGGGTATCGCTTCAACGGAGGGAGGCGCCAAATCCATCCATATCGGAAGTCATTCGTCAATGTCTGAATAACCGAATAAGTACCGTGTACACAAGTCCACTTAACATGCTCCATAAATTGTTGCCACTACTGTCAGTGGCTTCCCAGCAGCTTTTTGACTCGCGCCCTATCATCATCGCTCCTGCGGCCCTGGAAATAGAGAAATTTTCGATACCTTATGGAGTAGTCGTCGCATCGAAAAATTTAAACAAAGCTATTTTCAGCCGAAATGAAGCGATAATTATCGCGCTCGACGCAGACACCTACTCAAAATATGAAATCTTGACCTTGCTGCGTGGCATGACTAGCCGTCACAGATTGCTGATCCATGCCACCTCTTATTCAGGGCTGCCAGACTTTGTCAGTAAAACCCAGCATCTGATCTCCCTTGCATATCCTTTCATCACCGTCTATGCGGCTTCTGCCAGTAATGTTTCGTCTTCCACTAGAGACGACATGCCCTTAACCCTCAGCGTGCGTGGGATGCATAATGAGTCCGACTCCATTGATCACGTCGACATGGACAATAAGAAGCAGTCGACAAAGGTATACTTCGATATCGAACTGTCCCGCCTATTCACGCTACTGCTCAGAACACAGGCCTTGGCGCTAGTGCCCTCTAATCGCCAAGCGGTCATGCTGAGCAAACTGCTGCACACCAGAAGAAAGCCTAAGGCGGGGCCGTCGATCAAGTCTTTCGGGCTCACGTTCACTCCCGGCGACCGGGTGATATTTCTAAAAGCATGGGGGCCACTGGAGTTTGAAACAAACCCAATAGGTTTCATTCTATCGATACAGGAAACCACTGTACTCCTAAAATTCAGTGATACATACCTATCCGTCACCGTCGAGGTGTTCCTCAGGAGTAATCCGAGCCCTTGCTACTTTTTATCTGTCAGTAATTTCAAGCGAAAGAAAATTGAGAAGTCCATTATTATTGCCCCAAAAAACGGCCAGCACGACTGCCATTACATGCAGCTCGCCCACTATCGCTCAAACATGAGCATAGGTGTCATCTATGGAATAAAAAATTTAAATATAACGCTACCCGCAACGCTGCCGATCGAGCGGCAGACCATGATGAACATCATTCCCAGCTTGACACGAACTAAAAAATCCAAACATAGAAAGACATAGGGAATATTTTAGATATCACCCTGCACTAATCTTTTCCGGCAATCACACCCTCATTAAATCACTACTAGAAATGTGATAAAAATGAGCCCAAAAGAATAAAGACATAAACTACATAACTTCTTACTAGCACATATAAAAAATATAAACCTTATGCGTCAAATGGGCCACGGCGTTGGTGAACACACGCCCCTCTACATTGCTCAGTCTTACGGGAGTTTAGTGATTGGATACAAAGATTCCAAATCGAATTCGAAGCATGACTCCCGATCCAAGAAACCAACATAATAGACCGGGCTACAACCATGCATCGGAATTCCGAAACATGGTCAGGCGACCAGCCATTCAGCCTCAACTAATTCAATATCGGTAGCCCGACGAATCCCTCGTATAACAAGGAACGCTATCCAGATACTTCGAGCTCACTACACTGAAACTCTACAGGCAAGGGAAGTTGTAAACCACGAAAAATTGAAAACATCGATAACCCTGTCATCCGTCAGGAGTTCGTACAATTGCTCTCCAAAAACATATCAATCATTCCGTCCGCATTCGGGTGACGCAAGGGAGGATCGTAGGCTGGCTGATGCGATAGACGCGCTCACCGAGGCGTTGGAAGCTGCGGGCCGAGTAGCCGAAAATTAGCTAGACGTGTTGTCCGAAAGTGGTACAGCTCTGGGCGCACTCTGTCGGCCTTTGGCCGTCCCTGCCTTTGTATTCAAAGCCAAAGTAGCCGCCTTTGGCGGCTAAACCCGACCTCGCTCCCGCCCCTGAATGACCATCAACCAGCGTGACCTTCCGGCCCTGCGTACAACCAAAAGGCAGGATCAAAAAACACTCCAGAGCGAAAAAAACCGCGCGCAACCTGGCTGACGGCGATATCACCGGCACCGCTGCTTTTTCATTGTCTTCAAATATATAAACTCCGTCGCGTTTAAAATTTTTTAAGGGATGCGTCGGAAAAAATGTCGCTATTTTGGATCAAATGTCTCAAAAATGAAATTTCCTCATTGCATTCGCCGTGTTGGTTGAGACTGCCCCAGCACTCCTGCGCGCTCCGAACGTCGGCCATTGGAAAGCACGTCTCACCTTCAACGCAGAGATGAATTTCCGCCTCGAACCAAGTCGCTCAAACAGACACGATGGAAACAAGCTCGAAATACTTGAACCGTTTTTTCTTCGCGGCTGCCTTGGCTTCTTGCTCTGCAATCAGGCGGCTTAAGGTATTGGCGTCATAAGTGAAGACCTCCTCCTCCCCTTCAAAAACTTTGGTCACTCTGAGAGTGACTCGAAGCCGTGGGGATGAAAACTTACGCGCTGCCGGCTTCGCTGGAGCCTGACTAACCGGCTTGACTGAGGCCTTTTCTTTTTCATCGTGAGCGACGGAAGGTGACGATCCGAAAAGCGCTGCGCGCATTTCCTCTTCACTCAAATTTACAGTCATTGGCGTACTCTCATGTGATACGAACGGCGGGCTTCGCGGCAACAGAGTGGGCCGTTGTGTGCGCTGTCAGGTTTCTACGTTATGGTGATGAGCAGCGCTGTATTTTACGCTGCTTGGCCGCTTTGAATGAAGCTGATCACAGGCGCCTGTCGTGGTGCTGTCGTGTTGGAACCTGGATGTCAGCCTCATCATCAGCCACACCAACCCCACGACGGATCTTCACCATGCAAAGCCAATCTCATTCCGGCCAACCTCGATTGCTAAATCTCGAAGAACTCGCCGTTGTCGTGCGCCTGATGCGGGAGGCACTCGGATGGTCTCAGGAGACCTTGGCCGAGTTCGCCCGCATTAGCCCTCGAACGATACAACGCGTCGAAAATGCCAAATCGGCAAGCTTTGATACTCGGCGCGCGCTCGCCAGTGCCTTCGAGTTCGAGGACGTCGACGCCTTCAATAAGCCGTTTGCCCTCCCAACTGATGACGAAATCCAGGCCGAAAAAGCACGCATTGAGCGCGACTACGTGACGGTGCCTACCTCCCCCATCACAACGGGGTATCAGCTTGCCCAATTGGCCGAGACCTCCACATTGGACTTGATTCAGCCAGGGTTCGACATTGGACGGGATGCCCATGGGGTGTTCGCCTCGCTCACTGACTATTTCCACGAGTACCGGGACTGTGCGAGCGAATTCTCAGCGCACGACAAGCTCGCCATTTACGACGAACTGCAGGAAATGATCGACGATTTGCACAGGCACCAGGTAACTGTGCATTACGCCACCCGCGACGTTTACTTGAAAACACGAGGCGAGCAGCCGGGACTGAAACCCATGAAGGCTCAGATTACCTACTTGGTCGCCTTCGAACGCGGAAAAGCGCCTGGGCAGTTCTCTGTACAGAAGAGGCCAGACTTTTCATTCTGACCAGGTGCCAATAGCAAGAGCCCCAGAGCATCTTGGTCACCCCAGGTGCTGGGGCTCTGCTGTGTAGTTTGAAAATCCTGCATCGGAATGACGCAAGCGTAGGTCGCTTACTGCGCTGTGGACTGCAGAACCATTTGGGCAAACTGAACGAGGCTCTCTATCCCACCCCGTCCCCTCGTCAAAAGATGTCCCGAGATCCCAAGCGTGCGGGGCCCATCTCTGTCGCAGCGGGGCGAATCACCGATCATCAGTATTGATGGCGCTCCTGGTAGTACGTACCGATGGGTCTGAACACCCAACGAGTCGCACATGGCTTCATAGATCAACGGTTCAGGCTTGATAGCGCCGATCTCAAAGCTGAAAGCGAAAGCGTCCGCAGCAGAGAGAAGCCGCTTCACACCTGCGCCGTAAGCCGCCGAAAGGTTTGAGCAGATGCCGACACGAACACCGGCACCACGGAGCATCTCAACGGCTTCGAGTCCGTCAGCGAAGGGCACCACTGACTCAAGCTCTTCATTCAGCGCGACCTGGATTGCCTCCATACGTTCAGCAGAGACACGAATACCCAACTGTTCAGCAGCCTCACCTATCGAGCAGTTCCAGGTCATCAGGGAGCGCAGATCGTCGGCGCGGGGAGCACGCCCTTGGCGAGCAGCTTCACGCAGGAGCATTCGATAGGGATGCGTTCGATGCTTGATGTCGAGCAGCGTGCCGAACGCGTCAAAGATCACCGCAGACGGAAGCATGGTAGCCCTCACTGATGGATTCATCGACACACGGGCAGTGCGCTTGCACTACCTTGGGTGGCACCTCAGTCTCGATACTCCGACGCGACTACGTAGTGGTCACTGCCGCAGATGCTTCTAAACATCTTGAACATACCCTGCGAGCAGACCAGCTTCAGAGGTGGTGTAACCACAGTGGAGCCGTTCTCCGCACGCCCAGATAAATCATCAAATACCTGCGCCGCATATCTGTCACCGACCTTGGCAGCGTCGACTAGAAACGCGTCGATTAACACACCCCAGTCGAGTTCGCGGGCTTTGATCACGACCCAAGGCAGGTCACCTTCTGGGTTGGCGCGCATTACATTTTCTCGCAGCATATTTACTCAAATCTCAATCAGCTTCCAAGGGTCGAACCCGGTGTCCTCTTGGGGGTAGCCTTTGGGGTTTGACACCAGGCGGCAGCCTCCCATCACGACATCGACTGCTAGATGGGTGTGTCCGAAGATCCACGCATCCACTAGAGGCAGCAAGTCGTGCCAAGCATTTGCATAGGCCGCATTCAAATGCCCTTCGTGTTTGTAACCTATGACCTGAGGTATAGGGGCATGATGGCTCACAACGACCGTCTTCCCAGCGAATGACCTGTTGAGCTCCTCATTAAGCCAAGCTCGGGTCGCGCGATTTCTGGCGATCAGGTCATCTGGCCTGATCCGCCTATACCCCTGCCCACATCGGATCATGCGAAAGTCGTTCATCTCCTCCCTGGCTACAGATGAAGCCACCGCAAAATTTCCAGTCGAAGTGAAATCAGTCCAACCCGTTGCGCAGAGAAAACGGATGTCACCGGCGATGAAGGTTTCACATTCAAGAATGTGCACATGGGGCGCCGCCTGGAGCCTCATTTTTTCAATGGTACGATCGAGGTGGCCCCCGTAGAGCTCGTGATTTCCAAGGATGTGAATGACAGGGCAGTTGAACATCTGGTTTGCCCACTCGACACCTCGATTTTTCGTGTGGATGTCTCCAGCGAGGACTATGAGGTCGGCCCCGGTCTCGACAGGGACATAGCGTTCAAATTCAACATGGAGGTCGGACAAGACATGAATCTTCAATGGAGAGCCCTATCCGCGTTAAACACCTGATCGCCCCCAGCCCAATCACACACGACGTACACGCTACCCATGAGGGTCTGGCACAGCAAAAATCCTTGTGCCTCACACGCCTTAAGGATCGCGGACGTTTGAATCATCGTGCCCTCATTAAAACGTGCCTTTGCATCTCCGAAAACAGTACCCACCAGCACAGGCGGATAGAAACGAGCAGCACACAGATAGCCTGTAATTGTGATACCGAAGTCCAGCGCCTGAGCTGCCAGGACTTGTCGCGGCGCTCCCATAACCCCTCACCTTTCCAATGTATTTTTCCAACCTTGTAGCGCTGACTCGTGCCCTCCCCGCTGGATTGCATGCCGATCAGCAGGGCGAAATCGACACCGCATGCGCCTGGGCAGCGAGGGTCTGGCGATCTCAGGGAACACCCCAAACACGACTTAGGCCTATATTGAAATTCGGCACCAACGGTTTGCTTGCCTTGGGTACTGCTGCGTTTGAGCAAGCGGTCATGCGCTCCGAACGCTGCAGCCGGCAATACCATTAGCCCGAGGCGGCACAATATATACTGTCGATCCGGGCATGACAACGTGGCTTTATCCTCAGTTTTGGGGAAACGACATGGCTCTGCGCGATGGCCTGGGGGTGGCTCTCAGAGCGATACGGTCGACTCATGCCTTGGCTCAAACCGATCTCGTCGGCGCAGCAGGACGGTCGTACGTTCAGCTTCTCGAACAGGGGCGGTCGGACGTCACGCTTGGGAAGCTGGAGTCAATTGGGAAAGTTTTAGGTATTGATCCGCTAACGCTGCTGGTGCTCAGTGCGTCAGTTGATAGGGATGAGCCTCTGTCATCGGTGATGCAGCGGATCGAAAAGGAGCTCGCCGCATTCGGCCAAGCTGGAGGGCTGGAAAACCTCGCGGATCAGATAAACCTAGGGCCGGCTCAAGTGCGTGTGGAGCAGCGTGAATCTCGGCGGGCAAGTGTCCAGGAATGCAAAGCTGCCGGCATGACTCAGCGTCAGACTGCTGAGAAATTGCAACTAGCAAAATCGACGGTGGCTGATTTTTGGAATCAGTGACAGCACCTGGCAGAGGGTGAATGGCACCGACCTGTTTTCGGGTTTGACCGGCACCTCATGACTCAACTCAATCCTGCTATGAAGCTGACCATGCCCCTATCGGACGCCCTCCTAGTGTTGCTATTGGCCGAGCGCATCCATGGCTCTGATGAGGCGATCCGGCGCGCAGCCAAGACCGTGATCAAAAAGCTCCCAAGAGCAAGCGCGACATCATTTTTCAGATTGTGGATACGAAGAACCCGCGCCAGTTGATTCAGCATCTCGCGGCGAATCTGGATGAGTAATGAAGTAATCTGCTTCTAGCTAATCCACATGGGCGGATCGGTCACTCCGATGCCTCCGAAGTGGACTCGCTAGCGCAACGTCTAAACAATCCTAGGCAAGGATACAACTGTAGCCAATACCTACAGCATAGTGTCAGAATGCCACCTAGCTGGCCAAAACCGATATGGAGAAAACCAAAGTATGGACGCGGAGTCAAAGCGATTCGAAAATTTACTTCATGATATAAAAATCAACAAAGTAAATATTATCACCGGAAGCAACGGCACAGGAAAATCGCGCTTTTTTGCATCAGCGACTGAAAAAGCGCTAGGGAATAATTTTTTATTTCAAGGGCAGTTCAAGCAAATTCTTTGCCTTTCGGGCACGCACAATGACAAGTTTCCTAGAAAAATATGGCAACCTGGCGGCGACAAATTCAACATTTGCTATCTTGGGTACAAGGTAGCTAATAACATGATTTCAGACATTGCTCCTTTTCGTGTAATCACAGATGCCTTGCTTGGAAAAAACAATATCAGAGCAAGAACGCCTGAAGCTATCGCATTTTGCCTTGACAAGCTTGATATTGACGCCGAAATAAAATTGCATTTTAGATATGGTAAAAACCGAAAATCTAGCCTATCTGATTTCGTAGCTAATGAAACATCACTGAATCTCCTAGATTTTCAGGATGATCTCGACACGTTAGCAATTGCATCGGCTCTCAAAGAGAAGAGCCTATCACTTCAAACAATCTCAGTCAAAAGAGGAAACAAGTATTACACCCTTTCCGACTTGAGCTCCGGTGAACGCGCTTACATGGTAGCACTACTTGGAGCACTTTACTGCACAAAGCAAGATGCATTAATATTCTTCGACGAACCAGAAAATTCTTTACATCCCGCATGGCAAAAGACAAATCTTAAAAGACTTCCGAAAAACACTTGACCTCAACTCAAAAAACGCAACCATTTTAGTTGCGACACACTCTCCACTCATAGCGGCCAGCATCCCTAATCAAGACGCATTTACATGCAGCTTCCCAGCTGGGCAACGGTGGCAACCGTCAGAACTTTTTGGCAAAACGACGGATTCCGCCCTGAAAGATCAATTCCATTTGTATTCTTCGAGATCAACGGTCGTTATCGAACTCACGCAAAAATGCCTGAGCTACATTACCAAAGGAAACTTTGATTCCATAGAACTTTACGAGACGATTGATACTTTGCTTAGCCTAGGATTGAATCCCGAGCCTGGTGATCCGATGCACGAAATATTGCACTCACTAGAGTATTTGAGGGCGCACCATGAACTGCCCTGATCCTCTTCCACTGGCACACGCAAAGATCTTGCGTTACAAAGTCAATAAGGCTCATATTGCTAGTTTTCTTAATAGCAGTATGGAGTGGGATGATAAATCTCTGAAACCGCTTCGGGAAGCAGTCCGCCTCTCTCTCAGAACCAATCAAAACCAATCATGCTACTACTGCCGCCGCATAATCTTAATAGAACGGAGGAACATGGGGGAGGCAATTGAGCATTACTTAGACAAGTCAAAGCCTCACTATAGAAAATGGGCGTTCAATCCATTAAACCTTGTAATAGCCTGCCAACCCTGCAACTTTGTGAAGTCCACAAAAGACCTGGGCAATGACAATGTAAGGGCAGCAACTTATTTACAGCCGCATATCGGTCAATTTAAATGGCTACACCCATACTTTGACAGCTACACGGAAAATATCAAAGTCTCTCCAGGGCCTGTGTACTCTCCAATCCCAAACTCGATTCGTCACGCACAAGCAGCAATGATGATTGACGATCTGAAGCTAAACTCCATCGCCAATGCAGACGACAGAGCCCAGTTTATTGCTGCAGAGCTAACAAAGCTCCAAAGCCGAGCCTTCCGAGTTGCCCGCAAGCAAAATAGATATGGCCGCAGAGATCGATACCAAGCTCTTCTCAACGAACTAGAATTGAGGATCCGCAGAGGCATGTCTGATCTATTTGGAATTTAGCGCAGACTTAGTAAATCATGCTAGCTTGGCCGTGATTGCCCAAGTAGGCTTTCAATAAAGGCCGATCAGCAAGTGACGGGCGTGAGAGGCGAAGGCATTGGCTTCGGGAAAACCGATATCAGGCTTCATGAAATGCATTACAGGCGTGACGTGGAGAAGGGGCATCTTGATGAGTGAGATGGAATAGCTAGATGTGTGACCTGGGCTTGAACAGCGCTCCGCAGCGTCATACTGATTGAGCGACCAGCATCTTCACACACCATGAACGTAACCTAATTTTTTACCCCGTAAACCTCTGAAGTTTAGGGGTCAAAAAATCAGGTTTACGTCCCATCCCTGGCCGAGGTATCAAGCCTACCGAACCTACTGAAGGGTTGCGATGACAAGCCCCCACAGTGCTTCTGCTGCACCTTCTTGGGACAGCTTATGATCACGCTGCATGTGAAAGGACATGCCCAAGCTTCGCCAGTATAGGCTCTGATCATCCGATTCAACATGAAGCGCCTCGTTGAATGATCCCCCGCCGAATGCGTCACCATGACTGTAGTAAATCCCGGCCCCCATCTGACCACCGACAAAGACTGTGGCTTTCGCTACGTCCTTACCGTCTCGGTAAACGGTAGCGGAGAATCGATTTCCATCAACCTGGCGGAACACACCCTGATATCCAAGGTTGCGAGCCTGAAGCTCGGCGAGCGAGTTTTTGAAATACAGGGCAATGTACTCAAAGGTTTCGAACTGGAACTGATCCTTGTCGAGTTGCGTGAAGGTCTTAGCCAAACGCAAATTGCTTGAACGCTGCCCAACGAAACCAAGGGGCGCGCCCGTGCCAGCGAGAACCCGGTTAACCTGAGCATCCTGTGGTGAGGAAGTCGGCTTGGCACTGCACAGTCTCTCAGCCGCTTTACGAACCTCTTTCGCCACTTGCAGAAATGCTTCGTCCCGGTCGGGCCATTGGGTCACCGGCTTACCGTCCTGAGGTGTCCCCATTAATTTGCCAAACGGCGCATGATGCCAGTCACAGGCTCTCAAAATGACAGGGATCACAGTTGCCTGCCCTGACTCATGCCTCTCCATAGCGCGAGCCATCTCGATGTTGTAGCAGTAGTCGGAAGCGATGAAGTCAGGGCTCACCAACAGCAGGATGATTTCATCGCTATTAATACGCTGATCGATGGCGGCATCAATTTCCTGACCTGCGACGATCCGTCGATCATGCCACGTCTCGATGACCCCTTGCCGCTTGAGCATGGAGAGCTGTTTTTCGAGCTGATCTCGCAGCGCCTCGTCAGCGTGGCAGTAGGAGAAAAATACGTTCGGCAAGATGACAGCTCCGCGTAGGTAGTTACACTTATCTTACGACCGCAATGCTTTTGAGTCCAAACCCTAGACATCCCGCACCCTGATAGCTGCCCAGCCTCTACAAGCCAATGAATGCAGTGCCACAGACGCTTTCGGCGCAGAGCAGTGTCGAGATTGCATACCTCTGCGAGTTCCCCCCAAAAGATCAAGATTGGGGCACTGCCCTTCCTTGCAAACACCGTGTGCGGGCAATAGCAGCCCTAATATGCATTCAGTACCGTAGGTCAGCGAGCACCGCAGGAACGGCAAGCGTACTTCGAGCGATGAACGCCCGTTCCTCAGCTTGGTCATGCTAAGGTCTCAAGGCCCGGAAAAATGACGGTCAGCCTGCTGTGGAAGGATCAGCAGTCGACATTGGAAGGATGAGTATCAGACGCTATCAGCAGAAGCGACTGCTGGGAGCCGATGGCTCGGCCATGGGGACGAAGGGAAATCACGTGATCTTAAGCATAACCCAATGTGCTTGAGCCTCTCCCAATGACGAGGCATTGGAGCCGGCGACTGCTACACCGCGCATGCAACAAAGGTGATCAGGCGTTTACTGATGGCGCTTAGCCACTTATGATAACCGCACTCAAGGACACGGCCCCGATAGCGGGTCGATTGCAGCGGATGCGATCCCTCCATGTCAGTATTTCTCACTCCAGCGTACGACTGCTCGCCAGCAAGGTTAGGCCTTGATAGCGGGCTTCAGATATACATCTGTAAGCTAATTATTTCCTTTCCAGAGCGAAACGGGGAGATACCTTGCTTCCACCCTCTCCTCAAGGTTAACTGCCTGAATTCGAACCTCGAAAGGCGCTGGGCTATTGAGTACCTCCTATGAAACTGAGCGACGTAAAAGCCCGCGAGCTGAACGGGCGAGACACAATCCACCGGTTCAAAGCGCAGTTCAGAGCAGCTAGTTTAGAATGCTTGGCTCTACTGGATAGTAATACTATCGAGCGAGTATTTTGCGACTTTCACGAAGACTATGTAGTAAAACTGGTTGACAAAACAGGGATTCGCTATCGTTTCGTCCAAGTCAAAACAAAGACGAAACAAAACCACCTATATAGCCCGCTAGAAATATTTGGCATCAAAAAAAAGCCAAAGAATGCCGCGCACGACCTTGCCAATAGCTTCGCCGGAAAATTACTACTGCATATTGAAAGTTTCGGTGACGCGTGCCTATCTGTTGTCATTTGCACCAATGTGAATTTTGACGACGATGTCGAAGCCTTGATAGACGATGCCAGCTCGGGCACCTTGTCGAGCAAAATAACGCCGACATTGATTAACGAAACAAAAGCCTTAATCCCAAGCTTATCAACAAAAACCGACAACGAAGTACTTGCCTTTCTAGCCCACCTAGAGCTTGATCCTAGAAACCAAATACTCAACGAAGAAGATGACAGCTTCCTGTCGAACGCGCATAGCAAAATCTACAAATATAGCGAAATCAATCTTCACCCCAAAGAAATACAAAAAATAATCATACAACTGCTTTCTTTGATCGAAGACAAGTCTTCATATGAGCTTAAAGGCACCATCACTGAAAGTGCGTTAAATGACAAAGCCAGCGTTGCAATTGATGATCTTTTAGACATACTTGCACTCTCCCGCTCAGCTTACCATGTCCTCAAGGAAGGTGGCGATCCAAATGCCGTAAAAAGCGTCTCCATACTTCAGCGAATGCTACAGCGCAACAATTTCAAAGAAGATACTATTAATAGCTTTGCAGCGTTCAAGTCTCAGTGGGAGACCTGGTACAGAATAAATCGACACTCGATTCAAGAATTCACACTGTTGAAAATGCAGAGTAAAATTGGCGAACTTGCGCATAAATTATCCAGCGGAATAGTCGATATGGATACGGTCACCAGCGCCGTGGAAAATCTCAGAACCGAGTTGAGTACAATATCTGGACGGGCGGATCTAGAGGACGGATTGGTCTTTGGAGCAGTTTTGTCTGAGATGGTCAGGGAAGAACTGGTATGAATTTTCAAGAAGTCATGAAGGTAGCTCGCTCGGAATCACAGCACCTTAAAACCTCTTACTCGTCTCGACATTATCGTGACGTTTTGGGTAACGAGACTCTTTTTCATATTCCCCTTATTGCAATGACTATCGTCATGTTGGCGGGTAGTCGCGCAAAACCCAAACGGGACGATATCGGGATGCTCATCTCGGCTTGCTTTGAACAAAGCATTGCAAGCTTCAAAGGATCGACACAGGAGCTTGGCTGGTCTGCAAACCTAAGAGTCAGAACTGTGAAAGCACTGACTTTTTTAGAAGACACTGGCTTAGTCTCTGTGAACAAAAGCAATTCACGAATCGAGACAAGCGAGGCAGGGAAAAAATTTATTGATAAAGTTCTCATGCAAGAGAGCCAGCTTTGCCTGGCACTGTTAACGATAAAAAGATCGTATCGAAACATCTGCAAAGAACGTGATATTGAGGCCAAGCTTGATGAAATTTAAATCTCTACAGTTTTCGCCAAACCATGGCGCCGGCTGGGCCTCTGAAGAGTTGGTCTTTGGTCGTGCGATAACGCAGCTGTACGCCCCTAACGGAAGTGGAAAGACACCCCTTGTTCAATCGATCATGTTTTGCCTTGGTTTAGAAGTTCAATTTCGCGAAGATATTGTTCGGCACACGTCCAAAGTCACACTTAAGGTCATTATCAAGGGAGAGACTTTATCTTTTAGCCGAAGGCTTGCAGGCGCATTCGACCTTACCGTAAGCAAAGACGAAAGAACCATTGACCGATTCTACAACGAAGAAGACTTTTCGAGATTCATGCTTGAAAAATTGGCACTTCGCTCTGAAAGACTCACAACCAATGGCAACACCAGCACCATCCCCTATTTTTCGGCACTTCTCCCGCTGTTCTACCTAGATCAAGATACTGGCTACACCGATTACTATGTACCGGCACGCCAAAGTTTCATTAAAGGCCAGTACTCAGAAATGGTTCGCCTAGCTGTCGGACTGCCAGCCAGAAGCTCTTTCGATAGCGCCAAAAAAGCCATTGCATTAAAGCAAGAACTTGAATATTTAGACAAGACCATTGTTGACAGCCGAAAACTGATTGTTCGGTTAAAACAAGACCTTCCTGCGACCAAAAAAACCGAGGCCGAGACAGACAGGGAAATCTATGGCCTTAAATCCCGACTGGACGAATTAAAGTCGACCAAAGATATCAAGAGCGAAACCATTAATAGCTTTGACCACCTCATCAGCGATTTGAGGCGTCAACACCGCGACCTCGCATCCCAACAAATTTCGCTTGAAGCAAAAATCACGAGTTCTGCACAAATCAGGCAAGAAATCGAAAGCGAGATTGAAACGCTTGACTTGAACGAAGAAGCTCGTCGCGCATTCATTTCTTTCAGCGAAATTTGCACAACACCATCGTGCGGCATGTTTCTTGTAAGCAAAGACTCATACGGGAAAAGCCTTCTTTACCTGCGCGACCAAATCAAGGATTTAGACACGGTCAGCACTGCAAATATGCAGCAGGCCGAGGCTATTGCTACACAGAAGTCCTGGCTGGAACGTCAGATATCCGATTATGCAGAGAAGCGAGGGTTAGCTGAGCGGGAGGCTGGGATCGAGATGTTCATCGAAGCAATCAGCCGTATTGCCTCTGAAATATTTGAGCTTGAGCTGGAAAAAACAAAACTCAAAAAATACCAGGCACAAGAAAATGCCCATGTTGAACTTCAAAACCGCCGCGACAAAGCTTTGAGCGATCAAGAGGCGCTCGGCACCGCACGAGAACAGTCACTGGAAGTACTGAAATTCAAGAGAACCCTGGCTGAAAAAATGGCTGAGTGGCTCGACACGTTGAAGTCGAAAAATATATCTAGAGATATCCGTATCGACACAGACTTTAAACCAGTACTAGGCACAGAAAAACTGGGAATCATCAAAGGCAGCTCTAAAGCCCGTACTGTCTTAGCCTTCCACGCCGCCCTATTTGAAATATGCACCGCCGATCCGAACTCACCATTTCGCACGCTTATTTTCGATACACCCCGTCAGCAGGAAATTCACGCTGAGGATTTGGACGACTACTTCAAGCGCCTAAAACTAATCGCCACCAAAAATGACGCCCAGATTGTGTTTTCAACAACTAGCTATCGATTTGATATCGATCCAGACCTGGATACCGAATGGCTTCCACGATTTGGAGGCTTTGAACAGCCAATGTACCTCGGCGACCTCAATAACCTGATAGATTGAATTAGGATTAGTTCAGATCTATCTGCGTTTCGTCTTCAAGGCTCCGCTTTCGGCTTTCCTATCCCCGCATGGATAGGAGGACGAAGGCCTTGTAGGTTTTGGAAACGAACGCAAACGCTGAGCCCCACCGTGTCGGACTTGTATGGATGCTGCTGCAAATCGGAGTGACCGGGAGAGAGGTTGGCAATGAATTGGAGCCGGTTTCGTTGCTAACCATTCTCTGCGCTACCATGACTGTGCCACGATAACCATCCGGTAAAGCTCTCAAGGAATGGGTAAAATGATTAAAGGGTTGGACAAGCTTCAGCGAGATCTAACAGAAGCTGAAAAAGCGCTAAATGAACTGAACGGCACGCTCGGGTCTGTTGCATACGACGCTCACGATCCACTGAGCATCGAACAGGCCATCACGGAAATGCATCAAGAAATCGACGCCCGTGTGGGCTCCTATGCGTCGAATCCCATCGTCCGGCCAGTAGTCGACCAATTCAAGGAAACAGTGCGACAACGTATCATCGATAAAGCGGTGGAGAAGCGCCTTGGCGGGGGTGATGAATGACCAGCGCCGACGTTTTTGCGAAGATCAATAACGCCATCCTAGACCTTCAAAATTCCCAGCATCAGACCTGCGAGCTACCCCTCAGGACACTCGCACGCGCCTTGGGTGATCCGTCCTTGGCCCTTATCAATAGCCGACTAACCGCCGAAGTTGACTTGAACGAGTTCATTGCAGCCAGCGGAGAGGCACGCCGTGGTCAAGCGCTGCACTGGCCATTGGATGATGAAAAAAGGTTGGGGCTAGTTATCTTGCTCGCTCAACGGATGGGAGATGATCCGAACTTCGCTTTGAATTTCGGGCATGCGCACTTCAGCAATGGTAGCAACAAGATCATTGCAGGAGTCCATGGTTTCACAGGGCAGGTGCTAGCACCGTTCGCCCGAGACTACAAATTATACGTCCAGGCTCAACCGAAGAGTCTACGCCCTGTACAAAGCTCTGTTCCCTCAAACAAAGTATTCATTGTCCATGGGCACGATGAAGCTGCATTACAGGGGTTGGCGAGATTCATCGAGCGGCTCCACCTAAAGCCTGTGGTGCTGCGGGAGATGCCTGATCAAGGCCAAACTATTATCGAAAAATTCGAAAATGAATCTGACGTTGCATTTGCAGTGGTGCTACTCACACCTGATGACGTTGGAGGAAAAGCTGAGAGCACCACGGCCACAAACGCTAGAGCCCGGCAAAACGTGATTTTTGAGCTGGGATACTTCACTGGCAAGCTAGGTCGAGGCAAAGTCATGCTCCTGAAGAAAGGTAATCCGGAGATCCCTTCAGATCTCTTCGGCGTGCTTTATACCGAAATGGATACCAATGAGGCATGGCAAATCAAATTGGTGAAGGAAATGAAAGCAGCGGGCCTCACCCCCGACACCAGCTCAATTTTTTGAGGGCCGAGCCAAGGCAGCCCCACGCTGCCTTGCTTCCCTAGTCTTGGCTCAGCGATGAAAACGAGCTGCCAAGCTGCACCTCGGTTCGCATTCAAATGAAACCAGCAAAAGACAGCAAACTTATGTAACTTGATGATTTTGTTGAAATTAAAATGATTTCTAGCCTTACACACCTACACAACACTAAGTAATTCCAGTGGAGTAACGGTTCGATTCCCTCTACCCGCTCCAGTTTCCAGCTCTGCTGCACCCTCCCCGCAATACGAACCAGACGCTTTTTCTGTGCTGGTCAACTTTTTCCGGACACATCAGCAGGTGATTTCAGGCCGGCTGGCGTTCGTACTGGTTTGGTGAGACATAGCCCAGTGTCGAGTGCAGGCGACCTTCGTTATAAAACCGCACGATGTA
>NZ_JBAJGT010000014.1:0-112077 GCF_036706555.1 Pseudomonas sp. JDS28PS106 | reverse complement strand
CACTTGCGCTTCGATCAACCTGTTGCGTTGCTCGTCAGCGGGAGGCGAATTCTACAGCGTTACAACCGCGTGTCAAACTCTTTTTTCTCACCGCTGTCGATCAACCGGATCGACGCTGCTTCTTCGCCGACCTCACTTCAAAACCTTGTAACTCATTGAATCAGAAGGCTTTTTCGTTTCCGTCTGCGCCGGAAGTGGGGCGAATTATAGAGACATTGAGAGGCACGTCAACACTTAATTTCAAGTTTTTACCGAACCGGCCGCCCTTGCCTGTTTCAGGCGCGGAATTCGTCGGGCAATCGCCGGTATTCGGAGCACCAGCAACAGTCCTCCAAGGGAGGCATACAAAGCCCACTCCTTGAGATCGGCCCGCACGATCCAGAACATATGCAGCAAGCCGAGCCCCAGCACTATATAGATAAGCCGATGCAGCTTCTTCCAGCGCGCGCCCAGTCGACGCTGGCTGTAACGATTGGATGTCACTGCGAGTGCCAGCAGTCCCAGGAAAGCTATCGCTCCCACAATGATGTAGGGCCGCTTGACCAGCTCCACTCCCAACTGCCCCCAATCCAGTCCGAGGATGAACAGCGCATACATCGTCATGTGCAGCACGACGTAAGCGAAACACCAGAGCCCGAGCTGGCGGCGCACCACAATCCAGCCCGGCCAGCCGGTCAGCTTCTGCAATGGCGTCATCGCCAGGGTAATGAGCAACAGTATGAGCGTGCCCAGACCGAACCTGTCGACCAGCACCTTGCCCGGGTCCGGCCCGAGCGCGAAAATCCAGGCCTCATAAAGCCACAGTACCGGCGCTATGCAGGCGGCAATGAAAACAACGAGACGCCAGAGCGGATACTTCATCAATAGTCCTTCCTCAGATCCATCCCGCTATATAGAGAAGCGACCTCCTCGGCATAGCCGTTGAACATTTCCGTCTGCCGCACATTGGGGCTGAACAGCCCGCTCGGTAGCCTGCGCTCCCGGGCCTGAGTCCAGCGCGGATGGTCCACGGTCGGGTTGACGTTGGCATAGAAGCCGTACTCGTTGGCCGCAATACTCTGCCAGGTAGTCTTGGGCTGTTCGCTGACAAGACTGATGCGCACGATCGATTTGACGCTCTTGAAACCATACTTCCACGGCACGACCAATCGCAGCGGAGCACCGTTCTGGTTTGGCAGTTCGCGCCCATACATGCCCACTGCGAGAATCGCCAGTGGATGCATCGCCTCGTCCAGTCTCAGCCCCTCCACGTAAGGCCAGTCGATCAACGCGAAATCCGAACGTTGCCCCGGCATTGCCTTGGGGTCCTTGAGCGTTTCAAAGCGAATGTATTTCGCGCTAGACGTCGGCTCGACCCGCTTGAGGAGTTCGGAAATGGGGAAGCCTATCCAGGGAATGACCATGGACCAGGCCTCGACGCAGCGAAGCCGGTAGATGCGTTCTTCGAGCTGATACGGAGTCAGGAAGTCTTCCAGCGCATAGCGACCGGGTTTGCCCACTTCGCCATCGACCACGACTGTCCAGGGTTCGGTCTTCAAGGCGCCCGCGTTGGCCGCCGGATCGCCCTTGTCGGTACCGAACTCATAGAAGTTGTTGTAGTGGGTCGCGTCCTTGAACGGGGTGATCGCCTCGCCCTGGACAGTGACGGCTTCGGGGCGAGTAGCGGCAAGTTTTTCGCCTAGCCATGCCGGCGGCTTGCCCGCCTCCACGTCCGGATACCGGGCAGCATCCGCCGCACCTGCCCAGCCTGGCAGCGTGGAGGCCGCAAGGCCAGCCATGGAGCCGGCGAGCAGAGAGCGTCGGGAGAGGTAGATGGATTCTGGCGTGACGTCCGACTCTTTGCAGGCGGACGCCGATAGCAATTTGATCAGCATGATGACTCCGTAGCCAAAGGAACTGATGCACCAAAGGTCTACGGAGTATGAGCCTAAACCCGACTCAATCGAACGTCTTGCGGCGACGCATCCGCAATAAATATTGCGCGGGACCGGACAGCGCATAGCCCAGGAAAATCAGCAGCAGAATACGCGGCGGATCGCTGAACACGACAGCGAACACCAGCACGACCGCCAGAATCGCCACGAAGGGTACACGGCCCTTGAGGTCCAGCTCCTTGAAACTGTTGTACTTGATGTTGCTCACCATCAGCATGCCGGCGGCGGCAACCAGCAAGGCCACCAGGAATGACAGCTTCGAACCCTGAATACCGAAGTCGCTGAACGCCCATACCGTACCGGCCACTACACCCGCCGCTGCGGGGCTGGCCAGGCCGATGAAGTAGCGCTTGTCGGCCTTGCCCACCTGGGTGTTGAAGCGGGCCAGACGCAGTGCCGCACCGGCGACATAGATGAACGCCACCATCCAGCCGACCTTGCCCATGTCACCCAGCGCCCAGCCGAAGGCCAGCAACGCGGGGGCCACGCCGAAAGCGACCATATCCGACAACGAATCGTACTCGGCGCCGAAGGCGCTCTGGGTGTTGGTCATACGCGCGACGCGGCCATCCAGGCCATCAAGCACCATGGCGACGAAAATGGCGATGGCGGCAAAGGCGAAGTATTTGCTCGCGCCGGCGGTGTCGCCCGCGCTCATGGCGCTTTGCGCGCTCATCGAGCTGATGATGGAGTAGAAACCGGCGAACAGATTCGCGGTGGTGAACAGGTTGGGCAGCAGATAGATGCCGCGGTGGCGGACCTTGCGCCCTTCGGCGTCACGGCCCTCCTCCACATGTTCATCGATCGGCAGCAGACTTTCGGCGTCGGAGGCCTTGTTCGGCTCCTCGGGACGTTCGCTCATGGACATTACCTTGCAGCGGTTTGAAAAAATTCGACAGAGGTCTGCGGCGAGCGTTCGCCGGCAAACGATGCAGCTTTATACCAGAGCCTTGCCCCATAACGAAAAAACGCGGCCATCGGGCCGCGTTCTTTCAAGCGCTCAGAACTCAGTTCTTGGCTTTGTCGACAATCTTGTTCGCCGCGATCCAAGGCATCATCGAGCGCAGTTGCTCGCCGATGACTTCGATGCCGTGAGCGGCGTTGTTACGACGCTTGGCGGTCATCGATGGATAGCCGGTGGCGCCTTCGCTGATGAACATCTTGGCGTATTCGCCGTCCTGGATGCGCTTGAGAGCATTGCGCATGGCCTGACGGGATTCGGCGTTGATGACTTCAGGACCGGTCACGTACTCGCCGTATTCGGCGTTGTTGGAGATCGAGTAGTTCATGTTGGCGATACCGCCTTCGTACATGAGGTCAACGATCAGCTTGAGTTCGTGCAGGCACTCGAAGTAAGCCATTTCAGGCGCGTAGCCTGCTTCGACCAGGGTTTCGAAACCGGCCTTGACCAGCTCGACGGTGCCGCCGCACAGAACGGCCTGCTCGCCGAACAAGTCGGTTTCGGTTTCGTCCTTGAAGGTGGTTTCGATGATGCCGGTACGGCCGCCGCCAACGCCCGAAGCGTACGACAGAGCAACGTTCTTGGCATTGCCCGACGCGTCCTGGTAGACCGCGATCAGGTCAGGAATACCGCCGCCTTTGACGAATTCGGTACGAACGGTGTGACCAGGCGCTTTCGGCGCGATCATGATCACGTCCAGGTCGGCGCGTGGCACGACCTGGTTGTAATGGATAGCGAAGCCGTGGGAGAAAGCCAGGGTCGCGCCCTGCTTGAGGTTCGGCTCGATTTCGTTCTTGTACAGCTGACCCTGGAATTCGTCCGGAGTCAGGATCATGACGACGTCGGCGGCGGCGACAGCGGCAGCCACGTCGGTGACTTTCAGGCCATGTGCTTCAGCTTTGGCGACAGTAGCCGAACCCTTGCGCAGGCCGACAGTCACGTCAACGCCGGAGTCTTTCAGGTTGCACGCCTGAGCGTGGCCCTGAGAGCCGTAACCGATGATGGCGACTTTCTTGCCCTGGATGATGGAAAGGTCGCAGTCTTTGTCGTAGAAAACTTTCATGGAATTCCCCTGTTATCTCGGCCTTCAGGCCATTTTTGCAAAATGAATCAGATGCTCAGCACTTTGTCGCCGCGGGCAATGCCCGTGACGCCGCTGCGTACGGTTTCAAGGATAGCGGTCGTGCCGATGGCCTGAATGAAGCTGTCCAGTTTGTCGCTGGTGCCGCTCAGCTGCACGGTGTACACACTGGCGGTCACGTCGACGATCTGGCCGCGGAAGATGTCCGTGGTGCGCTTGATCTCGGCGCGCTGGGCGCCGGTCGCCTTGACCTTGACCAGCATCAGTTCGCGCTCGATGTGCGCGCTCTCCGACAGATCGACCAGCTTGACCACTTCGACCAGCTTGTTGAGGTTCTTGGTGATCTGCTCGATCACTTCATCGTGGCCTACCGTGGTCAGCGTCAGACGCGACAGGGTCGGGTCCTCGGTCGGTGCCACGGTCAGGCTTTCGATGTTGTAGTTACGCTGCGAAAACAGGCCGACGACACGAGACAACGCACCCGGTTCGTTTTCCAGCAGAAGGGAAATGATGTGCCGCATGATTATGTCCGCTCCGTCTTGCTCAACCACATATCGCGCATGGAGCCGTCCTTGATCTGCATCGGATAGACGTGCTCGGTGACATCGACCTGAATGTCGAGGAACACCAGACGATCCTTCATGGCGAATGCTTCTTCCATTTTCGGCTTGAGGTCCTTGAGGTCGGTAATGCGCATGGCGACATGACCGTAAGCCTCGACCAGCTTGACGAAGTCAGGCAGCGATTCCATGTACGAGTGCGAGTGACGAGCGCCGTAGCTCATGTCCTGCCACTGACGCACCATGCCCAGAACACCGTTGTTGAGCAGGATGATCTTCACCGGCAGGTCGTACTGCAGGCAGGTCGACAGCTCCTGGATGTTCATCTGGATGCTGCCCTCGCCGGTCACGCAGGCGACGTCGGCATCCGGAAAGTTCAGCTTGACGCCCATCGCGGCCGGGAAACCGAAGCCCATGGTGCCCAGGCCGCCGGAGTTGATCCAGCGATTGGGCTTGTTGAAGCGGTAGTACTGGGCGGCGAACATCTGGTGCTGACCGACGTCCGAGGTCACGAAGGCATCGCCCTTGGTGACTTCGCACAGGGTTTCGATCACTTTCTGCGGCTTGATGACCGAGCCGTCGCCGCGGTTGTACGGGAACAGGTCGCCGCCGGCGCGCCATTCGTCGATCTGCTTCCACCAGGCCGCGACGGCCTGCTGTTCAGGTTTCTGACCGATGTCCTTGAAGGTGGCGACCATCTCGGTCAGCACGCTTTCGACCGGACCGACGATAGGCACGTCAGCCTTGATGGTCTTGGAGATCGAAGCCGGGTCGATGTCGATATGGATGATCTTGGCATTCGGGCTGAATTTCGCCGCGCCATTGATGACCCGGTCATCGAAACGGGCACCTACGGCCAGGATCGCGTCCGTGTTGTGCATCACCATGTTGGCGGTGTAGCTGCCGTGCATCCCCAGCATGCCTACGAACTGGCGATCGGTGCCTGGATAGCCACCCAGACCCATCAGGGTATTGGTGACCGGCGCGTCGAGCAGTTGAGCCAGCTCGGTCAACTGAGCCGAGCCGTTGCCCATGACCACACCACCACCGGCATAGATCACCGGACGCTTGGCCGCGAGCAGCATCTCCACAGCCTTGCGGATCTGGCCCGAGTGACCGCGAACCGCCGGGCTGTACGAACGCAGCTTGGCTTTCTTGGGGAAAACGTATTCGAATTTTTCCGCCGGGTTGGTCATGTCCTTGGGGATGTCGACCACGACCGGACCGGGACGGCCCGACTGCGCGAGGTAGAAGGCTTTCTTGAGGACTTCGGGGATTTCCGACGCATGCTTGATCATGAAGCTGTGCTTCACGATCGGACGGGAGATACCGATCATGTCGGTTTCCTGGAAGGCATCGGTGCCCACCAGCGTGCTCGCCACCTGACCCGACAGTACGACCATCGGGATCGAGTCCATGTATGCCGTGGCGATACCCGTAATAGCGTTGGTTGCGCCCGGACCCGATGTGACCAGCACCACACCGGCCTTGCCCGTCGCGCGAGCGTAGCCGTCGGCCATGTGCGTGGCCGCCTGTTCGTGACGAACGAGGATGTGTTTTACAGCGGGTTCCTTGAACAGCGCGTCGTACACATGCAGAAGGGCACCACCCGGATACCCGTAAATGTACTCAACGCCCTCGTCACGCAAAAAGCGGACGACCATTTCAGCGCCTGATAAAAGCTCCACGTTGTTCACCTCTAAAACGCTAGATTACCGTCCATCCGGGACGGGTCTTGATAGGTTTTACTGCCAAGCAGAGCATGAGCGACGGTGGTCGCCGACTACGTCAGCACTGACTGAGCAAGTATTGGGATGTCCCTGAGTGTTGCGGAACATTCCCACCCAGCGCGAGGTAACGCGTTGCGGGTGTTACAGGTCGGCGCGGGTGTGCGCCTCATGATCTACTGAGAGAGTCTGCTTCTGGCAGTCCTTCTACAGCGAACTTTGGATTGTTGTGATTCGACTGCCTCAAGTCAAGTCATCGTTGCGCTTTCTTCCTACCGCGCCGCTCCGGACATGCGTTTCGGACGCCATCCCGACGATATGATATTTTCGGGCGCACAGGTATTTTCAAGGAAGCAGCATGCGTTGGATGATCCTTAGCGCCGCATTGGCGATGGCCCCGAGCGCCAGCCAGGCCGCCACGGTCTACAAATGGGTCGATGCCCAGGGCACTACCCATTTCGACGCCCAGCCTCCAGCGGGCCAGCAGGTACAGCGCATCGACGTGCAAAGGCCGGCGCCGCCTTCCACAGCCGATACGCCCGCGGGTGACGATATCGAAGGTGCCGCGCAGCAGCGCAACATCGACGCCAGGGTCAAGGAACAGATCAGGGAACAGGAGACCCGCCGCTCGGAGAACTGCGAGGCGTTGCGCACCAACCTCTCTCAGCTGCGCAACAACCCACGGGTACGGGAGGCGACGGAAGACGGGAGCCGCCGCCTGACGGAAGCCGAGCGCAAGTCGCGCATCGAGGAAACGGAAAAGGCCATCAGCGACAACTGCCGTTGATGGCGCTGCCGATGATCATCCCGCTTCGGTGATGAGCTGATCGAATCTGGCCAGATGCTGTTGCAGCGCCCTGGCCTCGGCCTGCCGGCCGGAATACACCATTTCCGCCATTTCCAGAATGCCCGACGCATTGGGCAGCGGCAGGTCCTGTTCAAGGATGACTTTCATCCGCGGCAGGAATATCCACTGCAACCACTGCGCGAATTCCAGGGTATCGACGCAGAACGGTTCCGGACTGGCAAGCGCCAGTTCGCTGGGCGAGACGCTGTCCCACCAGCCCAGCGCGCGCAGTTCGCGTTCGATCAGCAACAGCTGCTCGGCGACTTCCGGCAAACGCTTGTCCATCACGAACCCGCTTTCTGTCGCGCCAGGGCAGCACCCGCCGAATCACCCTGCTTCTCACGGGCCTGGGCGATCAGTTCCCACAAGCTGGCCTGCAGACTCGCACGACCATTGGCGTAAGTCAGGCCACGACGAGCCAGCTGCTCGGCCTGGGCCGCATCACCCTGGGCCAGACGGACCTGAGCCAGACGATACAGGACTTGCGGTTCGCGAGGCGCCACGCGTTGCGCTCGTTCCAGGCTGGACGAAGCGCCATTCAGGTCGCCGCCGCTCTGCTGTTGCTGGGCAGTGGTCAGCAGCGCCAGGACCGGGCCGTCCAGTTGCTCGTCGGCGGACAGGCCGCCGCTGCCGGACGGGATTCCGGTGGGTACGGAGGCCGGCGCGCTGTAGGTGTTGCCTGCCGGCGCCGTGTTGATCGGTGCCTGATTGACCGGAGCGGTGTCGATCGGCGGCGTGTCCACCGAGAACGGCGCCTGATTATTGGGCGTGTAGACCTGGCTGGACTGACCCGCGCCCGGCACCATCACCACCACGCCGGAATCCTGGGGAACCGCCTGTTGCTGCTGCAGCGGAACGGTTCGGGTCGTGTAGGTGGTGCTACTGCTGCGCGACGACGATGAAACCCGTTCGCCGTTGGACACTTTCGAGCTCGAATCCACGACTGGAATCGAGCCACGTTGAACGCTGGCACAGCCGTTGAGCAGGGCCAGGGCCGTTAAAGCCGGAATCCAGATTTTCTTCACTTCAAACCCTCATTGCTTAGTTCAACCAGCCCTTGACCCAGTCCATCACCTCGGTGGCAGGCGCCGGAGCACCGCCGCAGGTTGCGCCGGGTTGTGGCTCACTGCCGCGAATATACGGCATCTGCACGGCGTTCGGGCAGGTGGAATCAGAGCCCTGCCCGGTCTGGGCGTCGACCCACGCCTGGGTGACATTGTCCGGCATGGCCATGTCGAGCGGCAGCGGATCGGCCTTGCGCATGAAACTGGTCCAGACCTGCAACGCGCCGGTGGCACCGGTAAATGGCGTCTTGCCGTTATCGTCGCGCCCCATCCACACCACGGCCAGCAGATCCTGACTGAAACCGGCGAACCAGCTGTCACGCGAATCGTTACTGGTACCGGTCTTGCCAGCCAGATTCAGAGAACCCGGCAGTACGCTGTAGACCGATTTGCCGGTACCTTCGCGCATGACCCGCTGCATGGCGTTCTGAACCAGGTAGATCGCGCCCGGATCGAAGCGCTGTTCAATCTGGAACGGATAACGCTTGAGCGGCTCGCCCTCGGCAGTCAGCACGCTGCGGATACCGCGCATTGGCGTGTTGAAGCCACCACTGGCGATCGTCTGGTACATGGTCGCCACTTCCATCGGCGTCAGCCCGCCCGCGCCCAGCAGCATGGACGGGAACTGCGGCCACTCGCGACTCACGCCAAGCTTCTTGAGTGTCTTGAAGACATTAGGAATGCCCAGGTCGAGACCCAGTTTTGCCGTGGACAAGTTGTAGGAATGCGCCAGCCCTTGGTACAGGAAAATGTTCCCATGGGGACGCCGGTCGTAGTTCTGCGGTTTCCACACCTGACCGTCGGCACCCTTGACCTGGAACGGCTGGTCGGAGACCCAGCTGGTCAGTGTGTACTGGCTTGGTCGTTCCAGCGCGGTCAGGTAAATGGCCGGCTTGACCAGCGAGCCGATGGGTCGCACGGCGTCGATGGCACGGTTGAAACCGGCGAATCCGGCCTGCCGACTGCCCAGCAAGGCCTGCACTTCGCCCGTCTCGGGATTGGTCACGACCATCGCCGCTTCCACTTCGTCCGAGCCTTTGCGACCCGCCAGACGCTTGAACGTCTCGTCCATGGCCGCCTGCGACTTCATCTGCAGAATCGGATCGAAGCTGGTGAAGATGCGCAGGCCCTCCTCGGTCAAGTCTTCGTCGCGATAGTCTTCGCGCAATTGACGTTTGACCAGATCCAGGAAGCCGGGGAACGAGCTGTCCGCCAGACTGCCGGTGCGCGTCACGCCCAGCGGCATCTTCTTCGCCGCGGCTACCGCCTCGGCAGTGGCGACGCCCTGCTGTTCGAGCAGATCGAGCACCAGATTGCGGCGTTCGAGCGCCCGCTCCGGATTACGGCGCGGATTGTAATAGGACGGCCCTTTGACCAGTCCGACCAGCATCGCCACTTGATGGAGTTTCAGCTCCGACAACGGCTGGCTGAAGAAATACTGGCTCGCCAGCCCGAAGCCGTGGACCGCCCGCTGTCCGTCCTGCCCGACGAAGACTTCGTTCAGGTAAGCCTCGAGGATCTCCTGCTTGCTGTAATGAAGCTCAAGCAGCATCGACATCATGGCTTCGGTGAGCTTGCGGGTCAGGCTGCGCTCGCTGGTCAGGTAGAAGTTCTTGACCAGCTGCTGGGTCAGCGTACTGCCGCCCTGGCGTCCGCCCTGGGTGGTGTTGACCCACAGCGCACGGGCGATGGACTTCGGCGACACGCCCCAATGGTGATAGAAGTCGCGGTCTTCGACCGTGATCAAGGCATCCAGCAGGTAAGGCGGCGCCTGATCCAGCTTGATCAGGATGCGGTCTTCGAGATTCTTCGGATACAGCCCGCCGATCAGCAGGGGTTCAAGGCGCGCCACGGCCAGCTTGGCGCCATTGGCCGCAGACAGTTGAGCGACGTAATCGCCGGAGAAGCGCACGCGGATCTGCTGCGCCGGGTCGGTCCCCTCGTAGAACTGGAAGCCACGGGTGTTGAGGTCGACCGTATTGCCATTGACCGAAGCAGCGCCCGGCCCGTTGGTGACGCTTTCGCGACGGTAGCCCAGGGCATCCAGTTCGATGAGGAAATCATCGCGGCTCAGCTTCTGGCCGACAAACAGTTCCAGCGGCCGTGCGTAGACCTTGGCGGGAATCATCCAGCGCTTGCCGGAGAATTTTTCCTGGACGATGGCGTCGAGGTACACAGCGACGCCGGCGAGAATCACCAACCCTACGATACTGAGTTTCAGGGCCCAGCCCAGCCACTTGCGCAGGCCGCCGGAGGGTTGTTTTTTTGCTTTGCGAGAGGTACGGGATCGAGTCATGGGCGCGGATTATACGCACTTTGCCAATGATCGACAGACACCGGGAACGGCGGTTTGCAGCGCTGCGCCGAGCGGCCATAATGGCGGCCATCCGCAACTACATTCATCCATCTTGAAGGATCGCCCGTGAGCCAGTCACTGATCGCAGCCCTGCAGAACCCGGCCCTGTTCGAGCACCCTGTGGAGGGTTTTCAGGTCATCGAGACCCACATTTCCTGGGTCCTGCTCAC
Organism: Pseudomonas sp. JDS28PS106; assembly: GCF_036706555.1. Lineage (NCBI taxonomy): Bacteria > Pseudomonadati > Pseudomonadota > Gammaproteobacteria > Pseudomonadales > Pseudomonadaceae > Pseudomonas > Pseudomonas sp. JDS28PS106. The sequence continues at coordinate 101,377 of NZ_JBAJGT010000014.1, read as the reverse complement.
CGGCCCTTACGTCTACAAATTCAAGAAACCGGTCAACTTTGGTTTTCTGGATTTCACCAGCCTTGAAGCGCGCGAACACTTTTGCAAGGAAGAACTGCGCCTGAACCAGCGCCTCACCGAGGATTTGTATCTGGAAGTGATTCCAGTGACGGGCTCGCCGGATGCGCCGCAGCTGGGCGGCAATGGCGAGGTCATCGAGTATGCGCTCAAGATGCGCCAGTTTTCCCAACAGGGACTGCTCAGCACGCTACAGGCCAATGGTGAGCTGACCGTGGCGCACATCGATCAACTGGCGCGCCAGATCGCTGATTTCCACCTCGAAGCTCCGCGTGTCCCCGCCGAAAACGAGCTAGGCTCGCCGCAGAGCGTGATGGCTCCGGTCACACAGAACTTCGAGCAGATCCGCCCACTGATCAGCGAAGCGGCCGACCTCGCACAGCTTGCAGCCCTGCAAGCCTGGGCCGAGTCGAGCTTCGAGCGGCTCAAACCACTGTTGGCCCAGCGCAAGGCCGACGGCTTCATCCGCGAATGCCACGGCGATATCCACCTCGGCAACGCGACCGTGATCGACGGCCGCGTGGTGCTGTTCGACTGCATCGAGTTCAACGAGCCGTTCCGCATGACCGACGTGTACGCCGATATCGGTTTTCTCGCCATGGACCTGGAAGATCGCGGACTCAAGTCGCTGTCGCGCCGCCTGATTACCCAGTATCTGGAAGTGACCGGCGACTACCAGGGCCTGGAGCTGCTGAATTTCTACAAGGCTTACCGCGCGATGGTGCGCGCAAAAGTTTCGCTGTTCAGCCTGTCTCCCGACGCCGACGGTGTGCAACGCGCCGCCACGCTGCGCCAGTATCGCAACTACGCCAATCTGGCCGAGAGCTACAGCGCGATTCCGTCGCGGTTCCTGGCAATCACTCACGGCGTCTCGGCTGTCGGCAAGAGCCACGTTGCCATGCGCCTTGTCGAGTCACTGGGCGCGGTGCGCCTGCGCTCCGATGTCGAGCGCAAGCGCATGTTCGCCGGCCAGGACGAATCCCTGTATGGCGCGCAAGCCAGTGAGGCGACCTACGCACGTCTTCATGAGCTGGCCGGCCAGGTGCTGCGTGCAGGCTTCCCAGTGGTGATCGACGCGACCTATCTCAAGCGTGATCAACGCGAGGCCGCCGCCGAGGTGGCGGAAACCACGGGCGTGCCGTTCGTGATCCTGGACTGCCAGGCCCCGCAAGCGGTGATCGAAGGCTGGCTGGCGCAGCGACAGGCCGAGAGTCAGGACCCGTCCGATGCGACGCTTGAGGTAATCGCCGCACAGCAAGCGGGTCGCGAGCCGTTGAGCGACGCCGAGCTGTCACGCAGCAAGCAGGTGCAAACCCATATCGGCAGCGATATGGACGATCTGGTCGATCAGCTTCGCCAGCGTCTTCCAGGTCTGTGACGCAGTTGTCGGGCCGTTAGGCGGGAGCCGCTTCACGGCCCGACAATAGTGGCTATATACTGGCGCCATAATCCCAACACACTCCGGAAGACCGCAATGAGCCAGCCTAAACAGATCGATTCGCCGCTCTACCTGCTGCTGCGCAAGGATGACGTCGAAGGCTTCAATCAGGAAAAGCCCAGGACCGGGACGATCGACATGAAAGGCGGCGACTTCCGGGGGCTGGATCTGCGCGAGCTGGACACCACCGGCATTGACTTCACGGACGCCTATTTCCGCTCTGCGGATCTGCGCGGCCTTGATCTGCGCAATACGCCGATGGAAGGCGCCAGCATTGCTCATGCACAGATTTCCGGTGCGTATTTCCCGGCTGAGCTGTCGGCAGATGAAATTCTCATGTCGGTGAATTTCGGGACACGCCTGCGCTACCGCACTCGTTGAACCGCTAACGGCCCGTATGTGCAATGCATACGGGCCTTCTCGAAAGCCAGTCTTCATCATTCATCCATCAGACCTCATTCAGCATCGCGCCCCGTTCGATGCGTCGATTACGCACATTCTGAAAAAGCTTGTTGACAGCTAAATGATAATCGTTATTATTATCACAACTGGTCGCGAGACTGGTCGGTAAGCTGAAAGGCCTTGGTTCGGGCTTTCAGATTATCTCCTCATCAGGCTAATCACGGTTTTTGACCCGGCTCTTTGCCGGGTCTTTTTTTGTGTGCTGTTATCGCCAGCAGATCCATCGCCAGCAAGCTGGCTCCTACGGGAGCCCGGCGTGCACTGACTCGCGATCTGACGCGAAGCGGCAGCATAACCATTTGCCGGGCATGTATCGGTAGGAGCCAGCTTGCTGGCGATCCGATGCCTTAATAACCGCCGTAACCCGTGTCTTCCAGTACACCCAGCTGCCCCAGCAAATCGTCCAGCAGACTCGAAGCTCCCAGTCGTATCCGGTCGTGGGTTATCCATTGAGGGCCGAAGCGTTTGCGGGCCAGCTCCATGAAGGTCACGGCATCGTCCAGCGTCCTGAGGCCGCCAGCCACCTTGAGTCCGACTTGCCCGCCTACCTCGGCGATGGCTTCGAGCATGATCCGCACGGCTTGCGGGGTCGCATGTGCGGGACTCTTTCCGGTGCCGGACTTGATGAAATCGGCGCCACCGCCAATAGCGCCTTCACAGGCATGACGGATGATCTGCGGATCACGCAACTCCCCGCTTTCCAGCGTTACGGTCAAGCGCACTGACTCAGGACAGGCGTCCCGACAGGCGGCGACCAGTTCACCTCCAATCCGCTGGTCGCCGGTCAACAGCGCGCGGTAGGGATAAACCAGATCCACCTCGTCGGCGCCCGCACTGACCGCAGCCCGCAATTCGGAAACCGCCGCCGCGACATTCGCGCCACCGTAGGGAAAATTGACCGCCGCGATGACCCGGACGTGCCGCGCATCCCGGCGATCCAGCAGGGTCCGGGCCAGACACACGAACCTTGGCTGGACACAGAGTCCGGCGACCGTTCCCAGGGGCGTCAGCGCCCGGCGACACATACCGCTGACCCGTTGTTCGGTTTCATCGTGATTGAGAGCAAAAAGTTCGAGCAACCCCAGCGCCTGACGCGCCAGCCGCTCCTGTTCGTTTGTCATTTCGGTCATGGACGTCCGCTCCGCAAAAACCAGGAGCAGCACGATAGACGAGTCGAGTGACGAAGAATCTGCCCAAGGGCAATTAGCGAGATAGATTACAGCGATACCGGAATTGTCCTAATACGGCTGTCTTTTTGACCTTGTAGGCAAGGTTCAGGATAAAGCGGCGGTGTACCACACATAGTCGGCGCTGCCCGGCTCGACATGCTCGCCCTTGCAGGCCAGTCGCAATACGACGACTTGTCCCTTTTCGCCAAGGTCGCTCAGTCGATGCGCGATATCGGCATCCTCATTCATCCGCCTGGCGTCCGCGAACAGCATCACTGGCGCGGGCGCATCGAGCAGGCGTTGCGCGATGTCCCGAAGCCCGACATCGGGATCGCTGAAGTCGAGTCCGGCGGACAACAGTGCCCAGGGCTGGGCGAAAGCAAATCGCAGGACAGGCCCGTAGACGTCCCAGTCCCACTCAGGCTCCCATTCCAGACGGGCACGCAGATCCACCGGCTCGCGGGAGGTCTTGAGGCTGGCGCGGATCTCGTCGACATGAGCCTGCTGGCTGGACTTGAGCATTTCGAGCAGCAGGCTGCCCTGGGGACGACGGTCGCCCAGCGCTTGCAACAGCCAGAGCTGCAAGGCGTGGTGGTCGGGGTTGTTGCGCTGCTCACCCACCAGCACATACGCGGCCGTCGCCAGACGCTCGGCAAGCTGCCGCGCCGTCAGCAATTGTCCACTCTTGAGGTCGCGAATCATGCCTGCACCCAAATGCTCACATCAACGGAGTTCGCCAAGCCTGTATATTCCGCACCGAAAGCGGCTCATTGGCAATAGACGATCCGCAAGCGAGCATTTTCAGAACGGCGCCTCGACATACGGCATATCGGCCATTGAGGGTGCTCAGCGTCCAAAGGTCAAGCCCAACGGAGTCATATTGATATTCCTCTGCGCCAGCAACGAACTCGGAAACGGACAGAGCCGGGGTTTCAACATCGAAGGTTTCCGGCTGCTTGTCGTGCGCCGTGCCGGGCAGGTCTTCGCCTACAAGAACCACTGCCCGCACCGCGGCATTCCCCTGGAATGGGAACCTGATCGCTTTCTCGACCCCAGCGCCAGTCTGCTTCGCTGTGCCAGCCACGGCGCGCTGTTTCTGATCGAGAACGGCGAGTGCGTGGCCGGGCCGTGCGAAGGTCAGTCGCTGACCGCGCTGGTTTGCGAAGAAAACGCCAGCGGCATCTGGGTCCGGCTGCCGGACGAAGACGACTGATCCGGCGCGCATGCCCACACGACCTGCAAAGGTCGATCGATGCGAACCTCTTCCGGGGTCAGCGCGACGCCGTAGGCCAGTACCCGCACGCCTGTTTCGATCGCTTCGCGCAGTGCCGCCGCATAGGCTGGATCGACTTCCTCGGCGGGCCGCACGGCCTGGATACCGGTCAGATTCACGCAATACAGCAGCACCGCCGGAGTGCCGTTGCGAGCCAGCGCCGCCAGCTCGCGCAAATGACGTGCGCCCCGCTGGGTCACCGCATCGGGAAACGCGGCGACGGTCGAATCGTCGAATCCCAGCGTCACACTCTTCACTTCCAGATACAGAAAGCCGTCAGGGTATTCCAGGCGAAAATCGACCCGGCTTTTCTCTACGCCGTAGGCTACTTCGCGCTTGAGGCCGGTGAAGCCGGCAAGCTCGGTGATGACGCCTGCGCGCAGCGCCTCTTCGACCAGCCCGTTGGCGCGCCCGGTGTTGATACACGCCAGACGCCCCTGCGGCGTTTCGCTGATTTCCCAGGTGCCCGGCAACTTGCGCTTGGGGTCGCTGGAGCGGCTGAACCAAACCTCCCCGCCCGGCATCATGCAGTTGAGCATCGAGCCGGTATTGGGACAGTGGATGGTCAGCTGCTCGCCGCTGTCGGTTTCGATATCCGCCAGGAAGCGCTTGTAGCGCGTCACCAACCGGCCTCGTTCAAGTTCAGGGACGAAGCGCATCAGCCTTGCCAGCTCCGCAAGCCGCGGGCTATGCGCGCGACCGCTTCTTCCAGGCGCGGCAGGCTCTGGGTATAGGCGAAACGCACATGGTGCCCGGCCTGGTAATGGCCGAAGTCCAGCCCCGGCGTGAACGCCACGTGTTCGGTTTCCAGGAAATGCCGGCAGAAGGCGAAGGCGTCACCGCCGAACGCGCTGATATCGGCGTAGAGGTAGAACGCGCCTTCCGGCTCGACGGCGATACCGAAACCCAGTTCGCGCAAGGCCGGCAGCAAATAGTCGCGGCGGCGGGCGAACTCGGCGCGCCGCTCCTCGAAGATGGCCAGAGTTTGCGGCTCGAAGCAGGCCAGCGCGGCATGTTGTGCCATGGTCGGCGCGCTGATGTAGAGGTTCTGAGCGAGCTTTTCCAGGTCGGCGACCGCGGCCTGCGGCGCCACCAGCCAGCCGAGCCGCCAGCCGGTCATACCGAAGTATTTGGAGAAACTGTTGAGCACGAAAGCGTCGTCGTCGACTTCCAGCACGCTGCTGGCATCGATGCCGTAGGTGAGGCCGTGATAGATCTCGTCCACCACCAGATGCCCGTTCCGCGCCTTGAGCGTCTGGGACAGCGCCGCCAGCTCGTCCCGATGCAGCAGCATGCCGGTCGGGTTGGCCGGCGAAGCGACCAGCGCGCCGACGCTGTCCTGGTCCCAATACTCGGCGACCCGCTCGGGCGTCAGCTGATAACGCTCCTGCGGCCCGACCGGAACCAGCCTGGCGGAGGCTTCGACCAGTCGCAGGAAGTGACGATTGCAGGGGTAGCCCGGGTCCGCCAGCAGCCAGTGTTTGCCGGGATCGACCAGCAGACTGCTCGCCAGCAACAAGGCGCCTGAACCGCCGGGGGTGATGAGAATTCGCTCCGGATCGATATCGAGCCGGTAGCGCTGGGCATAGAAACCGGCGATGGCTTCACGCAGCGCCGGCAGACCACGAGCAGCGGTGTAACGCGTCTGACCGTTCGCCAGGGCAGCCTGGCCCGCGGCGACGATGGGCGCGGCGGTGGTGAAATCGGGCTCGCCGATTTCCAGGTGAATGACGTCGTGCCCGGCGGCCTGCAATTCATTGGCGCGGGCAAGTAACGCCATGACGTGAAACGGCTCGATCGCGCCGCTGCGCGCGCTGTATGGCTGGACCATGAAACGGGTTCCTTGCGGATGAGGCGTGCTGGCCTTTTCGGGAGGCTGCCAATTCTACTCAACCTGCAAGCTGGCGCCATGGGAGAAACGCGTCGGCAAGCGCCTTCCAATGCAGCGAAAAAGTAACTTGTGACGGCACGCGATCAGCGGAGTTCAGTTAAATGAATATACTTTTCAAAGGCCCGGGATCGGCCGATTCAATCGGGGTCACATGCTCGACAACCGGGAGTAGCGCACTACGATTTGATCTGGTAAGTTCGCCCGCTTGCAGCTGCAGGGCCGACGGGTGTCGGTGATGGAACAATCCTGCGCATAGATTAGAAGAGTTGAGAGGCGGTCCCATACATGCCCACCCAAGAGAAGCAACAGAATCATCTAATCAGCGGCTTTGAACCCTACGTGGAAACGAAGGGCGAGGAGTATATGGGCGAGCCCATGCGCGCGCACTTCACCAAGATCCTGAACAAGTGGAAACAGGACTTGATGCAAGAGGTCGACCGTACGGTAGACCACATGAAGGACGAAGCGGCAAACTTCCCCGACCCGGCCGACCGTGCCAGCCAGGAAGAAGAATTCAGCCTCGAACTTCGTGCTCGCGACCGCGAACGCAAGTTGATCAAAAAGATCGACAAGACGCTGCAACTGATCCTCGACGAAGAATACGGCTGGTGCGAATCCTGCGGTGTCGAAATCGGCATCCGCCGTCTGGAAGCCCGTCCTACCGCCGACCTGTGCATCGACTGCAAGACTCTGGCGGAAATCAAGGAAAAACAGGTCGGCAAATAATCTGTCCACCTGCCGCTTCGCATGAAAAGACGCTTCGGCGTCTTTTTTGTTGCCCGTTGATATACCCCGGCATCCGGCTTGCCCGGCCAGCCGCGCCGCCATTAACATTCGCGCATGAACAACCCTGCCTATATCGGGCGCTTCGCGCCTACTCCAAGCGGCTATCTGCATTTCGGCTCTCTGGTCGCGGCGCTGGCGTCTTATCTCGATGCCCGCGCGGCCGGTGGCAAATGGCTGGTGCGCATGGAAGACCTCGACCCGCCCCGGGAAGTACCGGGCGCCCAGACCGCGATCCTGGAAACCCTGGAGCGCTATGGCTTCGAATGGGACGGGGAGCTGATTCGCCAGAGCGAACGTCATGAGGCTTATGCGGAGGTGCTTCGACGCTGGCTGGCCCAGGGCCTGGCATACGCGTGCACCTGCTCGCGCAAGCAACTGGAAAATTTCAACGGGGTCTATCCCGGATTCTGCCGCGATGCGGGTCATGACTGGGACGCCGCCGCTATCCGCATTCGCGTGCCTGAACTCAAGTACAGTTTCATCGACCGGGTTCAAGGCGCTTTCGACATGCATCTGGGACGTGAAAGCGGTGACTTCGTCATTCGCCGTCGCGACGGGTTGTACGCTTACCAACTGGCGGTCGTCGTCGACGATGCCTTCCAGGGGGTGACCGATATCGTGCGCGGCGCCGACCTGCTGGATTCGACGCCGCGCCAGCTCTACCTGCAGGAACTGCTGGGCGTTGCGCAGCCGCGCTACCTGCATGTGCCGCTGATCACCCAGCCGGACGGCCACAAGCTCGGCAAGTCGTATCGCTCGCCGCCCCTTCCGGCTGATCAGGCGACACCGCTGCTGCTGCGCGCCCTGCGTGCACTAGGACAGCCGACGGCGCCCGAGCTGAACTATGCAAGCGCTGGCGAAGTGCTCAAATGGGGCGTCAAGCACTGGGATGCGACGCTGATTCCCCGCGCATCGAGTATCGAAGAAGCCCGGATAGCCTGATCCAGAGCGGTCGGCGAAAACTCATACGTATAGCTAGTTGCAGGTTGTCCGGCATCCGTTAACATGCCGCTCCTCATCTACCCGCACGGGGAGACCGGATGTACATATACCGATTGGTGCTGCTGCTGGTAGTCGGCATCTACCTGTTCTCCCCGGCCATCATGGACTGGTGGATCGACGCGACCGGGGCCTGGTACCGGCCGTATATGCTCTGGCTGATCCTGATCGTGGTGACCTTCATCCTGCAAAGCCAGCGAGACGCCGATGAGCTTTAGCCTGACGCAGATGCTGCTGGCGAGCGCCGCCTATCTGCTGGTGCTGTTCAGCGTGGCGTGGATCAGCGAACGCGGTCTGATTCCGCGCTGGATCATCCGTCATCCGCTGACCTACACCCTGTCGCTGGGCGTCTATGCCAGCGCCTGGGCGTTCTACGGAACGGTCGGCCTGGCCTATCAGTACGGCTATGGTTTTCTGTCCAGTTACCTGGGGGTGACCGGCGCGTTTCTGCTGGCTCCCGTGCTGCTTTATCCGATCCTGCGCATCACCCGTACCTACCAGCTTTCATCGCTGGCCGATCTGTTCGCCTTTCGTTTTCGCAGCACCTGGGCCGGGGCCCTGACCACGGTGTTCATGCTGATCGGCGTGCTGCCGCTGCTGGCCTTGCAGATCCAGGCCGTGGCCGATTCCATCGGCATCCTGACCCGGGAGCCGGTGCAGGATCGGGTTGCCATCGCCTTTTGTGCGCTGATCACCTTGTTCACCATTTTCTTCGGCTCGCGCCATATCGCGACGCGCGAGAAGCACGAAGGCCTGGTGTTCGCCATCGCCTTCGAATCGGTGATCAAACTGATCGCGCTGGGCGGTATCGGTCTGTATGCGTTGTACGGCGTATTCGGCGGGCCGCAGCAGCTCGAACTATGGCTGTTGCAGAACCAGACCGCGCTTGCGTCGCTGCATGCGCCCTTGCAGGAAGGTCCTTGGCGCACCCTGCTGCTGGTGTTCTTCGCGTCGGCCATCGTGATGCCGCACATGTATCACATGACCTTTACGGAGAACCTCAACCCGCGCGCCCTGGTCAGCGCCAGCTGGGGTCTGCCGCTATTCCTGCTGTTGATCAGCCTGGCAGTGCCCCTGATCCTGTGGGCCGGGCTCAAGCTGGGCGCGACCACCAGTCCGGAATTCTTCACCCTCGGCGTGGGCATCGCGGCGAACAGTAAAGCCTTGGCGCTGCTGGCCTATATCGGCGGGCTCTCCGCGGCCAGCGGGCTGATCATCGTGACCACCCTGGCGCTGTCGGGCATGGCCCTCAACCATCTGGTGCTGCCGCTCTACCAGCCACCGGCGGAAGGCAATATCTACCGCTGGCTGAAATGGACCCGGCGCGGACTGATCGTTGCGATCATTGCCGCCGGCTACGGTTTCTATCTGCTACTGGGCGCGCAACAGGACCTTGCCAATCTGGGCATCGTCGCGTTCGTCGCCACCTTGCAGTTCCTGCCGGGCGTGCTCTCCGTACTGTATTGGCCGACCGCCAATCGCCGTGGTTTTCTGGCCGGCTTGCTGGCAGGCATCGCGGTCTGGACCGTCAGCATGCTGCTGCCGCTGATCGGCAATCTGCAAGGTTTCTACATTCCGCTGCTCAACACCGTCTACGTGCTCGACGACACCAGCTGGCACATGGCGGCCATTGCGTCTCTGGCGGCCAACGTACTGTTCTTCACCCTGGTGTCGCTGTTCACCAATGCCAGCGCCGAAGAGGTCAGTGCCGCGGAAGCCTGCGCGGTGGACAACGTGCGACGTCCGCAGCGACGCGAACTGCATGCGGTGTCGCCGCAGGAATTCGCCACGCAACTGGCCAAGCCACTGGGCGCCAAGGCCGCGCAGAAAGAAGTCGAGCAGGCGCTGCGCGATCTTTACCTGCCGTTCGACGAACGCAGGCCCTACGCGTTGCGTCGCCTGCGCGACCGCATCGAAGCGAACCTGTCGGGGCTGATGGGTCCGAGCGTGGCCCAGGACATGGTCGAAACCTTCCTGCCCTACAAGTCGGGCGGCGAAAAGTATGTGACCGAGGACATCCACTTCATCGAAAGCCGCCTGGAAGACTATCACTCGCGGCTCACAGGTCTGGCCGCCGAACTCGATGCGCTGCGCCGTTATCATCGCCAGACCCTTCAGGAACTGCCGATGGGCGTGTGCTCGCTGGCCAAGGATCAGGAAATCCTGATGTGGAACCGGGCGATGGAAGAGCTCACCGGTGTGCCTGCCCAACGCGTGGTGGGCTCGCGCCTGGAAACCATCCCCGAGCCCTGGAAGGGGCTGCTGACCGGTTTCATCAACGTCCCTGACGAGCACTTGCACAAACAACGGCTGGGTCTCGACGGCCAGACCCGCTGGCTCAACCTGCATAAGGCGGCCATCGACGAGCCGCTGGCGCCGGGCAGCAGCGGGCTGGTGGTGCTGGTCGAGGACCTGACCGACACGCAGATGCTGGAAGACAAACTGGTTCATTCGGAGCGTCTGGCAAGCATCGGTCGTCTGGCGGCGGGCGTCGCTCACGAAATCGGCAACCCGATCACCGGTATCGCGTGTCTGGCGCAGAATCTGCGCGAGGAACGCGAGGAAGACGGTGAACTCACGGAAATCAGCTCCCAGATTCTGGAGCAGACCAAACGGGTGTCGCGCATCGTCCAGTCGCTCATGAGCTTCGCCCACGCCGGCGCTCATCAGAATTCCGACGAAGCCGTCTGTCTGGCCGCCGTCGCTCAGGACGCGATCGGCTTGCTGGCGCTCAACAGACGCAACTTCGAAGTTCAGTTCTACAATCTTTGCGATCCCGAGCACTGGGTCGACGGCGATCCGCAGCGTCTGGCGCAGGTATTGATCAATCTGTTATCCAATGCCCGCGACGCCTCCAGTGCCGGTGGCGCCGTGCGGGTCAAGAGCGAAGCGTCAGAGCATACCGTCGACCTGATCGTCGAAGACGAAGGCACCGGCATTCCGAAGGCAATCATGGACCGATTGTTCGAGCCGTTCTTCACCACCAAGGACCCGGGAGAGGGAACCGGACTGGGCCTTGCACTGGTCTATTCCATCGTTGAAGAGCATTATGGACAAATCACCATCGACAGCCCGGCCGATCCTGTACAGCAACGTGGTACCCGCATCAGGGTAACGTTGCCGCGCCATGTCGAAGCGACGTCCACCGCGAACCGAGACCGTCGAGAGAACTGAATCAATGCCGCACATTTTGATCGTCGAAGACGAAACCATTATCCGCTCGGCCCTGCGTCGCCTGCTTGAACGCAATCAGTATGAAGTCAGTGAAGCCGGCTCCGTCCAGGAGGCCCAGGAGCGTTTCAGCATTCCCTCGTTCGACATGATCGTCAGCGACCTGCGACTGCCAGGCGCGCCGGGGACCGAGCTGATCAAACTGGGCGAAGGCAAACCCGTGCTGATCATGACCAGCTACGCCAGCCTGCGCTCGGCGGTGGACTCCATGAAGATGGGCGCGGTGGACTACATCGCCAAACCTTTCGACCACGATGAAATGCTCCAGGCCGTGGCGCGCATTCTGCGTGATCGCCAGGCGGTACAGCATCAACAGGTCGAACGCGGCGCTTCCGCCAAAGCAGGCGCGGAAAAGGTACCCGCCTCGAACGCCAACGGTGAAATCGGCATTATCGGTTCCTGCCCGCCGATGCTCGACCTGTACGGCAAGATCCGCAAAGTGGCGCCCACCGATTCCAACGTGCTGATTCAGGGTGAGTCCGGAACCGGCAAGGAACTCGTGGCCCGGGCGCTGCACAACCTGTCGCGACGCACCAAGGCGCCGATGATCTCGGTGAACTGCGCGGCCATTCCCGAATCGCTGATCGAGTCCGAACTGTTCGGCCACGAAAAAGGCGCGTTCACCGGCGCCAGCGCGGGGCGTGCCGGTCTGGTGGAAGCGGCCGACGGCGGAACGCTGTTTCTCGATGAAATCGGCGAGCTGCCTCTTGAGGCCCAGGCCCGTCTGCTGCGCGTTCTGCAGGAAGGCGAGATTCGTCGGGTCGGCTCGGTGCAATCGCAGAAAGTCGATGTGCGCCTGATCGCCGCTACTCACCGCGATCTCAAGACGCTGGCCAAGAACGGCGAATTCCGCGAAGACCTCTATTACCGCCTGCACGTGATCGCGCTCAAGCTTCCGGCCCTGCGCGAGCGCGGCAACGATGTGATCGAGATTGCCCGCGCTTTCCTTGCCCGCCAGAGCCTCAAGGCCGGCCGCACAGACCTCAAGTTCGGGCCCGATGCCGAACAGGCGATCCGGCATTACAGCTGGCCGGGTAACGTCCGCGAGCTGGAAAACGCTGTCGAGCGAGCGGTCATTCTGTGCGAGAACCCGGAAATAACCGCCGATCTGCTGGGCATCGACATCGAACTCGACGGTCTGAACGACGACGAGTATCTGGGGCTCGCGCCTGTTCCCAGCGTTACCGGGACCAATCCGGGCAACCATGAACCTACCGAAGATCTGTCGCTGGAGGACTATTTCCAGCACTTCGTGCTCGAGCATCAGGACCACATGACCGAGACCGAGCTGGCCCGTAAGCTGGGCGTCAGCCGAAAGTGCCTATGGGAGCGGCGCCAGCGCCTGGGCATTCCTCGGCGCAAGGGTGTCGCCAACGAGACCTGATCCGTTGCGAAGGCTCTGGCACGCGGTGCGCGGGCTTGGCTACAAACTGTTACCGCACATCGATTCACGTAACAAAAGCCGGGGCATACGGTAACGTCCACCCCGGCTTTTTTGCGCCATCAAAAAGCTATCAAAGCCTTGAAAGCCGCGGGTTACAAGGGTTTTCCAAAGTTGGCACAGCTCCTGCTATACCTCAGGTACAAGAAGAACAATAAGCCGTATGACACCACAATAAGAACAAGACGAATCGACTCACGCATAACAAGAACAAGACGGCGGAGGCGCAGCTAACTGATTCTTTTGGAGAGGAGTTGTATTTGGGGCTTGCCCCGCAACCAGGCCGAGAACAACAAAAACTGCTATTAGGCAGCGCCTGAACTGGTTGGATCGAATGATCATTGCAACGCAGCGACCAAAGCAATCCGTTTGCTCTTGACTCCCGATTGGGAGATTTCACGGACAAAGGTCCCGTGAATGGGCACTCAACAAAAACAAAAAGCCCGGCCAGACAATAAAAACAAAAGAGCACGCACTTAGGGGGAGCTTCGGCTCCCTCGGTAGCTTATGGCCCATACCGGATTCCCGGCACGCTTTTCCCCTTCCCGCGTCAGCGTCCTACACCATCCTTCGACTAAATGCTAGAATCCCCGCCCATCGTGCGGTCATTCCTCATTGTTGGCCGAATATTCCTTCAAACAGTGCATCCCATGCTGAAGAAGCTGTTCCAGTCATTTCGATCCCCACTGCGTAAACCGCAGCAACACACGCGCTCCACGCCCGAGGTGCTGAATGCCAGCCAGCACTCGCTGCAGCGCGGCCAGTTCAGCCGCTATGCGGTCAATATCGTCGAACGCTTGCAGAACGCCGGTTACCAGGCCTATCTGGTCGGCGGCTGCGTACGCGACCTGATGCTGAACCTCGAACCCAAGGATTTCGACGTCGCGACCAGCGCGACCCCCGAACAGGTTCGGGCCGAATTCCGCAACGCGCGGATCATCGGCAGACGTTTCAAACTCGTGCACATCCATTTCGGTCGGGAAATCATCGAGGTCGCGACCTTCCGCGCCAACCACCCGGAAGCCGACGAAGAAGAGGACAGCAACCAGTCTTCGCGTAACGAAAGCGGCCGGATCCTGCGGGACAACGTCTACGGCACGCTGGAAGAAGATGCCCAGCGCCGCGACTTCACCATGAACGCGCTGTATTACGACCCGGTCAGCGAGCGGATTCTGGATTACGCCAGCGGCGTGCATGACATTCGCAACCGGCTGATCCGCCTGATCGGCGATCCGGAACAACGCTACAAGGAAGACCCGGTGCGCATGCTGCGGGCGGTGCGCTTCGCGGCCAAGCTGGATTTCGGTATAGAGAAACACACAGCCCTGCCGATTCGCCCGCTGGCGGCCATGCTGCGCGACATTCCCGCGGCGCGGCTGTTCGAGGAAGTCCTCAAGCTGTTCCTGTCCGGGCACGCCGAAACCACCTTCGAAATGCTGGTCGACCTGGAACTGTTCGACCCGCTTTTCCCGGCCACCGCCAAGGCCCTGGAGTACAACCCGACCTACACGCACACGCTGATCAGCCAGGCGCTGATCAATACCGACCTGCGCGTCAGGCAGGGCAAGCCGGTCACACCAGCCTTCCTGTTTGCCGCCCTGCTCTGGCCGGCGCTGCCCGCCAAGGTCCTGCGCTTGCAAGAGCGCGGCATGCCGCCGATCGCGGCCATGAATGAAGCGGCCCATGAGCTGATCATCGAACAGTGCCAGCGCATTGCGGTGCCCAAGCGTTTCACCATGCCGATCCGCGAAATCTGGGACATGCAGGAGCGTCTGCCGCGTCGTTCGGGCAAGCGCGCCGACCAGTTGCTGGACAATCCGCGTTTCCGCGCCGGTTACGACTTCCTGCTGTTGCGCGAAAAGGCGGGCGAGCAGACCGACGGCCTGGGCGACTGGTGGACCGATTATCAGGAGTGCAACGAAAGCGAGCGTCGGCAGATGATTCGCGATCTTGGCAGCAAGCCGGACACCGACGGCACCGGGCCTCGCAAACGCCGGCGCACCGGAGGTTCGAAACGCAAGCGCAGCGGCACCCAGGTTCACGACGGTGAGTGAGAACCTGCCGGAGCGCGCCTATATCGGACTCGGCAGCAACCTGGCCGAACCCGCCGAGCAGCTGCGCAATGCGCTCAAGGCGCTGGCGCGCCTGCCGGACAGCGAACTGGTCGGCGTCTCTTCGTTCTACGCAAGCGACTCCCTGCTGCCCGGCCAGCCACGCTTTACCAATGCCGTCGCCGCGCTGGACACTACGCTGACGCCGCTGGCCCTGCTCGATGCCTTGCAGCGCATCGAACTCGATCAAGGCCGCGAGCGGCATGAGCGCTGGGGACCCCGCACCCTGGATCTGGATATCCTGCTGTTCGGCGAGCGGTTGATCGATGAGCCGCGCCTCAAAGTGCCGCACTATCACATGCACGCCCGAGCCTTCGTGCTCTACCCGCTGGCCGAGCTTGCCCCGAATCTGCGGCTGGCCGATGGCCGCGCGTTACCTGCCTTGCTGGCCGACTGTCCGTTCACCGGGCTGGAACGCCTTGCCACTCAAGATTGACTTAACACCCCCTCCTCACGAAGATAAGCCTCCCGCCGTCGACCCGTCGGCATATGGGCGCGAAACAGGCCTTTGCGAAACACCGCGTTACGACGGTGTGCCTGCTTTTCCAGGATGCATCTCACAGGCTCTGTTGCAATTGATCGCCTCTGATGAATGACGACACCCCTTGGGTTCAAGCGCCTGATGGAGGACTTTACATGCCGGATATAAACGTTACGTCGCTGCTGGCGCTCAAGCAGAAAGGTGAAAAGATCACCATGCTGACCTGCTACGACGCCACTTTCGCCCATACCGCCAGCCAGGCGGGTGTCGAGGTGCTCCTGGTGGGCGACTCGCTGGGCATGGTTCTGCAGGGGCATGACAGCACGCTGCCGGTCACCACCGCGGAGATGGCGTACCACGTGGCTTGCGTGAAACGCGGCAACCAGGGCGCACTGATTCTCGCCGACCTGCCATTCATGGCCAATGCCACCCTTGAACAGACCTTTAGCAACAGCGCGGCCCTGATGCAGGCCGGTGCGCACATGATTAAGGTCGAAGGCGCGGCCTGGCTCGCCGATTCGATCCGCCTGCTCGCCGAACGCGGCGTTCCGGTATGCGCCCACATGGGCCTTACCCCTCAGGCGGTCAACGTGCTGGGCGGTTACAAGGTTCAGGGACGCCTGGAAGCCCAGGCGCGGCAAATGCGGGCCGACGCCATTACGCTGGAGCAGGCCGGAGCGGCGATGATTCTGCTCGAATGCGTGCCTAGCGAACTGGCGGCCGAAATCACCGAGGCCGTCAAGGTTCCGGTCATCGGGATTGGCGCCGGCAGCGCGACTGATGGTCAGGTCCTGGTGATGCATGACATGCTCGGGCTGTCCATCAGCGGACGCGTACCCAAGTTCGTGAAGAACTTCATGGTTGGCCAGCCCGACATCGCCTCGGCGTTCCGGGCCTATGTCAGCGCAGTCAAAGACGTCAGCTTTCCGGCCACCGAACACGGATTCTCGGCATGAACACAGTAAAAACCGTACTGGACCTGCGCGCGGCGGTCGCGCGTGCGCGCAGCGAAGGCAAGCGCATCGGCCTGACCCCGACCATGGGCAACCTGCACAGCGGCCACGTCGCGCTGGTCTCCAAGGCCGTGCAACGGGCGGACTTCGTCGTCGCCACCATTTTCGTCAATCCGCTGCAGTTCGGTCCCACCGAAGACCTGGCGACCTACCCGCGCACGCTGGCGGCCGATCAGGAAAAGCTGCTGCAAGCCGGTTGTCATCTGCTGTTCACGCCCAGCGTCGAGGAAATGTATCCCCACGGCATGGCTGACCAGACGCTGGTCAGCGTCCCGCATCTGTCCGAAGGATTGTGCGGTGCCAGCCGTCCCGGCCATTTCGATGGCGTCGCGACCGTGGTCAGCAAGCTGTTCAACATGGTGCAGCCGGACCTGGCGGTCTTCGGCGAGAAGGACTTCCAGCAGTTGGCAGTGATACGGGCGATGGTCCGCGACCTGAACATGCCGATCAAGATCATCGGCGAGCCGACCGTGCGTGCCGAGGATGGCCTGGCGCTGTCTTCGCGCAACGGCTATCTGAACGCCGCCGAGCGCGCGGCGGCTCCGGCGCTGTATCGGGTCATCAGCCAGATCGGCGCGGCGATTCGCGCGGGTGAACAGGATTTCGCGCGCCTGCTTGACGAGAGCCGCCGGGAGCTGGAAAGCGCGGGATTCCGTATCGATTACCTGGAAATCCGCGATGCTACCAGTCTGAAGCCCGCATCGCCCGAAGACCGGGATCTGGTCATTCTGGCCGCCGCGTTCCTCGGCAAGACCCGACTGATCGATAATCTGCACCTGCGCGAAGAATGATTTCGCGCGCCGATCGCCATGGGTCGCCGACCCGGCCCATGGCGGACGGCAAGACAAAACCTGACGACCGGCGCAATCCCGGCCTATGCTCATCGCTCGGGCCGGCTCCAGCCGGGCGTTGCGGTGCAGGGCGCAAGCAGTGAACTTAGCCACACCACGAGTGCCATACCGTACAGGTTGCACCAGCCCCTCTTCTTTTGCGTAGCACGGCCCGGCGTGGATGATTACCGGGCTCAAGTAAGGCGAGACGCAGACAAACGGTCGGGCGGAAGGTAGTCTCCGCAAGTGCCAAGGACCGAGTCCGTAGCCTCGCTTCAAATGTTCAAGACCGTTAAAGCCAAAGGAAACCCGCAGCGATGGCGTACCCCCGCAATCCTTCCGATGTGACCGCTCTGCCCGCCTGGCAAGCGCTGACTCAACACCGCCAAGCCATGCAGGATTTCAGCATGCGCGAGGCGTTTGCCGCAGACCCACAGCGCTTCAACCAGTTCACGCTCAGCAGCGCCGGCCTGTTCCTCGACTACTCCAAGAACCTGATCACCAGTGAAACCCGCGATCTGCTGGTGCGCCTGGCCAACGAAGTCGGTCTCAAGGAAGCGATCGAGGCCCAGTACAATGGCGAGCTGGTCAACGCATCCGAAGGCCGCCCTGCCCTGCACACCGCGCTGCGCCGCCCGGTGGGCGACAAGCTCAAGGTCAACGGCGTCGATGTGATGCCGGAAGTGCATCGCGTCCTCAACCAGATGACTGAACTGGTCGGCCGTATCCACGACGGACTATGGCGCGGTTACACCGAGAAGCCGATCACCGACGTGGTGAACATAGGCATCGGCGGTTCGTTCCTGGGGCCGGAGCTGGTATCCGAGGCACTGTTGGCCTACGCCCATAAAGGCGTACGCTGCCATTACCTGGCGAACATCGACGGCAGCGAATTTCACGAACTGTCGATGAAGATCCGTGCCGAAACGACGCTGTTCATCGTGTCCTCGAAGTCTTTCAACACCCTGGAAACCCTGAAGAACGCCCAGGCCGCCCGGGCCTGGTATCTTGCCCAGGGTGGATCGGAGGCCGAGCTGCATCGCCACTTCATCGCCGTGTCCAGCAACAATGCGGCTGCGGTCGCGTTCGGCATTCGCGAAGAAAACATCTTCCCGATGTGGGACTGGGTCGGCGGTCGTTACTCACTGTGGTCGGCCATCGGCCTGCCGATTGCGCTGGCCATCGGCATGTCCAACTTCAAGGAACTGCTGTCGGGCGCGTACAGCATGGACCAGCACTTCCGCAACGCATCCTTCGAACAGAACATGCCGGTTCTGCTGGGTCTGCTGGGCGTCTGGTACGGCAACTTCTGGGGCGCGAGCAGCCATGCGATCCTGCCTTACGACCACTACCTGCGTAACATCACCAAGCACTTGCAGCAACTGGACATGGAATCCAACGGCAAGAGCGTGCGCCAGGACGGTACTCCGGTGTCCACCGATACCGGCCCGGTCATCTGGGGTGGCGTGGGCGCGAACGGTCAGCACGCGTATCACCAGCTGCTGCATCAAGGCACCCAACTGATCCCGGCGGACTTCATCGTGCCGATCGTCAGCTTCAACCCGGTTTCCGATCATCACCAGTGGCTGTATGCCAACTGCCTGTCGCAGAGTCAGGCCTTGATGATGGGCAAGAACCGCGCCGAGGCCGAGGCTGAACTGCGCGACAAGGGCATGCCCGAAGATCAGGTCCAGAGCCTGGCCGCGCACAAGGTCATTCCGGGCAACCGTCCGAGCAACACGCTGGTCGTCGAACGCATCAGCCCACGCCGTCTCGGCGCACTGGTGGCGATGTACGAGCACAAGGTCTTCGTGCAAAGCGTGGTCTGGGGCATCAATGCCTTCGACCAGTGGGGCGTCGAACTGGGCAAGGAAATGGGCAAGGCGGTCTACCAGCGTCTGGTCGGTGGTACCGAAGAGCCGGCGGACGATGCTTCCACCCAGGGCCTGATCGACTACTTCCGCGGCCGTCATCGCGGTTGATCCTGCCGCTGCCGCTTCGCGGCAGATCGCGAGCAAGCTCGCTCCTACAGTCGGTGTAGGAGCGAGCTTGCTGGCGATGAACGATAACGCGGTCTATCTGCATCACCGCGTTCTTGCTGCCGCTTTGCGGCAGATCGCGGCTGAAGCCGCTCCTACGCGAACCGTAAAAGCCAGCTTGCTGGCGATAACGCTCCTGCTGACTCGCAGAGCTTCTATTCTTGTAACTTCAAGAATGAGGAGGCCGTCATGTTCGATATCAGCGCGTTTCCCAAAGCCGATGCGGTGCGCAAAGCGTCGCGGTTGAGCCAGACCGACTACCAGCGTCTTTACCAACAATCCATAGAACAGCCGGATACCTTCTGGGCCGAACAGGCCAATGCCTTTCTCGACTGGATAGCGCCCTGGAGCGAGGTGCACAGCGCTGACCTGCGCACCGGTCAGGCCACCTGGTTCAAGAACGGCAAGCTCAATGTCAGCGCCAATTGCATCGATCGTCATCTGGCAGAACGGGGCGACGACATCGCAATCGTCTGGGAAGGCGACAATCCCGCCGAGTCGGCGGAAATCAGCTATCGCAAACTCCACCATCATGTTTGCCGCCTCGCCAATGTGCTCAAAAGCCGGGGCGTGGCCAAGGGCGATCGGGTATGCATCTACATGCCGATGGTCCCCGAGGCCGCCTATGCCATGCTCGCCTGCGCGCGGATCGGCGCGGTGCATTCGGTGGTATTCGGCGGCTTTTCACCTGATGCGCTGCGCGACCGGATTCTCGATGCCGATTGCCGAGCCGTGATCACCGCCGACGAGGGCGTGCGTGGAGGCAAATATATCCCGCTCAAGAACAACGTCGACAAGGCGCTGCAAAGTTGTCCACAGGTCAGCACCGTGCTGGTGGTGCAGCGAACCGAGGGCGAGATCGCCTGGAGCGAAGGCCGTGATCTCTGGTATCACGAGGCGGTGCACGGCATCAGTGCCGACTGCCCGGCCGAGCCCATGGACGCCGAGGATCCGCTGTTCATCCTGTACACCTCCGGCAGCACCGGCAAACCTAAAGGTGTCCTGCACACCACCGGCGGTTATCTGCTGCAGGCCGTTATGACCCATCGATACGTGTTCGATTATCGAGATGGCGAAGTCTTCTGGTGCACTGCCGACGTCGGCTGGGTGACCGGGCACAGCTACATCGTCTACGGCCCGCTGGCAAACGGCGCGACCACGCTGATGTTCGAAGGCGTGCCGAACTTCCCCGACGCCTCGCGTTTCTGGCAAGTGATCGACAAGCACCAGGTCAATATCTTCTACACCGCGCCTACCGCACTACGCGCCTTGATGCGTGAGGGATCGGTGCCCTTGCAGGGGACCTCGCGGGAAAGTCTGCGGCTGCTTGGCAGCGTTGGCGAACCGATCAACCCTGAGGCCTGGGAATGGTATTTCCACCAGGTAGGCAAAGAACGCTGCCCCATCGTCGACACTTGGTGGCAGACCGAAACCGGCGGGATCATGCTGACGCCGCTGATCAGCGCCAGCCGCATCAAACCGGGATGCGCCACCGGTCCTCTGTTCGGTGTCCAGCCAGTCCTGCTCGACGAACAGGGCAAGGAGATCGAGGGACCGGGGAGCGGCCTGCTGGCGATCAAGGCCAGTTGGCCGGGACAGATCCGCAGCGTCTATGGCGATCCGCAGCGCATGGTCGACACCTATTTCAAACCCTACCCCGGCTATTACTTCACGGGCGACGGTGCGCGGCGTGACGAGGACGGCGATTACTGGATCACCGGACGGGTCGATGACGTGCTCAACGTCTCGGGGCACCGTATCGGCACCGCAGAGGTGGAAAGCGCCCTGGTGCTGCACGACAGCATCGCCGAAGCGGCGGTCGTCGGTTATCCGCATGACGTGAAAGGCATGGGCATCTACGCCTTCGTGACGCCGATCAACGGCGTCGACCCCAGCGAAGCGCTCAAGACCCAATTGCTCGACCATGTCGCGAGGGAAATCGGTGGCTTCGCCCGCCCTGAGAAAATCCAGTGGGCGCCGGCGCTGCCCAAGACCCGTTCCGGCAAGATCATGCGTCGCATCCTGCGCAAGATCGCCTGCAACGAGCTGGACAGTCTGGGCGACACCTCGACCCTCGCCGACCCGAGCGTGGTCGAGACTCTGATCGACCAGCGTCTGAATCGATAAGCGACGAACGGCTCCGGGTGTAGGGTGGAAAGTGACCAGCGGGTTCGCAGTTGGAATTGCCGGCCCCATGTATGACAGGATGGGCGACTTGATCGCCACGGGTCGCACGCCAGGAACCCGGTCTCCAAAAACAATGAGGATCAGCACAATGCAAGATGTCGTTATCGTAGCCGCCACTCGTACCGCTGTAGGCAGCTTTCAGGGAGCGCTGGCCGGCGTTTCGGCCGTCGACCTGGGCGCTGCGGTGATTCGCCGGCTTCTGGAGCGCACGGGCGTGGATGGGGCGCAGATCGATGAAGTGATCATGGGCCAGGTGCTCACCGCCGGTGCCGGACAGAACCCGGCTCGCCAGGCCGCTATCAAGGCAGGCCTGCCTTACGCAGTACCCGCCATGACCCTCAATAAAGTCTGCGGGTCGGGCCTCAAAGCCCTGCATCTTGCGACCCAGGCCATCCGCTGCGGCGACGCCGAGATCATCATCGCCGGCGGCCAGGAAAGCATGAGCCAGGCCAACTACGTCCTGCCCGGCGCCCGGACCGGCCTGCGCATGGGTCACGCCACCATGGTCGACACACTGATCAGCGATGGTCTGTGGGATGCCTTCAACGATTACCACATGGGCATCACCGCGGAAAACCTGGCAGAGAAATACGAAATCAGTCGCGAAGCCCAGGACGCCTTCGCCGCGCTGTCCCAGCAGAAGGCGGCGGCGGCCATCGAATCTGGACGCTTCGCCGATGAAATCACGCCCATCCTGGTTCCGCAGCGCAAGGGCGAGCCGCTTTCTTTCGCCGTGGACGAACAGCCCCGGGCAGGCACCACCGCCGAATCGCTGGGCAAGTTGAAGCCGGCCTTCAAGAAAGACGGCACCGTCACCGCCGGCAATGCTTCCTCGCTCAACGACGGCGCGGCCGCAGTGATGCTGATGAGCGCCTCGAAGGCTGAACAGCTCGGCCTGCCCGTGCTGGCAAAAATCGCCGGCTACTCCAACGCGGGCGTGGATCCGGCGGTCATGGGTATCGGTCCGGTCAGTGCAACCCGGCGGTGTCTGGAAAAGGCCGGCTGGTCGCTGGATGAAGTGGAGCTGATCGAAGCCAACGAAGCGTTCGCCGCCCAATCCCTGTCCGTGGCCCATGAGTTGGGACTGGACCCGGCGAAACTCAATGTGAACGGCGGCGCCATCGCTCTGGGCCACCCAATCGGCGCCTCTGGCTGCCGGGTGCTGGTCACCCTGCTCCACGAGATGATCCGGCGCGACGTGCACAAGGGTCTGGCGACCCTGTGCATTGGCGGTGGCCAGGGCGTGGCGCTGGCGCTGGCTCGCTAAGCGCATAAGCGCGTTTGCCGCTGCGGCGTAGGAGCGCGCTTGGCCCGCGACCGAGTGCGAAGCGCTCGCAGACGATTTACGACTGCTGCGCAGCCGGTCGCGGGCAAGCGCGCTCCTACCCGCAATAGCTCGTTGAGTGCGCACGAATGGCGCCCGGTCGCGACACAACTGTTAAACTCCCGCGCCTCATTCTTCTGTCGAGGCGCTCTGCATGTCTTCCCTGAATCAGGCGCTCAGCGTCGCCCTCGATAATCGTCGCCCGTTGCTGGCTGAACTGCATCAGCAAGGCACGACCTGCTACCGCCTGTTTCACGGTAGCCAGGAAGGCGCCAGCGGCCTGACCATCGATCGCTACGGGCCGCAGTTGCTGATCCAGAGCTTTCACAACGTACTGGACCGCGAGACTCTGCTCGGGCTGCATGCGCGGGTGAACGAATACCTGGGCATGCAGACGCTGCTGGTCTACAACGACCGCTCACAGGGCAATTCGCGCATCGACCGGTCAGACCCGGTCTACAAGGCCGAGGACGCGGCTCTTGAAGATCTTGTCGGCCAGGAGTGGGGGCTGTCCTATCGGGTGCGTGGCCGCCATGCCGGACAGGACCCGCTGCTGTTTCTCGACCTGCGCAATACCCGCGGCTGGGTGAAGGCCAACAGCGCCGGCAAAAGCGTCCTGAACCTGTTCGCCTACACCTGTGGTGTGGGTCTGAGCGCCGCTGCCGGCGGGGCGACCGATGTCTGCAATCTGGATTTTGCCGATGGCAACCTGGCGGTGGGTCGGGAAAACGGCGCATTGAATCCGCAGCTGCCGGCCATGCAGTTCATTCAGTCGGACTACTTTCCGGCCATCCGCCAGCTGGCGGGTCTGCCTGTCGCGGCACGACGCGGACAGAAGCTGCCCAGCTACCCCAGAATCGAGCAACGCCAATACGATCTGGTGCTGCTCGACCCGCCCGCGTGGGCCAAAAGCGCGTTCGGGACCGTCGACCTGCTGCGCGATTACCAGAGCCTGCTGAAGCCCGCGCTGCTGACCACCGCTGAAAACGGCGTTCTGATCTGCTGCAACAATCTGGCAAAGGTCTCCATGGAAGACTGGCGCGAACAGGTCCTGCGCTGCGCGACGAAAATCGGTCGGCCGGTACGCGAGTGGCAGATCATCCAGCCCGCCCAAGACTTCCCGTCGCAAGATAATCAGCCGCCCCTGAAAACTCTGATTCTAAAGCTCTGATTCCACCTGTCTTTCAGGAACTTTCCTACGCAAGGCAAGGGCGTTACCTTTGGAACCGAGTGGGCCTTCCACACTCCAAGCACCTCCGAAAACAAAGAGACGACGCGCCCATGCCCAGAGGATTGAAACGTACGCTTGCCGTGCTGCTGGCCGCCTTCGTGCTGTACAGCCTGGCGGGATTTTTCATCCTGCCGGGCGTCGCGCTACGGATCGCCAATCAACAACTGGTCAATTACGCCACCACGCCTGCACGCCTGGAGCGACTGGAGTTCAACCCCTACACGCTGGAAGCGACGCTCTGGGGCCTGAAAATCGGCGAATCGGGCAGCGAGCAGGTCGGGTTCGACAAGCTGTACGTCGACTTGCAGGTTGACAGCCTCTGGACGCGCGCCCTGCATTTGCAGGCCGTCGAACTGAATAAGCCGTTGGTCGAGCTCCTGTTCGACAAAGCCGGCAAGCTGAACCTGGCGCAGCTCTTCAAACTGCCTCCGGGCGAACCCGATCAAGCCGACCAGCAGGAAGCGGCGAGCGACCCGTTCCCGCTGCGCATCGACCAGATCCGTCTGGCCGGCGGTTACCTGCGTTTTCAGGACCAGCGTCCCGGCGAGCCCATCGAGTTCATCTACGACGCGCTCGACTTCGAATTGAAAAACCTCAGCACCCTGCCGCAGGACAATGCTGACATGACCCTCGTCGCCGCCGGCCCTGACGGCGGGCGAATCGACTGGGCAGGCCGCCTGAGCCTGATTCCGGTCACCTCCGAGGGGACGCTGAAAATCACCGACGGCAAGATGAAGCTGTGGTGGCCCTACGTGCGGGACGCACTGCCGCTTGCCTTGAAGGACGGCGTGTTGAATTTCAGCACTGCCTACAAGCTCGACCTGGCGAAGGAAACACAGCTGCAGCTCACCGATGCGTCCGCCAGCATCGCACCTTTCGCCATGGATACCCCCGATGGCCGACCGCTCGTGCGTCTGCAACGTCTGGAAGTCAGCGATACGAGTGTCGACGTGGCGCAGCAGAAAGTGGTGGTCGGCAAGGTCCGTAGCCGGCAGCTGGAAACCTGGGCGGCCCGGGAAGCCGATGGACAGCTGGACTGGCAGAAACTCTTCGCCAGCCAGCCTGCCAAGGCGCCTGCTTCCGACCAACCGGCTCCGGAGAGCGCTCCTGCCGGCAAGCCCTGGCAGGTGCAGTTGCGTGACGTGCAATTGCGCGACTATCAGGTTCACTTGAGCGACCGCGCGGTCGGCGAGCCGGTGGATCTGGACGTGGGTCCGATGAATGTGGACCTGCAAAACTTCGACAGCCTCAATACCCGCCCTTTCACGCTCAAGCTCGATACCGGCATCGGCAAGCAGGGACGGCTGACCGCTGCCGGCGACGTGAACCTGTCCCCGGTCAGCGCACGGTTGAACGTGGGCACCAAGGACATCGACCTGCGTATCGCGCAGTCCTACATCAGCCCCTTCATCCGTCTGGAGTTACGCAGCGGGATGCTGGACACCGATCTGGCCGTCGACCTCAAGAGCACCGACCCGCTTGCGTTCAGTGTTACCGGCGGAGCGCGGGTCAGCCAGTTGCACACCCTCGATACACTCAATCAGCGTGACTTCCTGCGCTGGCAGCAGCTACAGCTGAGCGATCTCGATTACCGCCATGGTCAAGGCCTGACAATCGCCAGGGTCAACCTGGAGCAGCCGTACGCGCGCTTCATGATCAACGATGACCGAAGCACGAACATCGACGACCTGATGGTTCCGCAGGCAGACCAAAAGTCCGCGACACCCGCCAGGGAAAAGCCCGCGACCCAGGAAAAGCCTCTGGCGATCCGGGTGGGCGAAGTCAACATCCGCAACGGCTCGGCCAACTTCGCGGATTTCACCCTGACTCCGAATTTCGCTACTGCCGTGCAACAGCTCAACGGACGGATCGGCACCATCGACAACTCGCGACCAACGCCAGCACCGGTCAACATCGAAGGCAAGGTGGACCGCTATGCACCGGTGACGATCAAAGGCAGCCTCAACCCCTTCGACCCAATGGCGAGCCTGGATATCGCCACCAGTTTCAAGCGTGTCGAACTCACCACGCTTACGCCCTATTCGGGCAAGTTCGCCGGTTTTCGCATCCGCAAGGGGCGGCTCAACCTCGACCTGCACTACCTGATTACCGAAGGCCGGCTCAAGGCACAGAACAAGGTGCTGGTGGAGCAGCTGCAACTGGGCGAGAAAGTGGACAGCCCGGATGCCGTGGATTTGCCGGTGCGGCTGGCGGTGGCACTGCTCAAGGATTCTCAGGGACGCATTTCCATCGAGCTTCCGGTGGAGGGTGACCTGAACAATCCGCAGTTCAGCGTCATGCCTATCGTCTGGCAGACCTTGCGCAACCTGGTGGTCCGGGCAGCCTCTGCGCCGTTCAAGATGCTGGGCGGTCTGGTCGCCGGCGGCAGCTCACAGGACTTGGGGACGGTCAGCTTCGCGCCGGGTTCCAGTGAGCTGGACCCTGCCACCCGGCAGGCGCTGGACAAGCTCTCGGCCGCGCTCAAGGAACGTCCCGCGCTGAGACTGGAAATCGAAGGCACCAGCGCGGCCGCAAGCGACGGCCCGTTGATCGCTCAACAACGCCTGGAGCGGGAATACCAGTAC
The DNA here is from genome assembly GCF_036706555.1 of Pseudomonas sp. JDS28PS106. Classification (NCBI taxonomy): domain Bacteria; kingdom Pseudomonadati; phylum Pseudomonadota; class Gammaproteobacteria; order Pseudomonadales; family Pseudomonadaceae; genus Pseudomonas; species Pseudomonas sp. JDS28PS106. The sequence goes on along the minus strand of NZ_JBAJGT010000014.1, from coordinate 74,829 downwards.
ACCTATTACAAGATCCTGCAACGACGGGGCGATAAGGTCCCGGCCCGCGCAGGCCTGCTGGAAGTGCCCGAAGATGAAAAAGCGCCGATGCTAGAAGGTATCTACCGCGCTCGTCTCAAGCAGCAACCGCCTGCTCAATGGGCGGACTTAGGCAAGGAAGAACGCAGCAACCAGTTGCGCGCCGCTGTGCTGAAGTTCTGGAGCGGCAGCGAGACTCTGCTGCGGGAGCTAGGCCAGGAACGGGCCAGCAGCATCAAGGATTATCTGGTGGAGAAAGGCCGGCTTGAAGATGAGCGGGTCTATTTCGTCGACGCTCGCCTTGGCCAGGCCGAACCCGATGGCCGTGTGATCAGCCCCTTGCATCTGGACAGTGAGTGAGTCTTTGAAACGGATCAATTTTCGCGTCGTATTGCAAGTAACACTAGTTGCCACCGGCGCGGTTCTGGCGCTGGGCGCCCATGCCGCTACGCTGCGTTGCGGCAGTCAATTGATCAGCTCCGGGGACAGCCTCTTCGAGGTGGAGCAGAAGTGCGGAACACCTGTCAGCCGAAGTGTGATCGCCAGCCAGGAGACCTTTAGCGCGACTTACCGCAGGTCTGAGCAGGTACAGGTCGAAGAGTGGGTCTACGGCCCCTCTCATGGGATGTATCAGTATCTGCGCTTTGTAGGCGGCCGCTTGACCGACATCAGCAGCAAACGCGGGCATTAAACTAGTTTGCACCACGCAAAAAAACAGGCCTCGGTGCGACCGAGGCCTGTAACCGCTACGTCCCTGTAGCTCTTCGCATGAACTTTCAATCAAGCGAGTGATGTCATTCCTTAACCGAGTCGGTGATTACTCGGCTTTCAGGCCGTCAGCCGATACAGCTTTAACGCCTTTGATTTTCTTGGTGATGGCAACAGCCACGTCTTTCTGAGACTCGGTCACAGCGACGGTGGAAGACAGGGAAACCACGCCTTTGTTGGTTTCAACCTTGATATCCGAGCCTGGGATGCCTTTTTCAGTCAGCAGGTCAGCCTTGACCTTGGTGGTGATCCAGGTGTCGGATACTTCTTCTTTGGCATGAGCGGTCTCGTTAGCCGCAACCATCAGAGGAGCCTGAGTAGCCTGAGCGTTAGTCTGAGCGAAGGCAGCGTTAGCCATGGTCAGAGTCAGGGTAGTGGCGGCGGCAGCAGCGATTGCAAACTTCTTCATACGATAACTCCTGTTTTTCTCAGAATCTGCGTCAGCGGTGTGGCGCAGGGTTATCAGGTATATCGCAAGCGGTGTGCCAAGATTGGATGAAAAAATAATCCCTATTTTTCAATCACTTATGTATCTACCTTAATTACTGGATCGTGCAGATTGCCCGTTTTGCCGCGCAATACGCTTGCAAGATGCATGTCCGGCCCAGGTTATGGCCAACTTCCCTAAGCTGTTCATTACATACAAAAAAAGGGCCCCGAAGGACCCTTTTTCAACACAAGGCTAACCGGCTATCAGACGCCCGACGCCTTGGCCGCAGCAACGTCCTTGATGGACAGCTTGATACGACCGCGGTTGTCGACGTCCAGAACCAGGACTTCGACTTCCTGACCTTCCTTGAGGATGTCGGTCACCTTCTCTACGCGAGCGTCGCTCAGCATCGAGATGTGAACCAGACCGTCCTTGCCAGGCAGGATGTTAACGAAAGCACCGAAGTCGACGATGCGCTCGACCTTGCCGACGTAGATCTTGCCGATCTCGGCTTCCGCGGTAATACCCAGAACGCGCTGACGCGCAGCCTCGGCAGCTTCCTTGGTTTCGCCAAAGATCTTGATCGAGCCGTCGTCTTCGATGTCGATCGAAGCCTTGGTCTCTTCGCAGATCGCACGGATGGTCGCGCCACCCTTGCCGATCACGTCGCGGATCTTGTCGGTGTCGATCTTCATCGAGATCATGGTCGGTGCGTTGGCCGACAGTTCGGTACGGGACTGACCGATGATCTGGTTCATCTGGCCCAGGATGTTCAGGCGCGCTTCCAGGGCCTGGCCCAGAGCGATTTCCATGATTTCCTCGGTGATGCCCTTGATCTTGATGTCCATCTGCAGCGCAGTGACACCTTTGGCGGTACCGGCCACCTTGAAGTCCATGTCGCCCAGGTGGTCTTCGTCACCCAGGATGTCGGTCAGAACGGCGAACTTCTCGCCTTCCTTGACCAGGCCCATCGCGATACCGGCAACCGGAGCCTTCATCGGAACGCCAGCGTCCATCAGGGCCAGGGAAGCGCCGCAGACCGAAGCCATGGAACTGGAACCGTTGGACTCGGTGATTTCCGATACCACACGAATGGTGTACGGGAACGCATCGGCATCAGGCAGCATGGCCTGTACGCTGCGACGGGCCAGACGACCGTGACCGATTTCGCGACGGCCCGCGCCGCCCATGCGACCACACTCGCCCACCGAGAACGGAGGGAAGTTGTAGTGCAGCATGAAGGGATCTTTCTTCTCGCCTTCAAGGGTGTCCAGCAGCTGCGCGTCACGCGCGGTACCCAGGGTCGCAACGACCAGGGCCTGGGTTTCGCCGCGGGTGAACAATGCCGAACCGTGAGTCTTTGGCAGAACGCCGACTTCGATGTTCAGCGGACGCACGGTGCGGGTGTCACGGCCGTCGATACGTGGCTTGCCGTTGACGATGTTCTCGCGCACGGTGCGGTATTCGATTTCGCCGAATGCTGCCTTCACTTCGCTGGCAGACGGGCTGCCTTCTTCAACGGCCAGCTTGGCAACGATCTGCTCACGCAGCTCGCCCAGACGCGCGTAGCGGTCGGCCTTGACGGTGATGGTGTAGGCCTGGGAGATCGCTTCGCCGAATTCGGCACGGATAGCATCGAGCAGGCTGGTGGCTTCTGCTTTAGGCTGCCAGTCCCAGGTCGGCTTGGCGGCTTCAGCGGCCAGTTCCTTGACGGCGTTGATCACGACCTGGAACTCGTCGTGGGCAAACAGCACGGCGCCCAGCATCTGGTCTTCGGTCAGCTCTTTGGCCTCCGATTCAACCATCAATACCGCTTCGGAAGTACCGGCTACGACCATGTCCAGGCTCGAAGCCTGCAGTTGCTCGTAAGTCGGGTTCAGCAGGTAGCCGGTGCTTTCGTGGAAAGCAACGCGCGCGGCGCCGACCGGGCCATCAAACGGAATGCCGGAGATAGCCAGCGCAGCCGAAGTACCAATCATCGCAGCGATATCCGGATCGGTCTTCTTGCTGGTGGACACGACGGTGCAGACAACCTGCACTTCGTTCATGAAGCCTTCGGGAAACAGCGGACGGATCGGACGGTCGATCAGACGCGAGGTAAGGGTTTCCTTCTCGGAAGGACGGCCTTCACGCTTGAAGAAGCCACCGGGGATCTTGCCCGCAGCGTAGGTTTTTTCCTGGTAGTGCACAGACAGAGGGAAGAAGCCCTTGCTGGCGTCGGCCTGCTTGGCGCCGACCACAGTCACCAGTACGCTGACGTCGTCGTCAACGGTGACCAATACTGCGCCTGAAGCCTGACGGGCAATGCGGCCTGTCTCGAGGGTTACGGTCGATTGACCGAACTGAAACTTCTTGATTACCGGGTTCACGGTTTCCTACCTTTCTTTGTGGCTCTGGGGGAACTGGTTTCTTGCGAATTCTTGGGCAGCGAGGGGAATCGGACCCTTCGGCAGTCCAGATAAAACTTGAGGCTGGATGCCTGCCGGAACACCGGGCAAACCCGATGAATCGCGACAGACAGCCAACCTCCAGAACGTCGTTATTAGCGACGCAGACCCAGACGACCGATCAGGGCGCTGTAACGGCTAACGTCCTTACCTTTCAGGTAATCCAGCAGCTTGCGACGCTGGTTTACCATACGGATCAGACCACGACGGGAGTGGTGGTCCTTGCCGTTGGCCTTGAAGTGGCCTTGCAGCTTGTTGATGTTGGCGGTCAGCAGTGCAACTTGCACTTCTGGCGAACCAGTATCACCAACAGCTTGCTGGTAGTCGGTTACGATCTGAGCTTTTTCTTCAACGCTGAGTGCCATGTGGGCAATCCTTCATATCAGGGAACCGCTCCGGGGAGCTGCTCCAACAGGCCGAGGACGAGCCTCGTATTAAAAAATGAGATGTGACCGTGCCTGTTTACAGCCACCCTCGTTCCAGTCCGTTGGCAGGCAAGCCTGCCGCCGGGCTGGTTCCGGTCATTCCGACCGAATCAATCGACGCGGCGCAATCCGCCCGTCTTCGCTGACTTCACCGATACCGATGAAGCGACCTTCGTGATCCTGCACGCGAACCATGCCGAACTTCGGCGCGTCCGGTGCCCTGACTGGCTGCCCGTGCAACCAGTAGAACGAACTGTGTTCCGAAAACTTCAACAGCGGCCAGTCCTGCAACCCGCTGTCCGAAGGCATGAGGAAACGGTCGACCGCTTCGTTGCCGCCTTCGGCATGTACCTGTTCCAGCTCTTCCAGCGTGACCGTCTGGGCCAGGCTGAACGGTCCGGCCTGAGTCCGGCGCAGCTCGGCGACGTAAGCGCCGCAGCCAAGCTTTTCACCGATATCCTCGACCAGCGTACGAATATAGGTGCCCTTGCTGCAATCGACTGACAGACGTGCCGTATCACCTTCGCAAGCAAGCAATTCCAGGCGCGCAATAGTAACAGAACGAGGCTCGCGCTCCACTACTTCGCCTGCGCGGGCAAGCTTGTACAAGGGCTGTCCGTCACGCTTGAGAGCCGAGTACATCGGGGGTATCTGACTGATTTCACCGCGAAAAGCCGGCAGCACGGCTTCGATGTCGTCGCGACCAACGGTCACCGGGCGAGTCTGCAAAACCTCACCCTCGGAGTCAGCGGTGGTCGTCGTCTTGCCCAGTTGCATCAGCGTCTCGTAGGACTTGTCCGAATCGAGCAGGTACTGGGAGAACTTGGTCGCCTCACCGAAGCACAGCGGCAACACGCCGGTTGCCAGAGGATCGAGGCTGCCGGTATGACCGGCCTTTTCCGCGTTGAGCAACCAGCGGACCTTTTGCAACGCGGCATTGGAGGTAAAGCCCAATGGCTTGTCGAGCAGGATGATCCCGCTGACGTTACGGCGTATACGCTTGACCTGAGCCACCGCTTACTCCTTGGAACCGTCGGGCCGGGACTCGTAGGAACCCGAACCTTCCTGATGCTGGCCGTCTTCCGCGACAGCACGCTCGATCAGCGCGGACAAATGGGCGCCGCGGGTGACGCTTTCGTCGTAGTGGAAGTGCAACTGCGGCACGCTGCGCAGCTTCATTTCGCGAGCCAGTTGCATGCGCAGGAAACCTGCAGCGGAGTTGAGCACCTTGATGCTCTGAGCGATGTCCTGCGCGTTGTCCTGGCCCATCACGGTGATGTACACCTTGGCGTGACCGACGTCGCGGCTGACGTCCACGGCGGTGACGGTGACCAGGCCGACGCGCGGGTCCTTGACTTCACGGCGGATCAATTGCGCGAGTTCGCGTTGCATCTGGTCGCCGATACGTTGGGTGCGGCTGTATTCTTTTGCCATGTTTGTTACCTGTTACTGATCCGGGAGCAAACCCTGACAGTCTGAAAGCGGCAAACGCCCGGCCCGACAGATGTCAGACCGGGCGTTGCGTTGAGAGCCGCGACGCGAGTGCACCACGGCTCCTGAGGCTCGCGGTTTAGAGGCTGCGAGCGACCTGGACCTTCTCGAAGACTTCGATCTTGTCACCGACCTTGACGTCGTTGTAGCTCTTGACGCCGATACCGCATTCCATGCCGGCACGTACTTCGGAAGCGTCATCCTTGAAGCGGCGCAGGGATTCCAGCTCGCCTTCGAAGATAACGATATCGTCGCGCAGTACACGGATCGGACGGTTCCGGTGAACGGTACCTTCGACCACCATGCAACCGGCGATCGCACCGAATTTCGGCGAACGGAACACGTCGCGGACTTCGGCGATACCCAGGATGTTCTCCCGGACGTCGCTGCCCAGCATACCGGTCAGTGCCTTCTTCACGTCTTCGATGATGTCGTAGATCACGTTGTAGTAACGCATATCCAGACCTTCCTGCTCGACGATCTTGCGCGCACCGGCATCGGCACGCACGTTGAAGCCGAACAGAACAGCGTTGGAGGCCAGTGCCAGGTTGGCGTCGCTTTCGGTGATACCACCGACGCCACCGCCGACCACGCGCACTTGCACTTCGTCGTTACCCAGACCGCCCAGGGCGCCCTGCAGTGCTTCCAGCGAGCCACGGACGTCGGATTTGAGGACGATGTTGAGCGTCTTCTTCTCTTCCTGGCCCATGCTTTCGAAGATGTTTTCCAGCTTGCCGGCGTGAGCACGAGCCAGCTTGACCTCGCGGAACTTGCCCTGACGGAACAGAGCGACTTCGCGGGCCTTCTTCTCGTCCTGCAGAACCGACATTTCGTCGCCGGCATCAGGCGTGCCGTCCAGACCCAGGATTTCGACCGGGATCGCAGGACCTGCTTCCTTCACAGGCTTGCCGTTCTCGTCGAGCATGGCGCGGATGCGGCCGAAGTTCGAACCGACCAGCACCATGTCGCCCTGACGCAGCGTGCCGTCCTGAACCAGAACGGTCGCAACCGGACCACGACCCTTGTCCAGACGGGACTCGACGACCACACCACGACCTGGGGCCGATGGCGTTGCCTTGAGTTCCAGGACTTCGGCCTGCAACAGTACGGCTTCGAGCAGCTCGTCAACGCCGGTACCCATCTTCGCTGAGACCGGAACGAACGGCGTGTCGCCGCCCCATTCTTCGGAGGTCACGCCGTGAACCGACAGTTCGCTACGGATGCGATCGAGATCGGCGCCCGGCTTGTCGATCTTGTTCACCGCGACCACCAGAGGAACGCCAGCCGCTACCGCGTGCTGAACCGCTTCGATGGTCTGCGGCATGACGCCGTCGTCGGCTGCCACGACCAGGATCACGATGTCGGTGGCCTTGGCACCACGGGCACGCATTGCGGTAAACGCGGCGTGACCAGGGGTGTCGAGGAAGGTCACCATGCCACGTTCGGTTTCAACGTGGTACGCACCGATGTGCTGGGTGATGCCGCCGGCTTCGCCCGCCGCGACCTTGGCGCGACGGATGTAGTCGAGCAACGAGGTCTTGCCGTGGTCGACGTGACCCATGACGGTCACAACCGGAGCACGCGCGAAGGTCTCGCCTTCGAACTTCAGCGATTCGGCCAGGGAATCTTCCAGGGCGTTGTCGCTGACCAGGGTCACCTTGTGGCCCAGTTCTTCCGCAACCAGCTGGGCAGTATCCTGATCCAGCACCTGGTTGATGGTCACCGGAGTGCCGAGCTTGAACATGAACTTGATGACTTCAGCCGCCTTCACGGACATCTGAGCCGCCAGTTCGCCCACGGTGATGGTCTCACCGATCGACACGTCACGGATGACAGGACCTGTAGGGTTCTGGAAGCCGTGAGCGTTGCGCTTCTTCAGCTTGGACTTGCCACGACCGCCCCGACGGAAACCATCGCTCTCTTCGTCGGTGGTACGAGGCGCGGCACGTGGTGCCGGAGCCTTTTCCTTGACGGTGGCGCGATGCGGAGCGTTCTTGCGCTCGCCGTCGCCACCACGGGAGTTGCGGTCGTCGGCGCGCGGCTTGTCCGGACGACGCTGGTCGTCACGCTTGCGCACTTCAACGGTTGGTGCTGCGTTGAGACGCTCAGGCGCGGACGCTGGAGCAGCAGGCGCTTCACGCTCAGGCTGGGCAGCCGCGGCCACAGGCTCGGCAGGCGCAGCAGCGGCAGGCGCGGGTTGAGCGGCAGGCTGGCGACGTGCTTCTTCTTCGGCGCGACGCTTGGCTTCTTCTTCAGCCTTCTGACGGGCGGCATTTTCTACCGCACGACGCTCTTCCAGCTCGCGCTGACGCTCGGCTTCGATTTCTTCCGCGCTGCGCTGTACGAATACTTTTTTCTTGCGTACTTCTACGCTGATGCTTTTGCTGCCAGCAACGCGCAGGGTACTGGTGGTTTTACGCTGCAAGGTAATCTTGCGCGGTTCTTCCACCTTCGCCTTGTGGCTGCTTTTCAGATGAGTCAGCAGGGACTGCTTCTCACTGTCGGTCACATGTTCCTCGGCGGCGGTGTGCGGCAGACCTGCCTCACGCATCTGCTGCAACAGGCGCTCTACCGGTGTTTTGACCTCATCGGCCAGTTGTTTCACCGTGACTTGCGTCATGCACTTCTCTCCTCAGGCCGCGCCTAATTACTCGAACCAATGGGCTCGGGCGGCCATGATCAACTTGCCGGCACGATCATCGTCGATGCCGTCGATGTCGAGCAGGTCGTCAATCGACTGCTCGGCCAGGTCTTCGCGGGTAATAACGCCGCGCACCGCCAGTTCCATCGCCAGATCCTTGTCCATACCCTCAAGCGAGAGCAGGTCGTCGGCCGGATGGGCGTCTGCCAGCTTTTCTTCTGTAGCGATGGCTTTGGTCAACAAGCGATCCTTGGCCCGAGCGCGAAGCTCGTTGACGGTATCTTCGTCAAAGCCGTCGATGTTGAGCATTTCCTCCACCGGCACGTAGGCAATCTCTTCCAGACTGGTGAAGCCTTCGTCCACCAGCACCTGCGCCAGATCTTCGTCGACTTCGAGCTCTTCGATGAAGTTGCGCAGAATGTCGCCGGTTTCAGCTTGTTGCTTGGCCTGGATGTCCGATTCGGTCATCACGTTCAAGGTCCAGCCAGTCAGCTGACTCGCCAGACGAACGTTCTGACCACCACGACCGATTGCCTGGGCCAGGTTGTCCGCACCTACCGCGATATCCATTGCATGGGCATCTTCATCGACGATGATTGCCGCAACTTCCGCAGGAGACATTGCGTTGATGACGAACTGCGCCGGGTTATCGTCCCACAGCACGATATCCACACGCTCACCACCCAACTCGCCGGAGACAGCCTGAACGCGCGAACCACGCATGCCGATGCAGGCACCTTGCGGGTCGATACGTTTGTCCTTGGAGCGAACGGCGATTTTTGCACGCGAACCCGGGTCACGAGAGGCAGCCATCACCTCGATCAGACCTTCGGCAATTTCCGGCACTTCGATACGGAAAAGCTCGATCAGCATCTCTGGCGCGGTACGCGACAGGATCAGCTGAGGGCCACGGTTTTCAGTGCGAATTTCCTTGAGCAACGCCCGTACACGGACGCCCACCCGGAAAGTCTCACGCGAAATGATGTCTTCACGAGCCAGCAGCGCTTCGGCATTGTTGCCCAGGTCCACGATGACATTGTCACGTGTAACCTTCTTGACGGTGCCGGAAATGATTTCGCCCAGACGCTCGCGATAAGCATCGACAACCTGGGCGCGCTCGGCTTCACGAACCTTCTGCACGATGACTTGCTTGGCGGTCTGCGCAGCGATGCGGCCGAACTCGATGGACTCGATCTTTTCTTCGATCACATCACCGGCCACGGCGCCCGGCTTTCGTGCCTGGGCCTGGTCGACGGCAAACTGGTGTGCCGGATCGTCCAGATCCTCGTCCTCGACCACCGTCCAGCGACGGAACGTTTCGTAGTTGCCCGTCTGGCGGTTGATCTCCACACGCAACTCTACTTCATCTTCGAAACGTTTCTTGGTAGCAGTGGCCAGAGCCAGCTCCAGCGCTTCGAAAATCACACCTGCCGGAACGCCCTTTTCATTGGACACCGACTCAACAACCAGCAGTACTTCTTTGCTCATCGTACGCCTCGCCTTTCGCAAGCCATTGGATCCGCGGGATCCGCAGTATCTGGCACGTATCAGTCAAACGTGGGAATAATGTTGGCCTTGTCGATCAGGTCGATCGGCAGCAGATACTCGTGGTCATCCACATGGACCACGACATCCTGCTCCTCCACCCCGCGGAGAAGGCCCTGGAAGTTGCGTCGACCGTCGAACGGCGAACGCAGCTTGATCTTCACTTGTTCCCCGGCGTGCAAGGCAAACTGTTCAAGGGTGAACAGCGGGCGATCCATGCCAGGAGAGGACACTTCGAGCGTATATTCGGCGCTGATCGGATCTTCGACGTCCAATACACCGCTGACCTGACGGCTGACTATTTCACAGTCTTCCACCAGGACGCCGCCCTCTTTGTCGATATAAATGCGCAGTAATGAATGTCGGCCCTGGGAAAGAAACTCTATTCCCCAGCATTGATAGCCAAGAGCCTCGACCACCGGGGCCAACAAGGCCTGCAACTGTTCTAGCTTGCTCGACACCTGAACCCCCTCGTGCATGCTTTGAAAAAAAAAAAATGGGCGAACGCCCATCCCTGAAAACGCCGCTGAACGTCGACGTCATGTACTGTCCAGCTAACAAAAAGCCCCTAAAAAGGGGCTCAGCTAAAACTGGTTGCGGGGGCTGGATTTGAACCAACGACCTTCGGGTTATGAGCCCGACGAGCTACCAAGCTGCTCCACCCCGCGACAAAGCTGGGGCGGAAGTATACGACCGTTCCCATTAAGGGTCAATCGAACATCCACCTACAAGAAAGCCCGCTAGTGCGGGCTGTCCTGTTTTATTGGTACCGAGAAGGGGACTCGAACCCCTACACCCTATGGGCACAACCACCTCAAGGTTGCGTGTCTACCAATTCCACCACCTCGGCATTACAACTTTTTGGCGACCTCTGAAACATCGCCGAATTCTGTCTTACTTCTGCTCTGGAGCCTGAGGAACGTCAGCTGGAACAACTGCTGGCTTCTGGCTTTCGAGCACCGGTACATCATCAGTAGCCGGTTTTTGTTTCACTTCCAAAACCGCTGGATCTGGCAAACCTTCCTGAGTCAGCTGGTGAGCTTTCTCTTTAGCAAAGTAACCTAACCCCAAGCTGGTTATGAAAAAAGCTGCGGCGAGTATAGCAGTAAACTTACTAAGAAAGGTAGAGGTTCCTTGTCCTCCGAACACAGTATTTGATGCACCTGCTCCGAAAGACGCGCCAGCGTCCGCACCTTTACCCTGCTGCAGCAATACCAGGACAACTACGCCCAGCGCGCCCAACAGATGAAAAACGACTACGACTGTTTCCAGCATTTTCTCAGTTTCCCGCGGCGCGACAGATCGCACCGAACTCATCTGCATTCAGGGAAGCGCCTCCAATGAGGCCCCCATCGATATCCGGCATGCTGAACAGTTCGACCGCATTGGCCGACTTCACGCTGCCGCCATATAGAAGCCGCACACCCTGTGCGACTTCGGCATTCTTTTCCGCCAAACGTGCCCGGATCGCCGCGTGGACTTCCTGGGCCTGCTGCGGCGAAGCGGTCAGCCCGGTGCCGATGGCCCAGACTGGCTCATAGGCAATGACGGCGTTGGCAAACGCATCAATACCGAACTCGCCGATGATGCTGTCCAGCTGACGACCCACGACTTCCAGAGTCTGGCCCGCTTCGCGCTGCTCCAGGGTCTCCCCTACGCACAACACAGGTGTCAGACCGCCTTGCTGGATGGCTGCGAACTTGCGGTTCAGCACATCGTCCTGTTCGCCCAACAACTGGCGACGCTCGGAATGGCCGACCAACACAAAGCTGCAACCCGCGTCCTTCAGCTGACTCGGCGCGACCTCACCGGTTAATGCACCCTGAGCCACCTGGAACGCTGCATCCTGAGCACCTACAGCGACTGACCGGCCTTCCAGCCCGTCAACCACCTGAGCAATGAACAGGCTCGGCGGCATGACTACAACATCAACCTCACTCGGCAACGCTTGTTTGCCAAGACCTTCGATCAGCTCGCCGACACTGGCGCGGGTACCGTGCATTTTCCAGTTACCAGCTACCATTGGGCGACGCATGCTGCACCTCTCAGGTCAAAGTGGGCGCAGATGTTACCCAACACTTTCGTTACTGGCAAGCCGAAATCAGGCGCAAACTTCACTTACCAGTTTTGCCAGTGCATCGGCATGGGCGCGGACCTGCGATTCCTCCTCGCCCTCGACCATGACGCGCACCAGCGGCTCGGTTCCCGACTTGCGCAACAGCACCCGGCCACGCCCCGCCATCTCGGCAGTCACGCGCGCGCATGCATCCTTTACGTCCGGGTGGTTCACCGGATCGACACCGCCGGAGAATCGCACATTGACCAGTACTTGAGGACATTTGCGCAGCTGCTGCCGGGCTTCGGCGAGACTGATGCCAGCGCGCCGCAACGCAAGCAGGACCTGCAAGGCCGCGATGATCGCGTCACCGGTGGTCGTGTGCTGGAAGCAGACGATGTGTCCGGAGTTTTCGCCACCCACCTGCCAGCCGCGCTCAAGCAATTCAGCGATCACGTAGCGGTCGCCGACGTTGGCGCGCACGAACGGAATGTTCAGCTCGGCCAGCGCCAGCTCCAGGCCGAGGTTGCTCATCAGCGTACCCACGACGCCGCCTTGCAGACGTCCGCGCTCATGCAGATCGCGAGCAATGATGTAGAGCAGCTCATCGCCATCGACGATGGTGCCGTCGCCGTCCACCATCAACACCCGGTCACCGTCGCCATCGAAACCGATGCCCATGTCGGCCTTGTGGGCCACGACGGCGGCCTGCAAAGCTTCCATGTGGGTCGAGCCGCAGTTTTCATTGATGTTGAGCCCGTCCGGCTGCGCGGACAGGACGACGACCTGCGCGCCCAGCTCACGGAAGACATTAGGGGCAACTTTGTAGGTGGCGCCGTGCGCGCAATCGATCACCAGCTTGAGGCCGGCGAAATCGGTGCTGGTGGGCACGCTGCTCTTGCAGAACTCGATGTAGCGACCCGCCGCGTCGTTGATACGCGACACCTTGCCGAGCTTTTCCGACTCGGCGACAGTCATCGGTGTGTCCAGCAACTCTTCGATCATCATTTCGATCTCGTCCGGCAGTTTGGTGCCCTGGCCCGAGAAAAATTTGATGCCGTTATCGTAATGAGGATTGTGCGACGCGCTGATCACGATACCTGCCTCGGCGTGGAAGGTACGCGTGAGGTAAGCAATGGCGGGCGTCGGCATTGGCCCCAGGAGCATGACGTCGGCGCCCGCGGCGGACAGCCCCGCTTCGAGCGCGGATTCGAACATGTATCCCGAAATCCGCGTGTCCTTGCCGACCAGAATGCGGCACGCACCCAGTCGGCGGAAGGCCATCCCGGCCGCCCAGCCCAGCTTGAGCATAAAATCAGGGGTAATAGGATACTGACCCACGCGGCCACGAATGCCGTCGGTTCCGAAATATTTTTTGGTAGTCATGAACGCCCCGCTATTGTTATTCGGCCGTTTCGACGGCCTCAATCATGCGCACCACGTCAGCCGTTTCGGCGACATCGTGCACACGTAGAATTCTTGCGCCCTTGGTCATTGCCAGGGCCGCCAGCGCCAGCCCGCCATGAAGCCTTTCGCCGACCGGTCGATTCAGGACATTGCCGATCATGCTCTTGCGCGACACTCCGACCAGCAAGGGCCGCCCGAGCGCCATAAGCGCCGGCATCTGCCTGAACAGGCTCAGATTATGCGCCAGCGTCTTGGCAAAGCCAAAACCCGGATCGAGAATGATCCGGTCATTGGAAATCCCGGCCGCTTCGCATCGCACCATCTGCTGGGCAAGAAACGTACTGACTTCACCCACCAGATCATCGTAGTACGGATCGTTCTGCATCGTGCCCGGCTCGCCCAGCATGTGCATCAGGCATACCGGCAGTCCGGTCTGGGCTGCGGCCTCCAGCGCACGCTCACGACGCAGTGATCGTACATCGTTGATCAGCCCGGCTCCGAGCCGCGCCGTTTCCAGCATGACCTGCGGAGTGGAGGTATCTACCGAAATGATGACGTCCAGCTCGCGGGCGATGATTTCGACCACTGGCGCCACACGCTCGAGTTCTTCCGCCACCGACACGGCAGCCGCGCCTGGACGAGTGGACTCGCCGCCTACATCGATCAGCGTAGCGCCGGCCTCGACCATCGCCTCGGCATGACGCAAGGCGGCATCGAGCTGGCGATAGCGACCGCCATCGGAGAAGGAGTCGGGAGTGGCGTTAAGGATGCCCATAACGTGCGTACGGGCCAAATCAAGAACCCGGTTGCCGCAAGGCAACCGGGTCGGGTACAGCGCAGAAGTCATGTCAGACCTTAGTGTTCAGCGGCAGGACCGCCGATAGGAGCTTCCGGACGTGGGTTGGGCGTAATCGGCGTACCACTGCTGGTGCCCGAACCGCCTTCCCAGTCACGAGGCTCGCGCGGAGTGCGACCGGCCATGATGTCGTCGATCTGATCGGCATCGATGGTTTCGTACTTCATCAGCGCTTCGGCCATGGCATCAAGCTTGTCACGGTTGTCGGTCAGCAGCTGCTTGGCCGTCCCGTAGCAGTGATCGATGATGCTGCGTACTTCGGAGTCGATCAGCTTGGCCGTTTCTCCAGAAACGTTGGAGTTCTGGCTACCACCGCGTCCCAGGTAGCCGGAATCTTCGTCTTCCGAATACATCAGCGGACCCAGCTTTTCCGACAGGCCCCACTTGGTGACCATGTTTCGGGCGATCTGGCTGGCGCGCATGATGTCGTTCGACGCACCCGTGGTAACGCCGTCGAAACCAAGGGTCATTTCCTCGGCAATCCGGCCGCCGTATAACGAACAGATCTGGCTGACCAGCGCACGCTTGGACAGGCTGTAGCGGTCTTCTTCAGGCAGGAACATGGTCACGCCGAGCGCACGTCCGCGCGGAATGATCGAGACCTTGTAGACCGGATCATGCTCGGGAACCAGACGACCGACGATGGCGTGACCCGCCTCGTGGTACGCAGTGTTCTGCTTTTCCTTCTCGGACATGACCATGGATTTGCGCTCGGCGCCCATCATGATCTTGTCTTTCGCCAGTTCGAACTCTTTCATTTCGACCAGGCGCTTGCCGGAGCGAGCCGCAAACAACGAGGCTTCGTTCACCAGGTTGGCGAGATCGGCACCGGAGAAGCCCGGCGTACCGCGCGCGATGACCGCGGCGTTCACGTCATCGCCCATCGGCACCTTGCGCATGTGCACCTTGAGAATCTGCTCGCGACCACGAATGTCTGGCAGACCCACGACCACCTGACGGTCGAAACGACCAGGACGCAGCAACGCAGGGTCAAGCACGTCAGGACGGTTGGTCGCGGCGATCACGATGATGCCGTCATTCATTTCGAAACCGTCCATCTCTACCAGCAACTGGTTGAGAGTCTGCTCGCGCTCGTCGTGACCGCCGCCCATGCCGGCGCCACGATGGCGACCGACGGCGTCGATTTCGTCGATGAAGATGATGCACGGCGCGTGCTTCTTGGCCTGTTCGAACATGTCGCGCACGCGGCTTGCGCCCACGCCCACGAACATTTCCACGAAGTCAGAACCGGAAATGGTGAAGAACGGCACCTTGGCTTCGCCGGCGATGGCCTTCGCGATGAGGGTCTTACCGGTACCCGGAGGACCGACCATCAGCACGCCACGAGGAATGCGACCGCCCAGACGCTGGAACTTGCCCGGATCACGGAGGAATTCGACGAGCTCGCCGACTTCTTCCTTGGCTTCGTCACAACCTGCCACGTCAGCCAGGGTCGTCTTGACCTGATCTTCCGACAGCAGGCGCGCCTTGCTCTTGCCGAAGCTCATCGGGCCGCCCTTGCCGCCGGCACCGCCCTGCATCTGGCGCATGAAGAACATGAAGACAGCGATGATCACCAGGATCGGGAAGCTCGCTACCAGCAACTGAGTCCAGATGCTTTGCTGCTCGGGCTGCTTGCCTTCGACGATAACGTTGTTGTCGACGAGGTCGCCGATCAGGCCGTTATCCTGGATGGCCGGGCGGATAGTCTTGAACGTATCGCCGTCGCTGCGTTTGCCCGTGATGACGTAGCCGTCCACGGACACCTTCTCTACCTTGCCGTCCTTCACCTGCTGGATGAAGTCGGAGTAGTTGAGGGTCTGCGGCTCGTTCGGGCTGGAGAAGTTGTTCATCACCGTCACGAGGACAGCCGCGATGATCAACCACAGGATCAAATTCTTTGCCATATCGTTCAATTAGCTACCCTCTGAAGCAAGCTCCACGCAGCAAGCGTGCCTCGCATGATAATCACCGGCCTAACTTACTACAGAACCCACAGGTGTGGCATGCGCCGTCTGTAACCCTTTGTGAAACTTTGACTGCATGATCTTCGTATCGCTTCATGTGCAAAGCCATTTAATTAAAGCTATCGACAGGCTCAAAGACGCTCGGCGCTGGCTGCTCCGTCGATCCCCTTGAAGCCGCGCGCCAGCAGATACTGCTCGCGGGAGCGGTCGCGGGACGACAGTGGCTTGCGCATCTGCACCTTGTCGAACAGCTTGCGAATCTCCTTGTGGTACACGTCGAAGCCTTCGCCCTGAAACACCTTGATCAGGAAGTCGCCACCCGGACGGAGCACACGCCCTGCCAGATCGAGCGCCAATTCGCAGAGGAACATAGCCCGTGGCATATCCACAGCGCTCAATCCACTCATATTGGGGGCCATATCGGAAATCACAAGGTCAACCTGTGTATTGCCCACCGCTTCAAGAATATTGGCCAGCACCTGGTCTTCGGTGAAGTCCCCCTGAATGAAGGTCACATCAGGGATGCTGTCCATTTCAAGGATGTCGGAGGCGATCAGCCTTCCTTGACCACCGATCAGACGACTGGTCACCTGCGACCAGCCGCCTGGGGCCGCGCCGAGGTCGATCACGGTCATGCCGGGACGAATGATCTTGTCCTTGTCCTGGATCTCCAGGAGCTTGTAGCTGGCGCGAGAACGGTAACCGTCCTTCTGCGCCATTTTGACGTATTTGTCGTCGAAGTGTTCTTTGAGCCAGTTATGGCTGGATTTGGAACGGGCCACGGGGCACCTCAAAATAAACGAGTCGCGATTAACTGGGCGGTCCCGGACTCGCTCGGGTAAACTGGCCGCCGCTTTTTTTTACAAGATCAGACGCAGGGGTCAGATTATGCCGCTCACTCAAGAGCAGAAGAAACAATACAAATCCATTGGCCACCACCTGAAACCGGTATTGATCGTGGCAGACAATGGTTTGACTGAAGGTGTGCTCGCAGAGCTTGAACGCGCATTGAGCGATCATGAGCTGATCAAGATCAAGCTCAACATTCTGGATCGCGAGAGCCGCATTCAGGCCATCGACGAACTGTGCAAGGCCGGTTCGGCCGATCTGGTACAGATCATTGGCAAGATGGCGCTGATCTATCGCAAGAACCCGAAAGTCAACAAGCAACTGTCCAACGTGCACCGCGCACACGGGTAAAACCTGACAGCGCCGCATCGTTGCGGCAGGTCAGGCTGACCGCTTCTCGCAACGAGAGCGGACAGCCTGATGATGCGCCCGGATCAACCGGGCGCCTTCGTCAGACGTGACGAACCTCGACGATCTCATATTCGATCAGCCCGCCAGGGGTCTGCACCGCTACGACATCGCCTTCTTCCTTGGCAATCAGGGCACGCGCGATAGGCGAGCCTACCGAAATCTTGCCCTGCTTGATGTCCGCCTCGTCCTCACCCACGATCTGATAGCTCACCGATTCGTCGGTCTCGACGTTGGCGATCTCCACCGTCGTGCCAAAGATCACCTTGCCGGTGTGAGGAATGGTCGTGACATCGATGACCACCGCATTCTGCAGACGGCCTTCGATGTCGCGAATCCGCGCCTCGACCATGCCCTGCTGTTCGCGGGCGGCATGGTATTCAGCGTTTTCCTTGAGGTCGCCCAGCTCGCGCGCCGTACCGATGTCTTGGCTCAGCTTGGGACGAACCACCTTGGTCAGATGCGTCAGTTCTTCTTCCAGGGCGCGAGCGCCCTGGACGGTCATTGGGTATTTATTCATGCCTTCAATCCTGCATGGAGATCCTGCAAGCGACGCACAGTCTTTTCCGGACCGAACTTGAGCGCCTCGCAGATGGCTTCGCCTGCCGCAATGGTAGTGGTGCAGTAAATCTTGTGCTGCAGGGCATTGCGACGGATGGAATAGGAATCGGCGATCGACTGGCGACCTTCGGTGGTGTTGATGATCAGGGTGACTTCGTCATTCTTGATCATGTCGACCACGTGCGGACGACCCTCGGTCACCTTGTTCACGCGACGCACTTTCAGGCCCGCCGCCTCGATCAGCTTGGCAGTACCGGCGGTCGCCACGATTTCGAAGCCCAGGCCGATCAGGTCGCGAGCGACGCCGGCCACCAGAGGCTTGTCATCGTCACGCACACTGATAAAAGCGGTGCCGCCGGTCGGCAGCACTTCGCTCGCGCCCATCTGCGCCTTGGCGAAGGCTTCGCCGAAGGTGTCGCCCACGCCCATCACTTCACCGGTGGACTTCATTTCAGGGCCAAGAATCGGGTCGACGCCAGGGAACTTGGCGAACGGGAACACCGCTTCCTTGACGCTGTAGAAGTTCGGAATGATTTCCTTGGTGAAACCCAGTTCCTTAAGGGTTTTGCCCGCCATGACGCGCGCGGCGATCATCGCCAGGGAAACGCCGATGCACTTGGACACGAACGGTACGGTCCGGGATGCGCGCGGGTTGACCTCGATGACGTAGATATCTTCGCCCTGCAGAGCCAGCTGAACGTTCATCAGGCCGACGACGCCCAGTTCCAGCGCCATCTTCTTGACCTGCTCGCGCATTTCATCCTGAAGATGGGCAGGCAGCGAGTACGGCGGCAGCGAACATGCGGAGTCACCGGAGTGAACGCCGGCCTGCTCGATGTGCTGCATGATCGCGCCGATCACCACGTCGGTGCCGTCGCATACCGCATCCACGTCCATCTCGATGGCGCAGTTGAGGAAGTGGTCGAGCAGCACCGGGCTGTCGTTGGAGACCTGAACCGCTTCGCGCAGGTAGCGCTTGAGTTCTTCTTCCTGGTAGACGATTTCCATCGCGCGACCGCCCAGTACGTAGGACGGACGCACCACCAGCGGATAACCGATCTTCGCGGCGGCACGAATGGCTTCGTCTTCGCTGCGAACAGTAGCGTTCGGCGGCTGACGCAGGTTCAGGCGCTCGACCATCTGCTGGAAGCGCTCGCGGTCTTCGGCACGGTCGATGGCGTCGGGGCTGGTGCCGATGATCGGTACACCAGCGGCTTCCAGAGCGCGAGCCAGTTTCAGAGGGGTCTGGCCGCCGTACTGGACGATCACGCCCTTAGGCTTCTCGACGCGGACGATTTCCAGTACGTCTTCCAGCGTGACCGGCTCGAAGTACAGGCGGTCGGAGGTGTCGTAGTCGGTCGACACGGTTTCCGGGTTGCAGTTGACCATGATGGTTTCATAGCCATCGTCACGCAACGCCAGGGCTGCGTGCACGCAGCAGTAGTCGAACTCGATGCCCTGGCCGATACGGTTCGGACCGCCGCCCAGGATCATGATCTTGTCGCGGTTCGACGGATTGGCTTCGCACTCTTCCTCGTAGGTGGAGTACAGGTAAGCGGTGTCGGTTGCGAACTCGGCCGCGCAGGTGTCGACCCGCTTATAGACCGGGAAGATGTCCAGCTTCTGGCGATGGGTACGCAGGTTCTTTTCGGTCACGCCCAGCAGCTTGGCGAGACGCGCGTCGGAGAAGCCCTTGCGCTTGAGGCGGAACATCAGGTTACGGTCGATCGCCGACAGACCCAGAGTCTTGACTTTCTCTTCTTCCTTGATCAGGTCTTCGATCTGGACCAGGAACCATGGGTCGATCATGTTCATGCCGAAGATGTCTTCGACGGTCATGCCGGCACGGAAAGCGTCGGCGACGTACCAGATGCGCTCGGCGCCCGGCACGGTCAGCTCGCGCTTGAGGGTGCTCATGCTCTCGGGGTGGCTCAGATCCAGCTTTGGATCGAGACCGCTGACGCCGACTTCCAGACCGCGCAGTGCTTTCTGCAGCGACTCCTGGAAGGTACGACCGATGGCCATCACCTCGCCCACCGATTTCATCTGAGTGGTCAGACGGGCATCGGCCTTGGAGAACTTCTCGAAGGCGAAACGTGGCAGCTTGGTGACCACGTAGTCGATGGACGGCTCAAACGACGCCGGGGTCTTGCCGCCGGTGATGTCGTTGGACAGCTCATCCAGGGTGTAACCAACGGCCAGCTTGGCCGCGACCTTGGCGATCGGGAAGCCGGTGGCCTTGGAGGCCAGTGCCGAAGAACGCGATACACGCGGGTTCATCTCGATCACGACCATGCGGCCGGTGTCCGGGCAGATACCGAACTGAACGTTGGAACCGCCGGTCTCGACGCCGATCTCGCGCAGTACCGCCAGGGAGGCGTTACGCAGGATCTGGTATTCCTTGTCGGTCAGGGTCTGGGCCGGCGCTACGGTGATGGAGTCACCGGTGTGCACGCCCATCGGGTCGAAGTTTTCGATGGAGCAGACGATGATGCAGTTGTCCTTTTTGTCGCGGACAACTTCCATTTCGTACTCTTTCCAGCCGATCAGCGATTCGTCGATCAGCAGTTCCTTGGTCGGAGACAGGTCCAGACCGCGGGCGCAGATTTCTTCGAACTCTTCACGATTGTAGGCGATACCGCCGCCGGTGCCGCCCATCGTGAACGAAGGACGAATGATGCACGGGAAGCCCAGACGCTCAAGAACGGCGTTGGCTTCTTCCATGCTGTGGGCGATGCCGGAACGCGGGCATTCCAGGCCGATGGCCTTCATGGCTGTGTCAAAGCGCGAGCGGTCTTCGGCCTTGTCGATGGTGTCGGCGTTGGCACCGATCATTTCGACGCCGAACTTCTCCAGAACGCCTTCGCGCTCCAGATCCAGCGCGCAGTTCAGCGCGGTCTGGCCACCCATGGTCGGCAGCAGCGCATCCGGACGCTCTTTCTCAATGATCTTGGCAACGGTCTGCCATTTGATCGGCTCGATGTAGGTCGCGTCGGCCATCGCCGGGTCGGTCATGATGGTCGCCGGGTTGGAGTTGACCAGGATGACGCGATAACCCTCTTCGCGCAGCGCCTTGCAGGCCTGGGCGCCGGAGTAGTCGAATTCGCAGGCCTGGCCGATCACGATCGGGCCGGCACCGAGAATCAGGATGCTTTTTATGTCTGTACGTTTTGGCATGGTGGTCACTCAAATCCGCAGGTCAAGCGGCAAGCCGTCTTGAACATTACTTTGAGGCCGCCGGGGTGGCGAGCGCCGGATCCGCATGATCCGGGGCCACCCGCGGCGCGCCTGCTTACTACATTTTCAAGGCGCGCGATCAGCGGCGCTTGGCCATGGCATCGATGAAGCGGTCGAACAGAGGTGCCACGTCGTTAGGACCCGGGCTTGCTTCAGGGTGACCCTGGAAGCTGAACGCGTCCTTGTCGGTCAACTCGATACCCTGCAGGGTGCCATCGAACAGCGACTTGTGGATCGGACGCACGTTGCCCGGCAGAGTCGCCTCATCCACCGCAAAACCGTGGTTCTGGCTGGTGATCATGACCACGCCGCTGTCCATGTCCTGCACGGGATGGTTGGCACCGTGGTGTCCATGACCCATCTTCACGGTCTTGGCGCCGGCGGCCAGCGCCAGCAGCTGGTGGCCCAGGCAGATACCAAACACCGGGGTCTCGGTTTTCAGGACTTCCTGAATCGCGGTGATGGCGTAGTCGCAAGGCTCCGGATCGCCAGGGCCGTTGGACAGGAACACGCCATCCGGGTTCTTGGCCAGCACTTCGCTGGCTGGCGTCTGCGCCGGAACCACGGTCACGCGGCAGCCACGGTCGACCAGCATGCGCAGGATGTTGACCTTGACGCCGTAGTCGTAGGCCACGACATGGTAAGGCAGCTCGGCGGCAGCGATTTCAGGATGGCTGTCGGTCTTCAGACCCCAGACGCCGGAGCGCCACTCGTAGCTGTCCTTGGTGCTCACCACCTTGGCGAGGTCCATGCCCTTGAGGCCAGGGAATCCGCGCGCGGCGGCCAGAGCCGCTTCTTCGGAGATGTTGTCGCCGGCCATGATGCAGCCGTTCTGTGCGCCTTTCTCACGCAGGATGCGGGTCAGGCGACGGGTGTCGATGCCGGCGATGGCGACGACGTTGTTGGCTTTCAGGTATTCGTCGAGGGGCTGCTTGTTACGCCAGTTGCTCGCGACCAGTGGCAGGTCACGAATGACCAGGCCAGCGGACCACACCTGGTTGGACTCGGAGTCTTCAGGGGTCGTACCGGTGTTGCCAATGTGCGGATAGGTTAGGGTAACGATCTGTTGGGCATAGGAAGGATCGGTAAGAATTTCCTGATAGCCGGTCATTGCGGTGTTGAACACCACCTCACCAACGGTCTGACCGTCGGCTCCAATGGCTTCGCCGCGAAAAATGCTGCCATCAGCAAGGGCGAGTATGGCTGGCTTAGTCAAGAAGACCTCCCGTAATAAAGCCTGAAAGGGCGATCGCAGGTTGCAAAAAAGCGGAATGACGTAGATACGTCACTCCGCTTTCTTATAGATTCATCTGCGCGCTTTTAGTGGACACACTAAAGCTGTAGCTTACAGAAACGCTGCGTTTCGGTCTACCACCCATGAGCCTCAAAGACCGTCAAATGCGACAACCTTCAGAGCAATGGCGACCGAAACCCCTGTTCAGCGCAGCTCCAGCACGTCTTGCATGTCGTAAAGTCCTGGCGCCTTGCCTTCGATCCACAGGGCGGCGCGAACCGCACCCTTGGCAAAAGTCATGCGACTGGACGCCTTGTGAGTGATCTCCACGCGCTCACCGTCCGCGGCGAACAGCACTGTGTGATCGCCCACTACATCGCCGGCGCGAACAGTGGCGAAACCGATGGTCTGACGATCACGTGCGCCGGTCTGGCCTTCGCGGCCGTACACGGCCACCTCGTCCAGATTGCGACCCAACGCGTTGGCGACCACTTCACCCATGCGCAGCGCCGTGCCGGACGGCGCATCGACCTTGTGACGGTGGTGGGCTTCGATGATTTCGATGTCAACGTCATCACCCAGCACGCGCGATGCAGTGTCCAGCAACTTGAGGCACAGGTTGACACCTACGCTGAAGTTCGCTGCGAAGACGATCGGAATGTCCTTGGCCGCATCGGCCAGCCGCTGCTTTTCTTCTGCGCTGAAACCGGTAGTGCCGATGATCATCGCCTTGCCCGCCTTGCGGCAGAACGCGAGGTTTTTCAGCGTTACCGACGGATGAGTGAAGTCGATCAGCACGTCGAATTCTTCAGCCACGCGAGCCAGATCACCCGACAGCGGCACGCCGATACGACCCAGCGCCGCCAGTTCACCCGCATCGGCACCCACCAGCGTGCTGTCAGGCCGATCGATCGCCGCGGTCAGCCCGGCGCCCGGCGCCTGCTGAACCGCTTCGATCAAGGTTTTGCCCATACGCCCGGCGGCGCCCACTACAGCTATACGTCGCATGCCCTGCTCCCCAAAAGAATCTTACAAATCACCGAAGAAACGCTTCACACCCTCGAACCAGCCACTGGCTTTGGGGGAATGCGACTCGTCACTTTCGAGCGACGTGCGGAATTCTTCGAGCAGTTCACGCTGACGCTTGCTCAGATTGACCGGCGTCTCGACCGCAACCCGGCACATCAAATCGCCGGGACCGCCGCCACGCACAGGCGCGACGCCCTTGCCGCGCAGACGGAACTGCTTGCCGGTCTGGGTACCTTCCGGAATCTTGAGCTTCACACGACCGTCGAGGGTCGGTACTTCAAGCTCACCGCCCAGGGCTGCATCGGTGAAGCTGATCGGAACTTCGCAGTACAGATGCTTGCCGTCACGCTGGAAGATCGCGTGCTCGCGCACGTTGATCACCACGTACAGGTCGCCGGTCGGGCCGCCTTGCACACCCGCCTCGCCTTCGCCGGACAGGCGGATACGGTCGCCGGTGTCCACCCCTGGCGGCACCTTGACCGACAGGGTCTTGTACTCTTCGACACGACCTTCGCCGTGGCACGAATCGCACGGGTCGGAGATGATCTTGCCCTGGCCATGGCAACGCGGGCAGGTCTGCTGCACCGAGAAGAAGCCTTGCTGCATGCGCACCTGACCAATGCCGCCGCAAGTCGTACAGGTGACAGGTGACGAACCTTTCTTGGCGCCGGTACCGTCGCAGGGCTTGCAATTGACCAGCGTCGGAACGCGGATGTTGACCGTGGTGCCGCGAACCGCTTCTTCGAGGTTCAGCTCCAGGGTGTAGCGCAAGTCGCTGCCGCGCTGGGCGCCGCCACGGCCGCCACCGGCACCGCCACGACCGCCGCCAAAGAAGTCGCTGAACACATCGCCGAAGATATCGGAGAAGTTCGCGCCGCCGGCACCGCCGCCGAAACCACCGCCACCCATGCTTGGGTCGACACCGGCATGGCCGTATTGATCGTACGCAGCGCGCTTGCTGGCGTCGGACAGAACTTCGTAGGCCTCGTTGGCTTCCTTGAACAGCTCTTCCGAAGCCTTGTCATCAGGGTTACGGTCTGGGTGATGCTTCATCGCCAGGCGACGATAAGCCTTCTTTAGCTCCGCTTCGCTGGAGCCGCGTTCCACCCCCAACACTTCGTAATAGTCACGCTTTGCCATAATTCTTCCGCACTCTTGAGGATGTCCGGCGCTGCCCTCCTGAGCGTGCCGAACTCGTTGAGCCCCATACAGGCCCGGACCCAACTCACGTCATTTCAACGATCCTGGACTTTGTTCAAGGGCCAGCTGCCTGACCGAGAAAGCGGCAGAACGGGTCGTCGCGCAGGAGCATGACGACCTTGCCACAGGGCTTGCGGGCCATACCCGCACGCCGAAATTTTGGGTATTCCAGACACGCCAACGCGGGAGCAAGCTCCCGCGCGGCGACATCCTACCAGCCACCGCTCGAAAGAGGTCAACCGGCCAACAGGCAAGCCTGCGCTTACTTGTTTTCTTTCACTTCTTCGAACTCGGCGTCGACGACGTCGTCAGCCTTGGTCGAACCTTCAGCCGGCTTGGCGGCGGCTTCAGGGTTTTCGGCCTGCTCGGCGTACATCTTCTGAGCGATCGGCGCGGAAACCTTCGACAGCTCCTCGACCTTGGCTTCGATGGCGGCCTTGTCGTCGCCCTTGACGGCTGCTTCCAGCGCGACCACAGCAGCTTCGACAGCGGCTTTCTCTTCGGCGGTGACCTTGTCGCCCGCGTCAGCGATCATCTTGCGAGTCGAGTGGACCAGCGCATCGCCCTGGTTACGGGCGGTGGCCAGCTCTTCGAACTTGCGATCTTCTTCCGCGTTGACTTCAGCATCGCGAACCATCTGCTGGATTTCTTCCTCGGACAGACCGGAGTTGGCCTTGATCACGATGGACTGCTGCTTGCCGGTGGCCTTGTCCTTCGCACCTACGTGCAGGATGCCGTTGGCGTCGATGTCGAAGGTCACTTCGATCTGTGGAACGCCACGTGGAGCTGGTGGAATCTCGGCCAGGTCGAACTTGCCCAGGGACTTGTTCTGACCGGCTTGCTTGCGCTCGCCCTGCAGCACGTGAATGGTCACAGCGCTCTGGTTGTCGTCGGCAGTCGAGAACACCTGGGATTTCTTGGTAGGAATCGTGGTGTTCTTCTCGATCAGCGCGGTCATCACGCCACCCATGGTTTCGATACCCAGGGTCAGCGGGCTGACGTCCAGCAGCAGAACGTCCTTCACGTCACCAGCCAGAACGGCGCCCTGGATCGCAGCACCCATGGCAACGGCTTCGTCAGGGTTGACGTCCTTGCGAGCTTCCTTGCCGAAGAACTCGGTGACCAGCTTCTGAACCAGCGGCATACGGGTCTGACCACCGACCAGGATCACGTCGTTGATCGAACTGATTTCGATACCGGCGTCTTTCAGTGCAATGCGGCAAGGCTCGATGGTGCGCTGAACCAGGTCTTCGACCAGCGATTCCAGCTTGGAACGGGAGATCTTCACGTTCAGGTGCTTCGGACCGGTGGCATCTGCGGTGATGTACGGCAGGTTCACGTCGGTCTGCATGCTCGAGGACAGCTCGATCTTGGCTTTCTCAGCGGCTTCTTTCAGACGCTGCATCGCCAGCGGGTCACCCTTGAGGTTCATGCCGCTTTCTTTCTTGAATTCGTCGACGAGGTAGTCGATCAGACGAATGTCGAAGTCCTCACCACCCAGGAAGGTGTCGCCGTTGGTCGCCAGTACTTCGAACTGGTGCTCGCCATCGACTTCAGCGATCTCGATGACCGAGACGTCGAAGGTACCGCCACCCAGGTCGTAGACGATGACAGTGTGGTCGCCCTTGGCCTTGTCCATACCGTAAGCCAGAGCGGCCGCGGTCGGTTCGTTGATGATGCGCTTGACGTCCAGACCGGCGATACGACCGGCGTCCTTGGTCGCCTGACGCTGGCTGTCGTTGAAGTAGGCCGGAACGGTAATGACCGCTTCGGTGACGGACTCGCCGAGGTAGTCTTCGGCGGTCTTCTTCATCTTCTTCAGGATTTCAGCGGAAATCTGAGGCGGGGCCATTTTCTGGCCGTTGACTTCGACCCATGCGTCGCCATTGTCAGCCTTGACGATCTTGTAAGGGACCATCTGAATGTCTTTCTGCACGACGTCTTCTTCGAAACGACGACCGATCAGACGCTTCACCGCGTACAGGGTGTTGTGCGGGTTGGTAACAGCCTGACGCTTGGCCGACTGACCTACCAGGGTTTCGCCGTCATTGGCATAGGCAATGATCGAAGGGGTAGTGCGAGCGCCTTCGGCATTCTCCAGCACTTTGACGTTGCCGTTTTCCAGAATGGAGACGCAGGAGTTGGTGGTCCCCAGGTCGATACCGATAATTCTGCCCATCTTGAATCTCCCGAAACTTTGATTTGGTTGCCGCAACTGCGTTTACAAATTGCGGTAGCTCTTAAACGCTTGGCCTTTAAATGGGGCCGCCTCAGCTGATTTCAAGCCTGCTCGTCAATTGATGGCGTTGCAGGCGACGGTGCCTTGCTGACCACGACCATGGCCGGGCGCAGCAGACGACCGTTGAGCTGGTAGCCCTTCTGGAACACCTTGAGCACTGTGTTGGGCTCGACATCCTTGCTTTCCTGCATCGCCATCGCCTGGTGCTGTTCGGCACTGAACGGCTGACCATGCGGATCGATCGCTTCAAGCTGATAACGCTTGAGCGTGTCCTGGAACATCTTCAACGTCAGCTCGATGCCTTCACGCATCGGGCGAATGCTTTCATCATCCGGGCTGGACAGCTCCAGACCGCGCTCCAGACTGTCGATGATCGGCAGCAGATCGCCGGCAAACTTTTCCAATGCGAATTTGTGGGCCTTCTCGACATCCTGTTCTGCGCGGCGGCGGACGTTCTGCAAATCCGCGGCAACCCGCAGGGACTGATCCTGGCTTGCGGCCAGCTGCTCTTCGAGCGCTTGCACACGAGCAGCCAGATCTTCGCCAGTCGCCGCTTCGGCAGCCTGGTCCTGGGTCTGCGCATCCAGATTCTGTTCGTCAGCCATAAATCCTCTCCTCTAAAAACGTCCGCGAACCCAACTCGCGCTTCTGCCCCCCTATATGGGACCGGATTTCGGAGCTTCAAGGGTCGGATTCGTCGATTCGCGCATTCCTACACATTTTGTTGCGGCGCCAACCGGACCAGACGCCACGTATTCGCCGATGCGGTGCTAAAAATGAGTCAGATCCAATCGAATCGAGCTAAGCGAGGGCATTGTCAGAAGCGAACGAAACACTGTATAAATAACCAGACCATTCGCCCGGGAGCCGCTCATGCTGGTGCACCTTTCCGTACACAACTACGCCATCGTCGAACACCTCGATCTGGAACTGGACCGAGGCATGACCGTGATCACCGGCGAGACCGGTGCCGGCAAGTCGATCATGCTCGATGCGCTCGGCCTGACCCTGGGCGATCGCGCGGACAGCGGCGTGGTACGCCCCGGCGCGGACAAGGCAGACATCCTGGCGACTTTCGACCTGACGGACATCCCCGAAGCGCAGACCTGGCTCAAGGAGCGCGACCTCGACAAGGACGGCCCGTGCATTCTGCGCCGCGTCATCACCGCCGAAGGTCGCTCCCGTGCCTATATAAACGGTACGCCCTGCCCCCAGGGTGACCTCAAGGCGATTGGCGAACTGCTCATCGATATCCATAGCCAGCACGAGCATCAGTCGCTGCTGAAAACCGATACCCATCGTCGCCTGCTGGATGAATACGCCGGCGCGACCGAACTGGCCCGGCAAGTACAGCTGGCGGCCCAGCGCTGGCGCCAGACCCGCCAGGAGCTGGAGCGGCTTTCCAATTCCGGCGATGAGCAACGCGCGCGCCATCAACTGCTCAGCTACCAGCTTGAAGAACTGGAAAGCCTGAGCCTGGGCGAAAACGAACTCGAACAGCTGGAGCAGGAGCACAAGACCCTGACCAACGCGGAGACCCTGCTGGGCATCTGCCGTCAGGTCGTCGAACAGTGCAGCGAAAGCGATTCGGGCAACGTACTCAACGCGCTGACCGCCAGCCTGAACCGCCTCGGCAGCCTGAACAACTCGCCGACCGCGCTCAGCGAGGCAACCAACCTTCTGGCCAGCGCCCAGATTCAGGTAGAAGAAGCCGTCGGCGAACTGAACCGCTTCCTGGATCATTTCGATGCCGACCCGGCGCGCCTGCAGCAACTGGAAGAGCGTCTGGACACCATCTATACCCTGGCGCGCAAACACCGGATCCAGCCAACCGAAGTCGCCACCCTGCAACAGAAGATCCTGGACGAGATCGAAACGCTCAACGCCAATGACGAGTCCATCGAGCGCCTCGAACATGAGGTTAACGCTTATGCACGGCATTATCAGGAGAAGGCACGGGAGCTGAGCGAGCTGCGCCAGACCTCGTCCATCGAGCTGGCGAAGGCCGTCGAGCAGGAGATTCATCGCCTGGGCATGCCCGGCGGGCGTTTCACCATCGAACTCAAGCCCAATACCGGCACCGATCTGGCACCCCACGGTCTGGAGCAGGTCGAGCTGCTGGTCAGCGCGAACCCGGGCCAGCCGCTGAAGGGATTGGCGAAGGTCGCATCCGGTGGCGAATTGTCACGGATCAGTCTGGCGATTCAGGTCATCACCGCGCAGACCTCTCGCGTTCCGACACTGGTCTTCGACGAAGTGGACGTAGGTATCGGCGGTCCGACCGCGGAAATCGTCGGCCAGTTGCTGCGTCGCCTCGGCGAGCGTGGCCAGGTGATGACGGTGACTCACCTGCCGCAGGTCGCAGCTCAGGGCCACCAGCATCTGTTCGCCCACAAGGTCCGGGGCAGCGACGCTACCCGCACCGCAGTGTCGAAACTGGGCAAGACCGAGCGCGTGGAGGAAGTGGCGCGGATGCTGGGCGGCATCGACCTGACCAAGGAATCGATTGCCCACGCGAAGAAGATGGTCGTCACTGCCAAAAATTGATGGCTATAAATGCACAAAGGCGACCTCTCGGGTCGCCTTTGTCGTTTCTGCTCACGCCTTCTTGTTGCGGACGTAGAGCACCAGGTTGTGATCCACCAGGTCAAAACCGTGTCTTTCAACGATAGCCTTTTGCAGCGTTTCGATCTCTTCGTCAAAGAACTCGATGACGTCGCCGGTCTCAACATTGACCATGTGATCGTGGTGGCCGCCATCAGCCAGTTCGAACACAGCATGGCCACCGTCGAAGTTGTGGCGTACCACCAATCCGGCGGCTTCAAACTGGGTCAGAACGCGGTAGACCGTAGCCAGGCCGACATCTTCGCTAGCCTCCATCAGTGCCTTGTAAACGTCTTCGGCACTCATGTGGCGCTGCTCGGCAGAATCGAGCATTTGAAGAATCTTGACCCTTGGAAGGGTCACTTTGAGTCCTGCTTTACGTAGTTCGCTATTTTCAACCATGGTCAGCTTTCTCGCAGACGCTGCTTCGCAGCTTCTCTTAATGCAGGTATGATCGGGGCTTATGTTGTCCCAGCCAAGATAGTGGAAGTCGCCCACCGATGCAAAACACCAAGCTCTTGCTAACCAGTTTCACCTTCGTGGGACTGCTCGCACTCGCCGGTTGTTCATTCCCCGGGGTTTACAAAATCGACATCCAGCAGGGAAATGTCGTCACACAAGACATGATAGACCAGTTGCGCCCTGGAATGACCCGGCGGCAAGTACGGTTTATCATGGGCAACCCACTGCTCACCGACACTTTCCACACCAATCGGTGGGACTACCTGTACAGCCTGCAGCCGGGTGGCGGCGAGCGCCAGCAGGAACGCGTCAGCCTGATCTTCAACGAAAGCGACCAGCTCGTCAGCCTGTCCGGCGACTTCATGCCCGGCGTGAGCCGAGACGAAGCGATCCTGGGTCGCGGTTCGGACACCACTACTCCGGCCGACACTCAGCAGCAGCCTGAAGAACCCGCAAAACCAGGCTCCCTGCTGGAACGCATCCAGAAGGACGTCGACAGCGTGGAAACCACTCCTGTCCCGACTCAGGAACCCCTGGAAGTCGATCCGCAGTAATCAGCGCTGCAACAAAAAGCCCGGCATGCCGGGCTTTTTTATTGCAAAACGTTCAGCCTGCTCGATTCGACCGAGCCTTGGCTGCCCGCAGACGCCTGGCTTCCTTGGGGTCGGCCAGCAACGGTCGATAGATTTCGATCCGCTCGCCCGCCTCTACCACCCGCGTTTCCGGATCGCGCACAGCCTTTCCAAAAATACCGACCGGGCATTGAGCCAGATCCAGCTCCGGAAACCGAGTGCCAATATCGCTCAGCGTCAGAGCCTGCCGAACAGTAGTGCCGGCGGGAACCTCCAATGCGAGCAGCGCCTGCCGCTCGACTGCCGCGTAGGCGATTTCAATCCGGACGACCGCGTCAGACATGCAGTTCCTTGGCGCGCTGGCAGAAAGCGTCGACCAGGGTATTGGCCGCCTGATTGAACAGCGGTCCCAAGGTCGCGCGAACCAGCTGACCGGCGTAATCGAAGGACAGGTCCAGGCTGATCTTGCAGGCCTTTTCGCCTAGCGGCTTGAACGTCCAGACGCCGTGAAGCTGTTCGAACGGCCCCTCCACCAGGTCCATGATGATGGACTCGCCCGGCACCAGCGCATTGCTGGTCACGAACTTCTGGCTAAGACCGCCCTTGGCGATTTCCAGACCCGCCCGCATATGCGTTTCGTTGGCTTCCAGCACGGTCGCCGACGAGCACCACGGCAGAAACTCCGGATAGCGGGCCACATCGTTGACCAGGTCATAGAGAAACCGGGCCGGGTAAGGCAAAAGTGCCGAGCGTTGAATATGCGTAGTCATTTGAGCGTTATTTCCAAAGCTGAGCGGCAAACACCACAAGAATGCCGAACGGCGCCACATAGCGCATCAAGAAGAACGTCAGATTGAAGAGCAGCGGGCTGCGAATGGACAACTCGTCTCGCACCGCTTCACGCCCCATCACCCAACCGGCGAATACCACAAAACACAGTCCACCCAGCGGCAACATGATGCGCGAGGTGAAGAAATCTACGACTCCGAAGAAGTCGAGGCCATTTGCCGCGCCCCATTGATAGAGGTGGAATCCGGCTGCATCGTTCACGAAAAACTTGGCCTTTTGCCAGATATTGAACGAGAACACAGTGCCCAGACCGACGAACCAGCAGGTAAACGCGAGCCAGAACGTCACCCAGGCGCGGCGTATACCGGTCTTCTCGACCAGATAGGCGACCATGGGTTCGAGCAGCGAAATGGCCGAGCTCCACGCCGCCACTGCGACCAGCACGAAGAACACTACGCCCATCAACTGGCCGAACGCTACGTTGCCGAACGCGAACGGCAGCGTGACGAACATCAGGCCCGGCCCTTCGCTGGGGTTCAGGCCGGCCGCGAACACGATCGGAAACAATGCCAGCCCGGCCAGCAGCGACACGAAGGTATCGAGCAGTGCGATACCGACCACGGTGGTGCTGATCGACGAGCCCTTGGTCATGTACGCGCCGTAGATCATGATCGAGCCGACGCCGACGCTGAGCGAGAAGAACGCATGACCCATGGCGGGCAGCAGTCCTTCGAGCAGCTTGTCGGTGCTGAAGTCGAACATGAAATGCACGCCTTCCATGAAATGCCCGGTGGTCAGGCTGTAGCCCAGCAGAATAACCATGAGCAGGAACAGTAACGGCATCATGATTCGCAAGCTGCGCTCGAGGCCGGCCTCTACACCCTTGGCGATCACGACGGCCGACAGCAGCATAAAGATGGTGTGCCAGAGCGTCAGGCGCCACGGGTTGGCGATCACGCCGCCGAAGTATGCGCCTACCTGATCCGCCGACACGCCCTGGAAATCGCCGCGGCCCATGTCGATGATGTAGTCCAGCGACCAGCCGCCGACAACACTATAGAAAGAAAGAATCAGTAGCGCGGTGATCATCCCGGCGAAGGCGCCCCACGACCAGCGCGGCGAATGCCCGGCCTCGACCGCCAGTGAGCTCAAGGCGTTGGCGGGACTCAACCGGGAGCGGCGGCCGATCAGGGTCTCGGCGATCATCACCGGGATACCGATCAGCGCGATACAGGCCAGGAATACCAGCACGAAGGCACCGCCGCCGTACACGCCGACCATGTAGGGAAACTTCCAGATACTGCCCAGGCCAACGGCCGAGCCGGTGGCCGCCAGAATGAATACCCAGCGACTTGCCCAGCCACCGTGGACCGAGACTTTGTCCGTCGACATTGTAGGAACGCCTGCCAAAAAAAGAGCGCGCATTGTCCGGGATTCACTCATCGTGCTCAAGCGCACGGTTTTCCGTAGCCGACAATGAGGCAACTGCCTATAATGCGCCCCCTATGGCCAAACTCAAAAAGCACCCCACAGGGACCATCGCGCAGAACAAGAAGGCGCGTCACGATTACTTCATCGAACACAAGTTCGAGGCCGGTCTGGTCCTGGCCGGATGGGAAGTAAAAAGCCTGCGTGCCAACAAGGTGCAGCTGGTTGACAGTTATGTGCTGCTCAAGGATGGCGAGGCATGGCTGATGGGCAGTCATATCACGCCACTCAAGACGGCCAGCACACACGTCATCGCTGACCCGACACGCACCCGCAAACTCCTGCTCAACCAGCGCGAGCTCGAAAGGCTCACGTCCTCGGTTCAACAGAAAGGCTACGCCTGCGTTGCCCTTTCCCTGTACTGGAAGCAGCACTTGATCAAGTGCGAAATTGCTCTGGGCAAAGGCAAAAAGGAATACGACAAGCGCCACACCGAACGCGAACGCGATTCGGACCGCGAGCTCCAGCGCGCCGTGCGGACCAAGGGCAAGGAAGACTGATTCTAGTCCCTATCGCCAGCAACGAATCGCCAGCAAGCTGGCTCCTACGGGCCGCGTGTTCGTAGGAGCCAGCTTGCTGGCGATCCGTCTTACCGGCCATCCCCGCAACTCAATCCCAACGGAATATCTGTGGTAGGGAGCGAAGCTCGCGACGCGGGCAACGCGATGTGTCAGGCGATTTGCATTGTCCCTATCGCCAGCAAGCTGGCTCCTACGACGGCACAACCCGTGGGAGCCAGCTTGCTGGCGAAGAACGATGACGTGGTTTGCCTGACACTCCGCGTGGTCCGGTTCTGCTGCCGCGTTGCGGCAGATCGTCGGAATGCCGCCCAGAGCAAGCTCGCTCCCACAAGGTCCGTGTACGCCAAAACCCCGTGGGAGCCAGCTTGCTGGCGATTCGTCTTACCGGCCATAACCGCTACATCTGATTACGCCGCTCCGCCCTCGCCGCCCTTTGATCCTGCTGCCGCACCTCTTCCAGCACCTCCTGCACATAATTGATATGGCGGCTGGATATTTCCCGTGCGTCTTCTCCTCGCCCTTCGATAATGGCCAGGTACAACTCTCGATGCTGCTGGATCAACATGTCGCGCGTCTCCGTGCGCTGTCGGTACATGCCGCCGATATTGATCACCACGGCACGCTTGAGCAGGTCGAACAGCCCACGAATCGTATGCAACAACACGGCGTTGTGACTGGCCTCGGCAATCGCCAGATGAAACCCGGCATCCGCCGCGCCCTCTTCCGCACGGCTCACTTCGTCGGCCCGGTCGTAACAGTCCTGCAGGGTTTCGAAGGCTGCCCGCAACCGTCGACGATCCGCCTCGGTCGCCCGAACCGCCGCGTAATATGCGCATGACGCCTCCAGGGTGTGACGAAACTCAAGCAGGTCGCGCTGGGAATCCGGACTGCTCTCCAGCAGATGCAACAGCGGATCGCTGAAGGTCGAGCCGATGTTTTCCACCACATAATTGCCACCGCCCTGCCGACTGACCAGCAGCCCCTTCGCGGTCAACTTCTGGATTGCCTCACGCAGCGACGGGCGCGACACACCGAACTGCTCGGCAAGCGCCCGCTCGGCAGGCAAGCGACCGCCAGACTTGAGCGTGCCCTCCAGAATCATGCGTTCCAGCTGTTCGACGATATCGTCAGACAAACGGCGCTGACGAACCTGATCAAAACCCATTGCTCACACTCCACCGCCCTGACCTGTTGCAGGCCGCGTATTCCGGCGCATTGCGGCGAATCGCGCAGGTCCGATCCGAAGGCAAAACCCCTCCCGGACACACCCGTTCAACGCACGCCCGACGAAAGTCGCGGCTCGACAAATTGACACACTGTCGGCAGGGCCTCTAACCTAGCCGACAGACATTGTAAATTGGTATTACCAATTAGCCAATGCCAGCGTCGGCGACCGTCTTCCGCCCACGCTGCAAGACCGTTCGCCAAAGGGCGGCTTGAGCTGGTGAGCTGTGCGATTTCGACGTCAGTTTCGATAGGACATCCCTGACCGGCATGCCAGATCGAAGTCGCGCTGACACAGACACCGGGCCTAACCAACAACAATTAGGGGCCACATACATGCAGACTTGGCAACAACTCTATACACCTCTGGGCAGCCTGGGCTTATCCGCCGCCGCTGCGCTCATCCCCATCATTTTCTTCTTCCTGGCACTGGCGGTGTTCAGGCTGAAGGGACATATCGCGGGCAGTATCACTCTGGCGCTGTCGGTGCTGGTGGCGATCTTCGCCTTCGGGATGCCTGTCGACAAAGCGCTGGCATCCGCTGTCTATGGGTTTGCCTACGGTCTGTGGCCCATCGCCTGGATCATCGTCGCCGCGGTGTTTCTCTATAAGCTGACGGTGAAGAGCGGGCAGTTCGAAATCATCCGCAGCTCGGTGACCTCCATCACCGACGACCAGCGCCTTCAGGTGTTGTTGATTGCCTTCTGCTTCGGCGCTTTCCTGGAAGGCGCGGCCGGGTTCGGCGCACCGGTGGCGATCACCGCCGCCCTGTTGGTCGGCCTGGGCCTCAATCCGCTGTACGCGGCAGGCCTGTGTCTGATCGCCAACACCGCGCCCGTGGCCTTCGGCGCACTGGGGATTCCGGTCATCGTCGCCGGCCAGGTCTCGGGTATCGACGCCTTCAAGATTGGCGCCATGGCCGGGCGACAGCTGCCATTCCTTTCGGTATTCGTGCCGTTCTGGCTGGTGTTCATGATGGACGGCGTACGCGGCGTAAAGGAAACCTGGCCGGCAGCGCTGGTTGCCGGGACCAGCTTCGGGGTCACCCAGTACCTGACCTCCAACTTCATCGGCCCTGAACTGCCGGACATCACCTCGGCGCTAGTCAGCATCGTGTCGCTGACGCTGTTCCTGCGCGTCTGGCAGCCACAACGCGCGTCCGACACCGACACTGTCGTGGTCAGCGGCGGCTCGGCAGCCATGATAGGCGGCGCACCCGGCGGCTTCAAACAGCCACGCGCGGCGATCAAATCGCCGTACAGCATCGGACAGATCATCAAGGCCTGGTCGCCTTTTCTGATCCTCACCGTCATGGTCACGATCTGGACGCTCAAGCCGTTCAAGGCCATGTTCCTGCCCGGCGGCGCCATGCAGGCCTGGACCTTCAACATTCCGGTGCCTTATCTGGATCAACTGGTCATGAAGACCGCGCCCATCGTCGCCAACGCCACCGCCATGCCGGCGGTGTACAAGTTCGACCTGATCGCCGCTTCGGGCACCGCGATTCTGTTTTCCGCGATCCTGGCGATGCTGGTGCTGCGCATCACGCCGAAAACCGGTCTGACTACTTTCAAGGAGACGTTCATCGAGCTGCGCTGGGCGGTGCTGTCCATCGGCATGGTGCTGGCCTTCGCCTTCGTCATGAATTACTCGGGCATGTCCTCGACCCTGGCGCTGGTGCTGGCCGGTACTGGCGCCGCGTTCCCGTTCTTCTCGCCGTTCCTGGGATGGCTCGGCGTGTTCCTCACCGGCTCGGATACCTCCTCGAACGCGCTGTTTGGCTCGCTGCAGGCGACCACCGCGCATCAGGTCGGCGTCAGTGACACGCTGATGGTGGCCGCAAACTCAACAGGCGGCGTCACCGGCAAGATGATTTCGCCACAGTCCATCGCCGTCGCCTGCGCAGCGACCGGCCTGGTCGGCAAGGAGTCGGACCTGTTCCGCTTCACCCTGAAACACAGCCTGTTCTTCGCCACCATTATCGGCTGCATGACCTACGCCCAGGCGTACTGGTTCACCGGCATGCTGGTGCACTGACGCGAGGTGTCATCTGGCGCCGGCGCAGTCCAGCCGGCGTCAGCCATTCACACCGCTCGGCCTGCCGGGCGGATAACCGGGCCAACCCGGAGAAAGACCTGATGAGTGAGCTTTTCTACAACGCTGTACCCAATGCGACCCGCGTCGCGCCGCCGCGCCGGGCGCCGCGTCAGTATCCTGCCGAGAAACCCCGCGAGGTGTACCTGTTCGGCACCTGCGTGGTGGACCTGTTTTTCCCTGAAGCTGGCATGGATGCGATCCGCTTGCTGGAGCGCGAAGGCATCCGCGTCAATTACCCCCAAGGACAGAGCTGCTGCGGCCAGCCGGCCTACACCTCCGGCTACACCGAACAAGCCCGCGACGTGGCTCGCGCGCAACTGGCGCTGTTCGCCGAAGACTACCCGGTGGTCGTGCCGTCCGGCTCCTGCGCAGGGATGTTTCGCGAACACTATCCGGAGCTGTTCAAGGACGAGCCGGAAAACCTCGAACGCGCCCGCCGGCTTGCCGAGCGCACCTTCGAACTCACCGAGTTCCTGCTGCTGGTGTGCAAGACCCGACTCAACGACCAAGGCCAGCCCACCCGCATTGCCCTGCACACCTCATGCTCGGCACGCCGCGAAATGAACACGCATCTGCACGCCCGCGAACTGCTCGCCCAGTTGGGCAACGTCGAGCGGGTCGATCATGACCATGAAAGCGAATGCTGCGGTTTCGGTGGGACCTTCAGCGTACGCATGCCGGACATTTCCGGCGCGATGGTCGTCGACAAGACCCGCGCCCTGAAGGAAACCGGCGCCGACCAGATCCTCGCAGCCGACTGCGGCTGCCTCATGAACATCAATGGCGCGCTGGAAAAACAGCGGGAGTCGCTGCGCGGTCAGCACCTGGCGAGCTTTTTGTGGCAACGAACCGGAGGTGAGCGATGAACATGCAAACCCGCATTCCGACCCTGGAAATCGAAGCGCCGGACTTCCGCGCCCGAGCGCACAAGGCCTTGGGAGACGCGCAGCTTCGCGGCAACTTCCGCCGCGCCATGGATTCGTTGATGACCAAGCGCGCCGTCGCCTTCAGCGACCCTGAAGAACGCGAAGACCTGCGCTCGCTGGGCAACGCGATCCGCGCCCGCGCCCTGTCGAAACTTCCTGAACTACTGGAAAAGCTGGAGCGCAACCTGACCCGCAATGGCGTCCAGGTGCATTGGGCGGAAACCGTCGACGAAGCCAACGCCATCGTGCTGTCCATCGTCGAAGCGCGCCAGGCTCGCCAGGTCATCAAAGGCAAGTCGATGGTCAGCGAAGAGATGGAAATGAACGACTTCCTCGGCCAGCGCGGCGTCGAGTGCCTGGAAGCCGACATGGGCGAATACATCGTGCAGATGGACCACGAAAAGCCCTCGCACATCATCATGCCCGCCATCCACAAGAACGCCCGGCAAGTGGCCGACCTGTTCCACAACAAACTCGGCGTCGAACACACCACCGACGTCGATCAACTGATCCAGATCGGCCGCCGCGTGCTGCGCCAGAAATTCTTCGAAGCCGACATCGGCGTCTCGGGGGTCAACTTCGCCGTCGCCGAAACCGGCACCCTGCTGCTGGTGGAAAACGAAGGCAACGGGCGCATGGTCACCGGCGTGCCACCGGTGCACATCGCCGTGACCGGCATCGAGAAAGTTGTGGAAAACCTGCGAGACACCGTGCCGCTGCTGTCCCTGCTGACCCGCTCGGCGCTGGGCATCCCCATCACCACCTACGTCAACATGATCTCCAGCCCGCGCAAGCCCCATGAGCTGGACGGCCCCGAAGAAGTCCACCTGGTGCTGCTGGACAATGGCCGCAGCCAGGCTTTCGCCGACAGCGAACTGCGCCAGACCCTCAACTGCATTCGCTGCGGCGCGTGCATGAACCACTGCCCCGTCTACACCCGGGTCGGCGGCCATACCTATGGCGAGGTCTACCCCGGCCCGATCGGCAAAATCATCACCCCGCACATGGCCGGCTTGAGGAAGGTGCCGGACCATCCGAGCGCGTCCTCGCTATGCGGCGCCTGCGGCGAAGTCTGCCCGGTAAAGATTCCGATCCCCGCGCTGCTGCGCAGACTGCGCGAAGAAAACGTCAAGGCACCGGACGCACCCAATCGCGTCATGCGCGACCAAGGCAGCAAGTACTCGCGCAAGGAGCGGCTGATCTGGAACGCCTGGGCGCGGCTCAACACCTCGCCAACCCTGTACCGCGCATTCCTGAGCATGGCGACCCGACTGCGCAACCTGACACCCGGCAATGTCGGCCCCTGGACGCAAAACCACAGCGCCCCCAAGCCCGCCGCCCGCTCCCTGCATGAAATGGCTCGCGAGCACCTGTCCACCCAGCGGGAAGAAAAACCATGAGCGCCAGAGAAAACATCCTCGCCAAGCTGCGCCACAGCCTGCAAGGCACCACGCCCATCGCCGACAACTTCGACGAAGCGCTGGTCACCGAACCGTGGCGCTACGCTGCCGAAGACCGCATCGCCCGACTGCGCACCCTAATGGAAGCGGTCCATACCGAAATCCACCTGTGCACTGAACAGACATGGCCCAGCCGCCTGGCCGAACTGGTCACCGAGCGCCAACTGCCCAGCCTGCTGATCGCGCCGACCACGCCCCATGGCCAGCGAGTCAGCGAGCACTGGTCACAGCATCCGCAACTAGCCCTGCTCAAAGCCTACGACCGCCCCATCGAGGAATGGAAAACCGAACTGTTCGACGACACCCCGGCCAGCTTCACCGCCACCCGCGGCGCCATCGCCGCGACCGGCAGCCTGATCGTCTGGCCGACCCGCGAAGAACCGCGTCTCATGAGCCTGGTGCCGCCCGTGCACTTCGCCCTGCTCAAGGCCAGCGAAATCCACGACAACCTTTATGAAGCCCAACAGGCCCAGAACTGGGCCGCAGGGATGCCGACCAATGCACTGCTGATCTCCGGCCCCTCGAAGACCGCAGACATCGAACAAGTGCTCGCATACGGCGCCCATGGACCGAAAGATCTTCTCGTACTTATCGTCGAGGACGCCTGAGTTCAGAAGCGCATGCCGCGCACTTGGGATATTGCCGACATCCATGCAACATGCACCGAAAACGCCCCGTTTCGGTGCAAATTGCTAGCAAAGTGGCTATTTCACATGATCCAGAAAATAAAATAGAACCCCGGCGTTGCCGGACAGTCCATCTTCATAGGCCCGGGGTGTAGACAGGGCTTTCAACCATCTCGGCAACCGGCCCTGCGCCCTACCGAGTCCACAGGCTATGAGGAGATACACATGAAGCGTACCGCCCTTTCCGGACTTTTCCTGAGCGCCGCACTGCTGGCTTCGCCAGTATTCGCCGCCGACGATCTGTGTGGCAGCAACCTGCAGACCATCAAGGACGCCCAGGTTTCCACCAACGCGAACCTGAGCCCAGAGCTCAAGGAATCGCTGGCCAAGACCGAGCAAGACGCCACCGCCGCCAAAGCCAAGGGCGACGACAAGACTTGCGTGGAACTGACCACCAAAAGCATCACCGAGCTGAAGAACATCGGTTCGGGCAGCGAAGGTGCCAGCAAGTAACCACTTGCCAGGCCAGCCGCCGGGCTGGCCTCACCGATTGACTGGACGGGTCGACGCGCCATGACAAAAGGCGTACACTCCGCCCAGCGACTGCGAAAGCGGTCTCGGGGCCGATTAGGATTCGACGCCGGTGATGAAACTTTAGGTGCATGCCGAGTTGGTAACAGAACTCGTAAATCCACTGTTGCAACTTTCTATAGTTGCCAATGACGAAAAATACGAGGAATCCGCTCTCGCTGCGTAAGCGGCGCTAGCCTTCCTTCTGGTAGCTTCGGCTCCAGCAATCATCAGGGGATGCCTGTAAACCCGAAATGATTGTCATACAGAACAGGATCGTCGCTTAGGACGTTGTGGCCGACGCGACTAAAACTTACACAACTCGCCCAAAGCACCCTGCCCGTCGGGTCGCTGAGGGTTAACTTAATAGACACGGCTAAGCATGTAGTACCGACAGCGGAGTACTGGCGGACGGGGGTTCAAATCCCCCCGGCTCCACCAAATGATGAAGAGAAGACGCCTTAGGGCGTCTTTTTTTGTGCCTGAAACCCAGTAAATACGCGGCTTCCAGTGCTTTTTCGGTCTTTTGAGAGTTTTTGAGTTCCAACCGTTCGGGTATTCCAGGCGGTATTCCACCTCACTCGGTGCTAATCTTTGGAATACCGAATCAGTGCCTGAGGAGAATCTCATGCCTGCTCAAAACCTCCGCCTCTCCGATCGACAGCTCAAGGGAGTCAAACCCGCGTCCTAGGATTACGTCCTCACTGACTGCGACGGTTTGCAGCTCCGCATACGCAGCAACGGCTCGTTGCTGTGGAATTTCAACTACCGCGAACCGGTGACCAAAAAGCGCATCAACATCGGCTTCGGGACCTATCCCGAACTGTCACTGGCGAACGCACGAAAAAAGGCAGTCGAAGCGCGCGAGCTGCTCGCCCAAGGCATCGATCCGAAGGTGCAGCGCAATACGTTGAATGAAGCCAAGCGCGCAGAAACGGAACACACCTTCGAGAACGTGGCCACCGCCTGGTTCGAGCTCAAAAAAGACTCGGTCACCCCGGCCTACGCCGAGGACATTTGGCGGTCGCTCTCGCTGCATGTATTCCCCGACTTGAGGACGACACCACTGACGAAAATCACCGCGCCGATGGTGATCGCATTGCTTCGACCAATAGAAGCGAAAGGCAGCCTGGAGACGGTCAAACGGCTTAGCCAGCGGCTAAACGAGATCATGACCTACGGTGTAAATTCCGGCCTGATCTTCGCCAACCCGCTCAGCGGGATCAGGGCGGTTTTCAAAAAGCCCAAGAAAGAGAACATGGCTGCGCTTCCACCCGAAGAGCTCCCCGAGCTCATGCTGGAGATCGCGAACGCCAGCATCAAACGCACCACCCGCTGCCTGATCGAATGGCAGTTGCACACGATGACTCGCCCCGCCGAGGCGGCGACTACTCGCTGGGCAGACATCGATTTTAAAAGGCGTGTCTGGACTATCCCTCCGGAGCGGATGAAGAAGCGCCGCCCACACAGCATCCCGTTGAGCGATCACGCTGTCGCACTGCTGGAGTCACTGAAGACTCACAGCGGCCATCGCGAATACGTCTTCCCGGCAGACCGAAACCCACGAACTCATGCCAATAGCCAGTCCGCTAACATGGCGTTGAAACGCATGGGCTTCCAAGATCGTTTGGTCAGCCACGGCATGCGCTCGATGGCCAGCACCATCTTGAATGAACATGGGTGGGACCCGGAGCTTATTGAGGTCGCACTGGCGCACGTCGACAAGGATGAGGTGCGCAGCGCCTACAACCGAGCCGACTACATCGAGCGCCGGCGGCCGATGATGGCTTGGTGGAGCGAGTACATACTAAAGGCGTCGACGGGTAATCTCTCGGCCATCGCGATGAATTTGACCAGGGATCGGAACGTAGTACCGATCCGATAGGGTGGCGACAACGGCGACACTGGCGACATCCTGCGTGGCGCCCACACCCTCGCCGGCTGAGCTGATGGCGACAGTCGCCAACTCGCCTCGCTTTCTGCCTCTCCGGCTAAGCCCGTGAGCACGGGGAGGCTTCGCATCCCCGTGCTCACGGGCTAACACTAGAAAAGCGACGAACGGCCACTTTGCCACTGACTTCCGCCGACATCCAAGGCACGCCATAGCATAAGTCTGGCGCATTTTCGTACGCCCCCCCCAATTGACCCATGCCCCCGAGACCGATAGAACGAAGGTTCAAAGCGCTGCCTTCGGCAGCACCCCAGATGACCAGAGCCTTCAAGGTCATGCCGCTAACACGGTGGTTCACCCCAAGTGCGATTCGCGCCCGGAGGCTCGTACGGTCATTCGCCAGAGTGATGGACGCCCTCTAAACGATCCGTCGAGTGCGGCAACCCGCTAACCCTTAAGTCCTGCAGCAATGAACCTGCTCGGCTAACGTTTTGCGCCAACCGTTCGCCCGTCTCTTTTCCAGAAAAGAGACGGGCGCTTCTAACACTGCTGCAGCCCGCATCGCACAAGGCTTTGCGGCAATCCTCCTCGTGACAATCGGCGTGACAAACGCCGCTGTCACCAGCAACAGCGCTGCAGATGATGGTGCCGCAGACCAAGGAATGGACTGCACCTGACTGACAGTCAGGCATGCCCCGGTCATCGCATTGCTGCGTTCACTCGGCTCAGGATCTTGCGGCACTGGTCTCGTCAGCCAGTGCAGCCTCCACCCGCCCACCGGTAACGGTGCTCAGGAGGCCAGATCATGAGATGCCCTAGCTTCCGGTCGTAAGGAGCCGTCAGTCCCGCGTCAGTGGACACCCTCACAGGTCGCAGGGGCCTTGATCCCTGATAACACTCAGCATTCTTGGCGGGATGACGTGAGGGAGAGATCGGTAACTTCTGGAGGATTGCTATGCAGTTGCGCGAAGTCCAGGGCCCACCACGCCCCTTGCTGGAACAGCAGATAACGCCCCTGCCCTACCCAGCCGCAGCGCTGGGCGACTTACTAGGACCTGCCGTGGACCGCATGGCCGATGTGATCGGCGTACCCTGCGCCATGGCCGCACAGTCCGTTCTGGCCACGGCGGCCCTGGCGAGCCAGGCGCACGCCAATGTCCACCTCGACGGCCGAATCTATCCGTTGTCGCTGTACTTGCTGACAGTAGCTTGCTCGGGTGATCGCAAAAGTGCAGTGGACCACGTAGCTCTGCAGTCTGTACGCGACTGGGAGAGACAGCAGTGGATCGCTTATGGCGAACAGCTCAAGACACACCGCGCTGCAATGAACATCACCGCAAAATCACCGACCTCGAAAAAGTCAGCACAGCTAGCGCTGGACGCCCAACCTGAACCCGTCTAACCGAGACTCCTCAGTGGTGAGCCGACCATTGAGGGCCTGGTCAAAAGCCTGTGCCACGGTTTGCCCAGCATGGGTCTGTTCAGTGATGAAGGCGGCCAGTTTTTGGGCGGCAGCACCATGAGCAAGGACAATATGATCAAAGCGATCACTCATTTTTCGACGCTATGGGACGGCAGCCCGATTGATCGATCGCGCGCGATGGCTGGGGAAAGTCTGCGTGCTTATGATCGCCGCCTCAGCATGCATTTGATGCTTCAACCTCGCCTGGCCGACCGCTTACTTCAAGATGCTGATGTCAAAGACCAAGGCATCTTGGGGCGCTGCCTGATCAGCTGGCCCGAGCGTCTGGTTGGAGA
Source organism: Pseudomonas sp. JDS28PS106 (assembly GCF_036706555.1). NCBI lineage: Bacteria > Pseudomonadati > Pseudomonadota > Gammaproteobacteria > Pseudomonadales > Pseudomonadaceae > Pseudomonas > Pseudomonas sp. JDS28PS106. Next base: position 31,033 of record NZ_JBAJGT010000014.1, on the reverse strand, counting down.
GCGGCTATACAAAGCGGTCGACCTAACACGAGATCCGAAGGTGCGACTGTACCAGCAACGCGTTGCCGCGCTGATGCAGAAGCCCTGGTCACGCCATAACGACGGCGGTCTCAACCCTGCAATCCTGGAGTTGAGCCCTCGTGCCCGTGAGGCCTGGATTGCAATTCACGACACCATTGAATGCGAGTCCGGGGAATTCGGCGAGCTGGTCAACGTGCAAGCTGCTGCGGCAAAGCCGCCGCGAATGTTCTGCGCATGGCTGGCGTGTTGGCAATGGTTGAGGAGTCGACTGTTTTGGAGGAACCGCACATCCAGCGCGCCTCTTCGCTGATGGACTACTACCTGGCCGAGATCCAGCGCCTGACCGAACAGGAACCACTGAATAAGCTCCGGGCAGAGGCCGATTGCCTGCTGCGCTGGCTGATACAGAAGAACTGGCCACCATTCCGCATCCGCGATCTCACCCGTAATGGCCCTCGCTTTGCCCGCAAAAGCACACGACACACCGCCGCGTTGCTGATAGAGCTGATTACTCATCAGTGGTTAAGTAACGTCGGAGACATATTCGAGGTGCGCCATGTTCCGCCTCAATGACGCCGTGCACCGCTACCTGGCACAACACCGGTCGCCGAAGGAGTTGACGTGTTTCGCCGCGACTGTCACCACTTTGTCGCCACGTACCACACCAGGCACGGCGAAGGTTGTCGCCAGTGTCGCCGTTGTCGCCACTCCAACATCTGAGCCCATCGATCTCGCTCGGCTCATCGAGCAGTTGCAAGAAGAAGGGGCTCTGCTGAAACACAACGAAAACGCCCTCCTCATCCGCCCAGCACACTGGAGGCAATTGGACAGTATCAGCCCCCACTGGAAAGCCTTGTTGCTCTTTCTACAAACGACTGCACACGGTGAAGAAGATGGCATTGGTCGGTCGGCGTGACGGCCGTAACTTTGGCTATGGCCGCCAACTGAGCTACGCCGGCCGACAGGCACTGGAGGAACTGTTTGCCGGCGGCCACTTCGCCACTGTCAAAGCGCATGGCGATCGCTGGCAAGCATTCGTGCGCTGGTGCCGGTCAGAGGATGGCCTTTCCACCAAATGATCTTGGGATGAAAGCGATCCGGGACGAAACGCGTGAAGACGTTATCCTTTTGATGCTTGAGCAACCGCTTGAGCAGCTCCACCGAGACGGGCACGGTATGGTCGTAGCGCATCCACAGATCCAGGCGAAGCTTGTTGGCCACGCAATGCCCGACAAGGTCCTGTGTGATATCGGATGCACTGCTGCCATAAGCCACAGCAGCCAATACACCATCCACCTCAACGCCTGCAGGCAGCGCAGGCAGCAGACCCCGTAGTTGTACCCCATTTATTCGGTTGGCGATCAGTTTCAACGGTGAGTCCCTTCGTAACTATTAAGAAATAGCCCAGCCTCCAGAGTGCTATCAAACGATAGTAATTCTCGTGGCTCTTCCCGCTTCGAGCAGAGATTTTAAAGACTGCTTTGTTCTCTCTGCCTCCTCAACACCAATTAGATTCAAGTTGAGGAGATCTGCATGTACTCCTTTCACTACATCGCTCATGAAGCCATGCCCGGCACGGACTGCGCCGGCATCTGTGAGCAAATATCGGTCGTGGAAAAATTGATCGGGAGCTACGACCCACTCCAAACCAACACCCCTCCCGTTAGTGGCAAGATACTCGCGCTGATACACTCGCTGAGGGTCGGCGGTATTGATAGTGCTTACAACGCAAATAGATCTGGCCGATGTTTCTTGCAGCCCCCTAAAAAACTCAAAAAGCGTCTGATTTTCCGCAAGACGAAAGTAAGGATCAATTAATATTATTTCTGTAGAGAGACGCAACAACCCACGCACAGCATCAACGATGGCGACAGCCGTGCGCGGGACCGAAAGCGAAGCCGGCACACTCCATCCTGGAAATCCATTGTTAATAGCATTTATATCAATGGCGCCATTATGGGCCGGCTCTGAAACGGTAAAATCGAACGGGCGTATCTGCGCCTGGTTATCAAGCCAAGATGACCAGCTCTGGCTTTGGACATTCTGCCTATCTGGTGCCAGCAAAAACTCATCCCGTTCTCTAGAGCGAGGCAACTTATTCAAATAATTTTTTATCGACTGTTCGCGAACAGCCGAGAGACCAGCCTGTTTTACAGCTACCATGGCTTCCTGCGCCCATGCTCTTCGATCAGCTGCGAGGTATTTCCCCTTATCAAAACCGAACTGCTGCTTGAGCAATGAATAATATTCAAAGCCACTAAGACAAGAAGGATTAAGAGCTACTTCCTTGTACATTAAAACAACTCCGCATCACGCTCATCGAAAAAACCTCCAGGCCACCTCTGCTCAAAATCGCCGTCTGATGTAACGTCTAACCGCTGCACGACAACACCTTCTGGCGACGGAATAAGATACGTTATCGAAATCTGATCAGGAGTCAGCCCCAAGCTTTCGCCGCTTTCGTGACACTCACGCACACGACGTAGTAACCGCAGGATTATATGTTCGCTGTGTGTCTCTATCAAATAAGAGTGACGATCACAAGTACTAATAAATAGGTCAGCCAGCTCAACCTGAAAGCGCGGATGAATATGCAGCTCAGGCTGTTCGACAGTAATCATTGCCGCAGGGCTATAGTGACTAGCAACAATAATTGGCAAAACCTGAGAAATACCCGTACCCAGCTGACTTGCACTCAGCTTTAGATTAGCGCGCTGATCTACGAACCATAAATGCCGCTTCTGAAGAAGACGACTAACTTCAGGCGCCGATGTGGCCACCCCATCCAGAACCTGATGAAGCGACTCATTAATGAGTGTGTAACCAGTATTCAGCTTATCGGGGTTGGCCAGCCAAAAATTTGCCTCTTTCATCAGAGTGCCGATGTCAGTTTGCCGAATAGGGTCCTGATGCAATAAATCCCATGCAGCCGCCCCATCAACCCAATCCGACTGGGTTGGATGAGCGTTCGGCATGTAGTCTGCATCCGGGACCAAACGCAGGGGCCCAATTTGAATAGTATTTTCCAAACACGCCAGAACCTTATCCAGCGGCAATACAAATGCTTGACTTAACACCTGGCGAACAGTCAGATAATTCAGGTGCTCGTCAGCCTCATCAAATTCTTGACCATATAGATTTGTAATAACCTCCTGCCCTAACGGAGGTATCGCGCCCCATTTGCAATGAAGAGCGATTGGGGAAATTCGATTAACAAAACTTTGCCCTGCTCTTTCCACATTAGCCGGCATAGGCTCCATCTTAGAATTCGGATTTAAATCCGATACAATTCGCTCAAACTCAGTATAAATATCATCTTGCTCATTTAATGGCAGCCCAGAATCCCGGAGATCTTCATGGTCCAAGGGCAGTAATAGCTTATGCCTAGTATTTAATTCAACAATTGCCGTATTATTTTTATCCTCACTAGAGTGAACACACCCAATATAGCTATCATTTATCCAGACACGATACTCACGGACATAGGCCCACTGATAACGCTCAGCCCATGCTATCTCAAGCTCAACAGCGCCATGACTTGTATTTCCACCAAAATCATCCATGAGCACAACGCTGGCTTGAACATGATTAAGCATGTCACTGATTTCTGCGTCGTAATAGCTAAATGGCGTTTTGCCTGACTCAAAATCCAGCCGAATCCGAATACTTCGCTCCGTATCCTGTCCGTAAACCAAAGAGCGAAAACCACCAATAGCTTTGCGACCCAATGCGTCAAGATGCTGGGGATCACAATGCCCGTAACCCAGGATCTGCCGAATATACGCAAGCGCCATAAGAATTGAGCTCTTGCCTACACTATTCGGACCGAACAGCAGAGTAACTGGGGCCAACGTAATCGTCTGCGCCTGTTTAAATGAGCGAAAATTCTCTAGCGTGATACTAGTAATGCGCATTCCGAATTCCCTTTTTCAAGAAGCCGCCCCTAAACGGCTAAAATTGCCACTCAAAATTATTCTGGCTATAACACCTATAAATCACCGGAGAAAGCACTCTGGCTTAGCGAAGAAAAAAGTCGCTCAGCATCTTCAAGCTGAATTTTTAGCTCTCTTAGAAAGCACTCGATCTTTCTAATTTTTTGGGACATAGAAATTTGCACATCAATCGGAGGCAAAGGCACATCTAAACTATTAAGTAAGTCTAAATTGACCCCTGACTGCCCTGCCGTGCGCTCAGAGTTAGAAATTACTGCATCCTGATAAGTTGGAAGCTGAAGCAACCTATAAACAAAATCCTTCGTGACGCCGCTCTTAGGGACAGCCTTCATCAGCGCAACATTATAGGACCCTGAAAGCCCCCTGAGTATTTGAAAAACTGGCGGACCATATCGACCAATCATCACATCATCAACTTCAAATCGACGCCTTGCCAAGTGCGCAGGAATATAGGTTTTAAACTTATCCGTCCTAAAATCTCGAATTTGCACAAGACGGACATAGCCTTCCTTTTCCTCGTACTCAAATGTATCCTTTGGCGGTTGGCTCCCTCCTTTGAAGTCAATAACTTCTGACATTTTATATACAGGCCAACCTTTCGGATTTGTCGCCGGATCACCAAACATGTTGAGAAATATTGCGCGGAGGAAGTCGTCGGCGAGCTGGATGGCTTGCTGGTGTTTGCGACGGACGGCGTCGGCCTTGTCGAGGATGGCGGCGATGCGCTTTTGTTCGGGCAGAGGTGGGAGGGGGATTTCCAAGCCCTTGAGCACATCTAACGTTATGCCCTTAACAGTAGCGCCCTTGCCCTGCTCTTCCAAGAACTGGGCTTTAGACTCTAGAAAGCGGAACAGATAATGGGCCAACAGCCTAGACTGATCTCTAATCTGCAGAGCTTTCAAGTCCTGATTTATCGCCATATCAACTGCATTAATAGCAACCTTCCCAAGAGCCATTCGGGTGGGAACGATGATACTACCTGCAGGAATAACATTCGTTGATGAGCCACTAACAGCCAGCTCAGTTATGTAGTCTTCAGTTCTTTCCAGAATTCCACCCTTGAAATCCTTGACCGATGCCCAAGGAATCGTGCCGCCCCAGAACTCAAGCACGGACTTACTCGGCGTGCCACCACCCTTTACATCAACAAGCTCACCGAGCATTTGCGCAGACCAACTCACAGCATCCCCTCCAGCTCATCCAGATCCGCCAGAATTTCCTGCTCCAGCACTTTTAGGCGTTGCAGTATCACCCTCGGGTCTTCGTACTGTTCCTGCTGGTACTCCACTTCCTTGTAGCGGTTGATGGAGAGATCGTACTTGTTGGCGGCGATATCTTCGGCCGGCACAACGAAGGCTTTTTTGCGCTTGTCGCCGAACAGGGTATTGATGGTGCTGGCGCTGATGGTGCCCTCGACCATCTGCCGGTATTTGTGCCACTGGGCGATGGCGTCGGGCAGGTCGTTGCTGCTCTCGCCTTTCAGCTCGGTGCGCTTGTCGTCCAGCGAGTAGCCGTCGGCTTTCAGGTCATAGAACCACACGCGCTCGGTGGTACCGCCCTTGGTGAAAATCAGGATGGCGGTGCTGACGCCGGCGTAGGGTTTGAACACACCGCTGGGCAGGCTGACGATGCCTTCCAGCTGGTTGTTGTCGAGCAGCTCCTGGCGCAGTTGCTGGTGGGCCTTGCTGGAGCCGAACAGCACACCGTCCGGCACGATCACAGCGGCGCGGCCACCGAGCTTGAGCGAGCGCAGAATATGGGCGACGAACAGCAGCTCAGTCTTTTTGGTTTTCACCAGGCCGAGCACGTCGGGGTTGGTATTGGTTTCGTCCAGGCTGCCTTTGAACGGCGGGTTGGCCAGCACCACGTCGAAGAAGTTCTGCTCCTGACGCGGGTAGTGCTCCTTTATGGATTTGCTCAGGGAGTCCTGGTAGCGGATGTTCGCGCCGTTTACGCCGTGAAGCATCATGTTCATGCTGGAGACGCGCAGCATGGTGGTGTCGAAGTCGAAGCCCCAGAACATCTGGGTATTGATGTGCTGGCGGTAAGGTTCGAGCAGATCGCCGCTGTAGTGCCGGTTGCCATCTTCGTCGGTGAAGGTGCCTTCCTGGCTGGAGTACACGCGGTTGAGGTATTCCATGGTGCGGGCGAGGAAGCCAGCGGTACCGCAGGCCGGGTCGCAGATCACCTCGGTCGGCTGCGGGGCGATCAGCTCGATCATCGCATCGATGATGTGGCGTGGTGTACGGAACTGGCCATTGATGCCAGCGGTGGTGAGCTTGCTCAGCAGGTATTCGTAGATATCACCTTTAACGTCGCTTTGGGTCAGCGGCAAGTCGTTGACCATCTCCACGGCGGACGTCAGCACTGACTCGTTCTTGATCTCCAGGTCAGCGTCCTGCATGTATTCACCGATATGGCCCAGGCCCTCCAGCGTGCTGCCTTCCTCACCCAGACCATCCGCCGCATCGGACTTCTTGCCCAGTTTGGTGAAGTACGGATAGACGTTCTGTTTGAGATGCTTGTGCAACTCCTTGCCACTCAGGTGATGGAAATTCTTCCAACGCAGCAGCTGGCCTTCCGGCGTATTGGGGAACAGGCGGTCGAAAGACTTGCCTGTACGATTGGCCTTACGCTCGGCTACGTCTTCCTGCATGTCGAGCATGCGAGCGAACATCAGGTAGCTGATCTGTTCGATCACGGTCAGCGGGTTGGTGATACCGCCAGTCCAGAATTTTTCCCAGAGCTTGTCGATATCGTTGCGGATTTTGCCGGTAAGCATTTCAAATACTTCTCTTGGTCATAATTCGGGGTTGTTGCTGTGCAATTGCCTACCCTGACGCAACGCCGTAACGGAGTATCCCAGGAGCGCCGAGCCTAGTGCGAGCACTGCAGTGATAGCAATCATATCCTTCGTACAATGGCTGGCTTGCATGGTCACTCCTGATTGCCAGGCGGAGAATTTGTCTCGCGAAGAAATGGCTTAAGCACCGCGACCAATTGATCAACATCTGTCGGCTTAAACACGCCGTCGATTCCGTCATGGGAAATGCTGTTGAACGGTGCGTCGTACAGTGTTTCGATCACAATGCTGCCGTGTTGGGCGATGTAATTCTTCAACAGGTTCATGAAGCGCACCTGCTGAGCTGTGAGGGTTGGATGGGCGTGCAGGAAGCTTTTGAAGTGCTCTTCAATAGCCTGAGAATCCAGACCTATGATCTCGCGCACAGTCACGTGCAGTTGTGCTGCAGTGCGGCCGTAGAACTCATTCAATAGATCCAGACTTACACCCGGATGACTGGTCAGAATGGTCGAGGTCAGGGTCTTCAGGTCCGCCTCGGCAATCGGCTCACCTTTATAAATTTTCTGCAAAAGAGGGTTAGCTGCGAGCATGCCGTCAAGAATACCCTTGAGTCGGCGACGATAAAGCATGGCCTCGTTGGCACCAGTGATGTAAACCCGACGCTCTTCGGCCAGTACGTTGTCGTCCTTAGCCTTGGTAATCGCGGTTCCGTAGCTTGCAGAGCTTCCCGTCTGCCGATATTTCATAACGCCGCGCAGCTCCTTACGGGCGCGCTCGAGCTTGTCGATACTCGGCTGTTGCCAAAAATCGGCACTGCGCACCTCCGCAAGAATCGCATCTTTCTGGCGCACGGCTTGGATGTTCACAGCCAGCTTATCCAGCTCAGCCAGCAGCACAACTTTTCCGTCCTCGAAGCAACTGGCCTGCTCCACCAGACAACGCTGAATACCGGCAACAAGCTTGTCCAGCGCAGTGGCGTGCTTGTCACTCAAAACCCGAGCGGCCATCAGCGGCGCAATGGTGTCACTGAGCAGGTGCTGGGTCTTAGCGTCGAAACGCTTCAGAAGATCGGTCTGCTGCAATTGGTGAACGTTGCGCAACTCACGCCTTACCGCCACACTGGTCTCTGGCAAATCGTTGATATCCGCACGCAGCAATTCAATAGCGGTATCGAAAGCCGCAGCATGATTGAGCCTGAGCGCAACCTGAGCCAATTCAAGGCGAGACTCGAAGGTGGTCTGCAGAAGGGACTTTCCGCCTGTGTCTTCCGGCTCCTGGTACTCCTGCTCGAAGAAGTCGAAGTTTCCGTAGTGATCGAAGATCAGGAACTCTTCCTTGTCCTTGCCACGGCCGAACAGGTTGGGTCGCAGTCGTGTGCCTCGGCCAATCATCTGCCAAAATTTCACCCAAGACTTTACTGGCTTGGCGAAAACGAGATTGACCACTTCTGGCACGTCGATACCTGTGTCCAGCATGTCTACCGAAATGGCAATTCGGAAATCGTTGCCCGGTTTCTTGAATTCCTTGATTAGAGTGTCCACATGCGCAATGCCGTTGTGGATGACCTTGCAGACCTTAGCGCCATATTGCGGGTAGAGCTTACAGAAGAGCTTCTCCAAGTGCTCGGCGTGATCCTGGCGCTGGGCGAAGACGATCGTCTTACCGACCAGAGAGCCAGTTTCATCCTTGATGCCGTTGTTGATCAGGTTTTCCAGAATGATTCGATCTGTATCTTCACTGAAAATCTTGCGGCCAATATCTCTACCGGCAACGGTAGTGCGCTTGGCTTCCTCTTCGCCAAGGTCTTCTTCCAGCTGGTGCTTCTGCTCTTCACTCAGATCCCTGTAATGGATGCCATCACGTAGAAAATCGGTGGTTAGATCCTTGACGCGGAACGGCACCAGATAAGGTGGATCGTTGTTGATAGCTGCGTCCAGCCCGAACTCGAAGGTAGGGTCGGTGGTTTCGCAGTCGAAGATGTCGAAGGTATTACGGCTGATGAACTTCACTGGCGTAGCGGTGAGGCCAACCTGGAGAGCATCAAAGTAATCGAATAGATCGCGGTACTTGTTGTAAATACTGCGGTGACTCTCGTCGGCGATTATCAGGTCGAAAAAACCTACATCGAGTTGGGAAAAGCGGTTCATCATCCCCGGATAGGTAGCGATGTAGATGCGCGCAGTCTGATCCACTTTGTTGGTTTCGCCAATGACGCAGCGCGGTTCACTGGGCAAATTCTGCTTGAACGCGTCGTCAGCCTGAACTCGCAGTTCCTTGCGGTCACAGAGAAACAGCACACGCTTAGCCCAGCTGGTACGTAGCAGCAGTTCAGCCAGGGCAATGGCAACACGAGTCTTGCCTGTACCGGTAGCTTGAATGATCAGAGCCTTGCGACGTTGCTTCTGAAAATGCGCAGCAACGGTCTTGATCGCCTCAATCTGGTAGGGGCGGTCGGCAATTTTCAATTCAGGGTTATGCTGTTCAAGCTCGGCAATACGGTACTGACGCTGGTAGGCCAAGTATTCGAGGCTGCTCTTGCTGTAGAGACCATACACAGGGCGATAGGTGTTGTACTGCTTGTCGTCCCAGACGAAAGTCTCGTAGCCGTTGCTGTAGAAGATTACCGGGCGCCGCATGCCCATGTTCACGAATCCGTCGGCATACATGCGTGCTTGCTCACGCCCTGCCTGCAGGCTGACGTTGCCAGACCGCTTGGCTTCAATAACCGCCAACGGCTGACCGTCGTCACCCCAAAGAACGTAATCGGCACGTCCCTTCCCGGAGGTATTGCCTGGGAAGTCGACCTCCACCTCGCGGCCGACCTGTTCAGGGTTACTGATGTCCCAGCCAGCCTGAAGCAACATGGCGTCAATGAGCAAAGCCCGCGTCTTCGCCTCGTCCCATTGCAGGCTGTCGGCAACCTGCTGGCTCTGCTGCTGTCGCACGTGCAGCTCGGCATCTGCTGGGCGCTCCAGCTTGTCGATGTTACGGGTCCGCTCTTGCTCCAGCTTGTCCATCACGCGCTGGAGCTCTTCCTGCTGCTGATTCAGCTCTTTTTGATAGGTGGCAACAGTCTTTTGCAACGTGGCCAAAGTCGCCGTCGGGTCCTGGACCTCAGCAAACTCAGGAATGTCTGCTTGAGCGGTGCCCTGATATTTCATGGCCATATACATGGCCAGTTGGTAAGCCGTCTTCAGGGCCTGTTGCGCATTACGCAGGTCGCCTTCGCCTCCATGCGCGGTGTCGTTCCCCTGAATACGCAGAAAATTGAGCTGGTAAACCAGCGGCTTGCTTACACAGTCGACAAAGACCGGATCCTTAACCAGCTCGTAAAAGGTGGCCTGCGGCACACGGGGCAGTGTTTCATGCTTATAGATAACCTTGGTCATCTCTTCGGCAAAGCTACGAAGTCGCGTGAGCGCACTGCCCGGGTCGACGTGAAGTACGGCCTCCGCCAAGCCAGCGAGATTTGCCAGCAACTCGTTGCCAGGCCGGAGGAATTCGAAATTGACTGATTTCATATAAGCGATCTTATCCATGTCGGTCTTATAGCGAAGACCATGCCAATGTTTATTCGACGTCGTACTTTTCCATCCAATTACTGAGTGTCTGCTGGCTTTTCAAGCCCAGCAAACTGGCGGCTCGCGTCTTGTTACGGCCCGTCAGCGCCAGCGCCTTGCGCAGGTAGCCACTGGCAAGATCTGAAATTATCCCTTGCAAATCAATACCTTGAGAAACATCCCGGGAACAAATGTCCACATGATTCTGAGGGAACTGGAACAGCGCCTGGTCGATATCCGCCCCATCAATGACATCGCCCTGACTCCACAAGGCGGCACGAAGCAGCACAGATTGAAGCTCGCGAACGTTGCCACGCCAAGGGTGGCTCAAGATAAGTTTCTTTGCTTCAGCGGAAATTTTCTTACCTGCCATCGAGAAGTCTTGCTCGGCCAAGCTGGCAAGCAGCGAGTCGGCCAACAGGAACAGATCTCCTTCCCGCTCTCTCAGCGGCGGCAAGTGAATAACCCCAACGGCTGTCCGGTAGAACAGATCCTCACGGAATCGCCCATGCGCCACTTCCTGCATGAGGTTTCGATGAGTAGCCGTGATCAATCGCACATCCACCTTCTGCTCCTGGCTTGCGCCAACCGGAACAAAGGTCCCGCTCTGCAGCACCCGTAACAGCCGAACTTGCACATCTGGTTTCAGCTCACCGAACTCGTCCAAGAACAATGTGCCACCGTGTGCCTGCTGGAACACGCCGTCTCGGCTCTCAACCGCGCCAGTGAACGCCCCTTTGCGATGACCAAACAAGGTAGCGTCGATGAGTTCGGGGACTATTGCTCCACAGTTAACGGCGATGAAAGGTGCAGCGGAACGGGGGCCGGCATTGTGGATGGCTCTGGCAAACAACTCCTTACCTGTTCCGGTTTCACCGTAGATCAGGACTGGGACCTGCTTTTGCGCAAGCACATTCGCTTGCGCTTTGAGCATCATCATTCGCGCACTTTGCGTGACAATGCTATCGAACGCCGCGTTGCCTGGGGCATCGTGGTCTGCCAGTCGCAGCAGCTTATTACTCGTCATGCCGCTGGCGGCAGGCAAGTACTCGGCCGCGATTTCAAACGGCACATCTACCTGCTGCACACCTTGCTCAAGCGAGGATTGGTAAAAGGTTGCGGGAAAGCTGGTTTTGCCCAGCAGTATCCACACTGCCTGCATGGCAGGTGTGCCTGGGCTGAGCAAAATTGACAGATTCATGCGAGCAGCAAACAAACGCTGCAAATGCTTGCTCGCGGACTGATAGATATCTCCAAAATGAACTGGAGAGCTCAAAGTCTCATGGTATGCCTGGACGGGAAGATCAACACGCTTGCGGAGCCATGCAAGATAGGGCTCAACACGATCCGGTGGATACGAACAAAGCAGATCAACTCGATCAAACTTTTCTGCCGATAACGTCGACATGATCGCTCCAATCTCGCCACCGCCTACTGCTTTCAGATCGTTGCCGCCAACCCAGCAAATCAAGACCCGCTGCTTACTCGACACTATCCCTGTTCCTCCGGCTAAATCTCGATGCGAATACTAGCATTTAGCCAGACCGGCTGACATGCAGGATGCCCACCCTTGTAATAGGAGCCCGGTTTACGGTGGGCTTTCGAGGGCGTGAACGGCATTCGCAATCACTAAAACACAGTCCATCCCAGGACGGGCAGATGGACGAGGTATTCCAAATGGTATTCCACAAAAATCTCACGCCAGACTTTATTTAGCATTTTTCGAGAGATAGGATGCCTATTCAAATCACCCCGGCACACTGATCTCAGCCACCAACGTACAGTCAGCTAGCGGCTGGCCGACTCATATCCCATCACCGTCGCCCAATCAAAATCCCCGCACTCATCCGAACCTTCACCTGTTCAATTCCCCCCCAGTGATTGGTTGGATACCGCCCCGCATTCACAACTGCCCCGTCTGCGGTTTGAACCTCAAGCACCGCGTTCCACAGCGATACGCGCGGAGCCTCCAGGAACGGATCGAGACAAAGCAGATGAGTGGTGGCTCCACGCGCCTCTCCGTGCTCGTCTGTCACCTGCTGGCCCTGGTACCCCACCACCAATACCCAGTGGCCGCCACCACCTGTGAAATCGACCCCCACTATCGCGGACTGATTGCTATCTATAGCCTCGACAACGCTATCCACAATCTGCCGCGTGGTTCCCTTTACCGTGCTCACCGAGATCTGGCGTGTAAAGCACTCGTGCAACCAGTCCAAGTCAAACTCGTCGGTCCCCTCTGTGATCAAACCGCCAAACTCGCGCAGCCGGTTTTGAAACTTCCCTAATCGGGTACGGCCATCGCTGAGACAACCGTAACCGACTTCCTCTTTACGAATAATTCCGGCTGCTATCAAGCCCATGATCAGGCTGTACGGGCCACAGGCACCGTCAAGGTCACCTTGGCGGCAGTGCACTTCGTCTCCAGCATCATTCACCGGCCCAACTGGGGACAGTGACAAGCTGGGCATTACGTTCATTACGTTCATTCATCGTTTCCTAACGTGTTGTTTCATTCCATCAAAGCAATGGCGGCATCATGATCCAAATCTTTCTCACCCAACTGGTTCGCCATACAGAGCAAGCCTAAACCCGCAGCTTTGCAACGCTGCCAGCCATGGTAGAGATTGTCTTGCAGCGCATATGCTTCTGCGACCAGCCCTTCAGGTTCGTGGGTTTCAGTTGGCCACGCATACAGGGCATCGAGCAGACCTTCACCGGTTGGCTCGTCGTCCATAATTTCGCGCAGTTCTTGCATTGAAGAATAGGCATCACGGCACACTTCACGAAGTTCGTCAGCAAGTGCTTGATAGTCACTTCCATCATCAGGCTCATCATCGTCGCCCCAGAGCGGGACAGGAAGGTGCTCGACGGTTGGAAAACGCCGACCTAGGCTGTCGCGGCGTATAAGCGCATGCAAGTACTCCTGCTGGGTAAATGCCTTGCCTTCAGGCAACCATCCTGCATCGATGTTTAGACCAACTGCCTCTCTTACGCTATCGTCCAAGCGTCCCAGATAGTGACCCAGAGTAGTCCCGGTGAGCAGAGAACGCTGCACCTTGTATAGCTGACCAAATACTCGAACGGCCTGTTCGTACCGCTCGGCAATCTCGTTCGCGTGTGCCATTGCCGCGTGTAGCTCCGCTTGTCGCTCGTCCATGGTTTTAGCCTTTGTGCAGGGAAGGCTACATACTGGGGAGCCCTCTGAAATCTCTGCATCGGCGAGATATCTAGCTCCTTTAGCGTTAGGATTGCCACGCATGTTAAGCAACGCCGTTGCGCCAACGAACGGGAGGGTTCACACAACTGTCCTGAACTGGGGGATAACTGAACCAGGCCATCCGTCGAAAGCCAGAACGCATCCCATTTCAGATGGTATTCCAAGCATTTAATCTGATTAGTAATTAGCTTGAAAAAGCAGCTATCTACGGCATATTTTTAGCTCACCGCGGCCCTTGAGTAATTTTCCATGGCTGAAATTCAGCATATACGTGTTTTTAGCCAGTAGATTCGGCAGAGCACTGCAGATCTGAAAAACCAGGCATGCAATATGCTAACCCAAGCCATCCGCCGAAAATTTTTAAATGTCAGACCCGCTCGAGGGATATCCCATATGCTCCTAGGGCAGCCGCTTTTCGGACCTAAAATTCAAACCCGCCAACCTTCGAAACACGTAGTATGTCCTGAACGATGTAATAGCCTATTACTTATTAGCGCGGATTGAAAAATCAACCTACTCCCAGGCCTCAAATTCTCACGCAAAATTCGGGCACCTCAATTGTCGACTTTAAACGGAGAACAGTAACCGACCGACCTCCCGATCATCCCGTATGCTGCGCACACATGCTCACAACGCAGCATCCGTTCCATTGTCCGGCACGGACAAAACCCTAGATGAAAGTATTGACTAGCAGAACTACAAGCGCACCAAGGTTCACACCAAGTACCGTACACATCCAAATAAAGCGCCGCTTGGTCAACTGTTCTGCCGTCTGTGCTTGGGCTTTCTGCTCTGCAACCGCAGACGCGACCTCGTCCAGTTTCGCCAAAACTCTCTCTTGAACATCGCAGCTTTCAACACGGTGAGCTTGGACGTCTGTAGCTAACACTTTTAGCGCAGAATTCAGGTGGTGCAGCTGAGCAGCGCCAAGTTTACTCAGTCGCTCCTCGACGCCGCCAATCTCTTCGGTAATCTGACGACCGCTTTCCGTAATCTGCGCGCTTGCCTTCTCGAACCGACCGTCCTGCGCACTATCAGCTTGCTGAACCATCGTCTCGATTCGCTTGGATACCTGGCGGATATTACCAAGGTCGTCGCCCAAGTCCTCGAACGCGCTGTTCAGCTTCTTCAATTCCGAGCGCAGGTTAAGTACGCTGGACTCGAAGTCCCCTTTTAGAGTGAGCGACAGACCACCGCTCACCTCCTCAATGCTTCGTTTCATCGGTACATTGATGTGCTTTTCCAGCAGCGCTGACAATTCTTGATCAGCGGCGGCGATTTCGGCGTCCAAATCGGATCGTTCCATTAGAACTTCTTTCCTTCTAGCATTTTGTCGAGTTCGCCCAGCAGCACATGAAGATAGAACACATCGTAGACCTGTTCTGTTGCATTAGCCGGACAGCGGATAGCATTCCTGACGCGGTTGAGTTCAGCGTGGAAAGCCTCAAGGATGTATTGCTCGAATTTGGACGAGTGCTCGGTGCTGTACTGCATCCGCGCTTTGAAATGCTCGTGATCCTGCTCGAGCTTGTTATGCTTGCCTTCCACGTCCAGAACTGCCTGTTGACGCTCCGCTACAGCCGCTCTCATAACAGTCAGTCGCCGTTCAAAGTCCAAACGCTTGCGCCTTAGGGCACTCACTTGTTGGTCCAGATACTTCCGGATTTCAACATTTGCAGCTTCGCTGTATGCGTCGACGATCTTCTCAGCGGCCCGATGGAGCATGCTGCGGTCAGAACGGAAGTTCTCGCTGGACCACCAGTAGCCGTCGGTCATGTACCCATTCATTTTTTGATAGAAGCTGTTCAGCTCGCGGGTATCCGGTGGCGCAAGCTCAGCCAGCCGAAAATTACCCTGTCGGTGGGCGTGGCGTTCACATATCTCTTTCCACTTCGCCTGAATGCCCTGCTCGAAACACACGGCAACCGATTTCAGAGCGCTGACAGATTCCGGGGTGCTCGGCAGCGGCTCGGCGAAGTAGCCACGAACATCGCTACCCTGATACAGCTTGGCGTAACGGAGCAAGCGGCGCTTTTGATGATTGAGCGGGCCGCCTTCTATCAGGCAATCGGTAAGCAAGTCATCGACTTGGTTCATTGCATCCTGCGCAAACTGAAGATCGCTTTCCAGCGCCCTCTTGTGCGCTTCGTAATACACCTGTTCTCGCTCAAGCCTGGCATCAATCAAAGTTTTCATCTTGAACGCGGAGGCGAGACGGCCGTATGGACTGGCCGATTCGGTAATGCTCGCCAAAAGCTCGCCTCGCAGTTGCCGGATCAGTGTGATGGCCGCCTGATGATACTCAGGCGTTGCACCGAGGCTACGCAGCGAGTCACCGAACTCCAGCGGATACAACATTGCCTCAACTGACTTCGGGGGCTTGTAGTCATGAGTGCCCAGCTCTTGGTAAAGCTTCGCCCTGACCTGCTCCAGCGTTCGCTTGTCCTGACCGAACCAAGTCTTGAAGCTGGCAGGCGAGAAGGTATACGAGAGCACGACCCGATATCGATTGGGCTGTAGCATCCAGTCTCCCAGCGCGGCTAACTTCAGCTTATTAGGGTGAAGGAAGCCCAAGTCATCTGCACGCCCGACCAACAGGATCAGATCAGCCGTGGCCACATATTTCTCAGCCACGCGCGCAACCTGCGCTTGTTCCGCCTCGTTAACCGCGTTGATGCCCGGGATATCGAGAATGCGCAGATCCAGGCTCAGCGCGTCCGCCCTTCCTTCCTCGAAGAACATCGAGGGAAACCGGACCGACAACACATCCACCGACTCTGCCCGCCCTTCTTCCAGCTCTGTCCGTATCGCCGAGAACCGTACCCTCGCAGCGTCGTCGTTAAGCGCTTCACCGTCATCGCCAATGTACCAGTGATCGTCCTTCGAGCGGCCGTAACGGATAGCGCAGGCTGTCGAGGACTTGCCCATGCGTTGCTCGCCCCGCAATACATTAGACGCGCGCTCTAACGCCTCACCGGTCACCCCCAACAAGTCAAGAATCAGTGTGGTCTTGCCGACCTGGGTTGCACCATAGACGGCGACAGTCACGTGGCTGGAGCGGTTGAAGTCTCCGCCCAGGCTTGGGTCCACCTCGTCGATGAAGCGCTGATACGCTTCATAAGCCCAGCGATAGCGGTTGGCGTACTTTTCAAACCACATGGCGGCTGTGCGCATCGTCAATGGCTTTGACCAGACTCACCCGAGCATGCTCAAGGCGAGTCAACCCGCGCGCCAGTGCGTCCTTGACCGTAAGATCGGCGCCTAAGCCATACGCCACCCGCAGGTTGCGCACTAGTCGCTCTTCAAGTGTTTCCATCAAGTCGTCGTAGAGCTCGAGGCCTTTCTTAATATGGGCCTCAGCAAACTGGTTCAGACTCTCAGCAATAAATCCCCTGCGCGCAGCGTCGTAGCGCTGCACCTCAGTGGCACCGCGGTAGGCGATGAAGCCCAAGGTGATCGCGCCGGCAGCCGCCATGGACAACGATGCTCCTAGGGACGCTGCAGCCGTCTGGCCGCCAGTCAAGGTGCCAGCGATCGCCGGGATAGTGTCAATCGAGCCATCGATGACTACGTCCACAGCCAGGATTGCTGCCAAGGTATTAAGCAGCGGCTTGGCTGTGTCGGTGACCTTGGGCAAATCTTGCTGAATAGAAGAGGCAAGCTTGCCGAAGTCAAATGCCTCCGGTTCAGTGCGGGCCAACTCAGGCGCGCGAATGGCAACTGCCTGGTTAAGGCGGAAATACTCCATGGTCATTGCGGGTAGCGCTTTCAACACGTTTTCTACATGAGGCTCTTTGAAACGCGGGGCGTCCTGTGTTTTGGCAACGCCTTTAGAAAGCAGTAAACGCAAGTCATGCTGCAACTCTTGGGTACCAACCGCAGGAACATCGAGAGATGCACCCTCGTAGCCCAACAGTTTATCGAGGCCCTGATGCTTGATCGCAGTAAGCTCCGTTGATTTGATCTCCTGAATGCCGAGTTCTTTCGCGGACATGTCCGAAATGGCCAGATAATCACTTTCCAGCGGAGACTGCAGGGTGTCAGTGCCGTTGCACCAGCAGTCGACGATTCGCGACCTGAAGCGTGTCTCGTTTTCGCCAGACTGCAGCGTGAGAAAATTCGCCGCATGCCGGAGCTTGTTGGTAAAACCCTCTTCTTCTTCGTTGTATTTTTTCTCAGCTACGTCCCGGACTTGGCCAAGATAATTATTGGTGTGCTCGCGCAGTCTTTTGGCATAACGGTTCCGATAGCGTTCCGATGCCTTGGCGAATACTTCCCGCATCCGCTCGGCCTGGCGCTCGGTCAGGTGCTCGCTGATGCTTTGTGCGTCCAGTTCACTTTCCAGAGATGCCTTGATCGTTGCCAGTTCAGTATCAAGCAGCTTTTCCAGTTCTTGCAAACGCCCCGCATCCGAGCCCCCAGCGGACAGTGCATATTTGTTAATAATCTGGATAAGTTGACTGGTCCAGGCGGAGCGATAAACTTCGTCACCGACGCCGGTGAAGATCACACGGTCCTGCTCATCGGAGCGGATCTGGAAAACTTCGGCCACGGTTTCTGCGAGTTCATCTATCTGTGCTGCTGTGAGCGTTTCGGTCTTAGTGACTGCGATGGCGGGTTTCCGATCAGGGAAGTAGCGCGCGACCAGATCATTGAGGATTTGCTTCTGGCTGTTGTCGGCGACGCGGGTGCGGTCCGTAACCAAGATGCTGCCTAAGGAATGCACCAGCGTATGGCGCATGAGGCCCTGCCATTCGACGTTGTCCGGGTTCAGCATTTCGTAGCCTGGAAGCAACACAAAGCCGCAACGCTGGCCATTGAAATAACGGCGTGGCACATAGAGTTTGGGGAACAGGCAGTCCAGATCGCCGGAGTTGTCGTAGCCGCTGATCAATGCTCGGAACACGTCCTGGCTGATCTCCTCCTCCTGTTCGTTGCCTTGGGCGTCGTATTTGACGACTACAGCGTAGGGAGCATCGCATTCCTTCTCAAGGATGAACACCGGGATGCGCTCGCCGCGACCCTGATTGTCTGCCAGCCAGCCTTCATCGAGGTCATACAGTTCGCGGACCAGGCGGGTCTTGCCGGCGCTTTGGCTGCCGGCTACGCAGATGTAGTAAACCGAGGTCAGCTCTCGAGCGATGCGAAGTTTGCGAAGGATCGAGACCAAGGCTGGCCTGGGGTTGCTTCGGGTCTTCAGCTCGGCTGAGATATTGAGCACACCGACTACAGCGTTTTCCATGTCTTTGATCAGAGGGGCTTTCATCAACTACTCCTGTTGAAGCTTGCGCAATGTCTAGCTGAGGTAATCGGCTACGGATGAAATATCTTGATGATATAAAAGGCCGCAATATAAAAGACCCGAGTTCAATTGGTATTGAGCTCCAGATAGGTTAGGCATATCCGGCCTCTCACCCCCCCGGATAATCCCCTTCAATCCCATCATCAAACTCCCCTCCATACCCACAATAATCCCGCGGCACTCTCTCAATATCCTCAGCAACCCTCACAATCACCTCCCGCAACTCCAACTGCTCATACCACCGCGCAGGAATCGCCGCCGCGCCGTACTTAACACCCAACAAGTGCCCAGTAATCAATCCAGTGCTGTCGCTATCGCCGCTATGGTTTACGGCCATGATCACGCCTTGTTCATAGGAGTGAGCGGCCAGGGCGCACCAGAGTCCGATCGCCAGGGCTTCTTCGGCGATCCAGCCGCCGCCGAATTCTTCGATGCGTTGCGGTGTTGGTTTGTAGCCTTCGTAGAAGAAGAACAGGACGCGTTCGATCAGGGCGCGGGTTTCTTCCATGCCTGGGAGTTGTCCGTATTGGGCCAGGCTCTGGGTGATTGCGTGTTCGAGGCTGTCTTGCCGGTCGACCATGCGTTGGAGGATGTCGGCGAACAGGCCGGCGGACAGGTAGCCGGTGGGGTGTCCGTGGGTCAGGCGGCCGGACTGCGCGGCGTAGTCGAAGGCGTTGGCGAAGAAGGCGCAGGGCGCGACGCGCATGACGGCGCCGCAGCCTTTGCTGTTGTTTTCGGCATTCGCGCCGAGGTGCGGGCTGGCCTTGAGTGCGGCGAGGCAGGTTGCGCCCGGCGCGCGGCGAGACCAGAGCGGTGCCTGGCGGATCAGCCAGCCGTCTCGACTGACCGGGATTGCCGCCTGGTAATCCTGTGTCGTCAGCCAGCGCAGCAAGGCGTGGTGGATGACGCTCGGGACGTGGCAGATTCCCCGGGAGCTGCCGCGTACGTAGGCCCGCAACAGGCCTTCGGCGGTGAACAGCATCATCTGCGTGTCGTCGGTGATGGCGCCGGTGACGCCGTAAGCCGGGGCAAAGTCGATGATGCCTCGCTCGCCGAATCTGGCTTCGATGGCCGGCCACTCCAGAAACTCCACCGGGGCGCCGAGCGCATCGCCTACGGCTCCGCCCAGCAGGCAGCCTTTGATTCGTTCCAGTCTGTTCATGTCCCTCTCCTTATCCTTCAACCGGGATCAGTCCCTGCAAAATCACCACTTTCCGCTGCAGCTGTTCGATGTGCGCTTTTTCAGCACGCAGCGCGGAGCGCAACTCCCGGTTTTCCGCTTCCCAGATCCGCGCCCAGCGGGCGTCTTTGCGACAGGCAAGCGCCATCTGCCACAGATCGCGCAGTTTCAGTCCCTGATGCAGAAGCACCAGCAGGATTGCCGCCATTATCACCAATGCGCCCGTCGATACCGCTTCCGCCATATCCATGTCCACTTCCTTTCGTGACGTCTGTTCATAAGAGACAGCAACACGATATGTAGCAATAAGCGACAGGTCTAGAATGTAGACTTATACAGGTAAAGAAATCAAGCAGGTTGGAGGCCGCAAAATGCCGCGTTGGCTGGCGACGAATCCCAACATCGAAACAGCTTTTGTCGTGATCGAAACGATGGTTTGTCCTGCACGCAGCGGCCTGACTGGCGAGTCAGGCGTTGCGTATAGGATCGGGCGAAGCAAAGACCGGAAGGTCCTTCAAGAGCTGCGTATGTCTCGAAACTTTACACGTAGAGCCCGCGATGCGAGCCGTGGCGAGGATTTTTTCCCGATATGTCGTCTGCAACGACACGTCTTTATTGTAGAGTGGCGCGATCCGGGCAATCGCATTCAGGGACAGGTCATGAAACGCAAGCAATCCGTCGAACAGGTCCGCTGGGACCTGGCGCTGCGCTATCGGCTCATAGAGACGGTGGTGTGGTGGGAAGGCCGTCTGACCACCGGGCATTTGATCCAGAGTTTCGGGATCAGCCGGCAGCAGGCGTCCAAGGACATCAATACCTACATCACCGAACACGCGCCTAAGAATCTTGTTTATGACAAGCAGTTGAAAGGCTATGTGCCGGGCAAGCACTTCATGCCGCTGTTCATCGACGACAGCGCCAGCGCTTATCTGCATCTGCTGTATCAGAACAACGAACGCGCCCCTCATATCGATGGTCTCGCTCTGGCTTACACTCACACCAAGGTGCTGGAAGTGCCGGACCGCCCGATTCGGCCAGAAGTGCTGCGCCCGTTACTCAAGGCCTGTCGTGACGGTCTGCGACTGGAAACCGAGTATGTATCGCTCAACACG
The DNA here is from genome assembly GCF_036706555.1 of Pseudomonas sp. JDS28PS106. Taxonomy (NCBI): domain Bacteria; kingdom Pseudomonadati; phylum Pseudomonadota; class Gammaproteobacteria; order Pseudomonadales; family Pseudomonadaceae; genus Pseudomonas; species Pseudomonas sp. JDS28PS106. Next base: position 9,882 of record NZ_JBAJGT010000014.1, on the reverse strand, counting down.
CCGAGCCTGGAGATTCGTCTCATCGCCCCTCACACGCTCGTCTACACAGGAATGCGCTGGCATGTGCGGGCTTACTGCGAAAAGAACGGTCAATACCGCGACTTTGTACTTAGCCGCCTGCGAGGTCAGCCAGACTTGCTTGACGAATCGCCGAATACGCGTGAGTTGGATGAAGACTGGAACACGGAGATACCGGTCGTTTTCGCAGCCGACGGTCGATTGAATGCGGCGCAGAAATCGATCATCGAAACGGACTTCGGCATGGTCGACGGCCAGCTAGTAGTGCCCAGTCGCAGGGCACTGGTGAAATATGTATTGCAGCGCTATCAGATCGACCCGAGAAATCAAGCCACCAACCCAGAGGCGCAACAGATCGTGGTCACTAATCTCAAAGAGCTGCGTCCTTGGCTGATGCACGATTGAGGCTCTTTCATCAAAGTCATCGCTCCAGCCTTCCCCGGATTTCTTCGTCGCAGATAGCTTGAGGTCTGGAAACAAAAGCCCCGGCGAGCGCCGGGGCTGGTGTGATTGCAGATCAAGCTTTCACCGTAGCCTCAGGCCCGGTTAGCGCAGCCTTGTCGGCTTGTATCAATAACCAGGTCGCCCTCGACCCGGAAGCCGATCATCCCGACGATGAAGGAGTGGTTCAGCTGGCTCATGACAACGTCGGTCAGGCCCACCGCGCAGTTGTCCTGTTCGATGGCATGATCCATCGCGGTTTTCATGTTCGGAATGCCCAGTGGGAAGAGGATGACCGGGTAGTTGTCTTCACCGGTGACGCGCTTGCCTTTGACGAATTTCGAAGCGTTAATGTTGTAGTTCTTGGTGCTGGCGACAGTCATGTCGGCGACGCGAACGGTGCAGCCCGAGACAAGCGTGGCGCCCAACAGGATAGCCAGTGCGATTTTTTTCATGTATCCCTCCGGAAAAAGAGCGCGATGGTATATCAGTTAGCCATCATCACAAAGCGAATTCCCCGTTCGTTCGCTATTACCTCAGACCGTCATTCTTCCTGGCTGGGGGCCGTGAATACCTTGGGCAATGGCAGGATACCAAGCGCGAAACCGTACTCTGCATGTTGCAGGTCAACGGCCAACTGACCATCAATCTGGTCATCGACAGGTCCACCGGCCATCTGACCGGCCCGGGCATGGAATACAAGAAGGTCGATTAAGCCTGTTGCGCCCAGACCGAGTCACGACCCACTGCCTGAATGGGCAATGGGTCGTTCAGATCAGACGCCTGGTTTTTAGACCCTGAACTGCTTGGTCAGCCGGCTCAGGTCGGTTGCCAGGCTGGACAGTTCGGACGTCGCGATGGCGGTCTGGTTGGAGCCTTCCGAGGTTTCGCTCGACAGGTCGCGAATGCTGATCAGGTTACGGTCGACCTCGCGCGCGACTTGTGCCTGTTCTTCAGCTGCGGTCGCGATCATCAGGTTGCGCTCGTTGATCTGGCCGAGCGAGCTGGTGATCTTTTCAAGCACATCGCCCGCGCCATGAGCCATCTGCAAGGTGTTTTGCGCTTGCGAGCTGGTCTGCTTCATCGACTGGACTGCGTTGGACGTGCCCGACTGGATCGCGCCGACCATCTGCTCAATTTCCTGGGTGGACTGTTGCGTGCGGTGCGCCAGCGCCCGGACTTCGTCAGCCACTACGGCAAACCCACGACCCGCTTCGCCCGCCCGCGCGGCTTCGATGGCGGCGTTCAGCGCCAGCAGGTTGGTCTGTTCGGCGATGGCGCGGATCACGTCCAGCACCTTGCTGATGTCGGTGGCCATGACGGCGAGGTCCTGCACTTCCGTCGAGCTGGTCTGCACGTTCGACACCATGAGGTTGATGGCCGCAATCGTCTCATCCACCTGAGCGCGACCGGCAATCGCCGCCGCGCTGGAGTCAGAGGTCAGTTCGGACGTCGAGGCAGCGTTGCTGGCGACTTCTTCGACCGCGGCGGTCATTTCGGTGACAGCAGTCGCGGCCATTTCGATCTCATGGCTCTGACGCTGAATGGTGCGGGACGCGCCTTCCGTCACGGCATGCATTTCTTCCGAAGTGGCCGCCAGTTGAGTCGACGAGTCGCCAATCAGCGTCAGGGCGCCGCGCAGGTTGGTGCGCATGGTCGCCAGCGCCGCGATCAGCCGCGCCGCTTCGTCCGTGCCTTCGACCTTGATGTCTTTGCTCAAGTCATTCGCGGCAATCAGCTCCGCGATTTTCAGCGACTCGCCGATCGGAACGGTCAGGCTGCGCGTGTACAGCCAGGCGAGCAACAGCGACGCGATGATGCCAACGGCCACAAGGCTGATCACGATGTACAGCGTCTGCTCGAACGCTGCTTCGGCACTGTCACCCGCTCGTTTCGCCTTGCCCTGGTTTACTTCGATGAGGTTCTGCAATGACGACGCCACCAGGTCGGCAGCGTCCTTCATCTTGCCGCTCGAAAACTCCACCGCGGCCTCAAGCTGCCCCGCCGCGATCAGGCCCAGATACTCGTCCTGCACTTGAACGTAAGCATTCTGCGCCTGGGTAAAAACGTCGAACGCCTGGCGTCCGGCGGGCGTCACGATAAGTGCGCTGAGGGACTGGGCGTGCTTATCGATCAGTCCCCGAGACTCTCTGACGTCCGAGAGTGCCTTGTCCTTGCGGTTCTGGGGTTCGAGCGGGTTGCGCAGACGCGCATTGTTGCCGCGAATGGAAACGAATTCCTTGTCCAGTTGGCCGAGCAAGGTCAGGCTGGGCAAAACGTTGGTTTCGACGAATTTTTCGGCCTCGTTCAGGACATTGGCCTGCCTCAGCGACAGGCCGCCCGTGACGATAATGACGAGACAGAAGAAGCCGAAGCAAACGACGGAGCGAGCAGCGAGATTGAGTTTTCGGAGAATCATTGCAGGGTTCCTCACATTGTTCTCGTGTATCGCGGCTCCCGATCCTTTCTTGATTCCGTCCATCGGCGCGCGCATAGCCGCTCGTCGGGACGGCTTGCTTGCCCAGTTCATTTCCGAGCCAGCGGCAGCGAGGCCGCTTCACCGATCTTCAGCTCAAGGCCAAAGCGTCACCGCGCGCCATCGCTGCACTCACCATCGCCTTCAACAACACCGCACACCCTGCCCCCAGATCCTCCGGAGTCGCGCTCTCGATTTCGTTGTGACTGATCCCGCCTTCGCACGGCACGAAGATCATGCCCGCCGGGCCGAGTTCGGCGATGAAGATCGCGTCGTGCCCTGCCCCGCTCACGATGTCCATGTGGCTCAGCCCTAACTGGGCCGCGCCTTGGCGTACGGCGTCGACGCATTCGGGGGCGAAGTCCAGAGGCGGGAAGTCGGCGGTGGGCGTCAGTTGATACGTCAGGCCGTGTTGCTGGCAGGCGTTGTCGATGGCCTGTTGCAGCTGATCGACCATGGCCTGCAGTTTGTCGGCGTGCAGATGGCGGAAGTCGATGGTCAGTTTCACTTCGCCGGGGATGACGTTGCGCGAGCCTGGGTGAACGTTGAGGCAGCCTACGGTGCCGCAGGCGTAGGGCTGGCTGTCGCGGGCGATGCGGTTGACAGCGCTGACGACCTGGGCGGCGCCGACCAGGGCGTCCTTGCGCAGGTGCATGGGCGTCGGGCCGGCGTGGGCTTCGACGCCTCTCAGGGTCAGGTCGAACCATTTCTGGCCGAGGCAGCCCATGACCACGCCGATGGTTTTCTGTTGGTCTTCGAGAATCGGGCCTTGTTCGATGTGGGCTTCGAAATAGGCGCCGACCGGATGCCCGAGCACTGACCTGTTGCCGGCGTAGCCGATGCGTTGCAGTTCTTCGCCGACTATCAGGCCCTGTTCGTCCCGCTTGGCGAGGGTTTCGGCGAGGTCGAGTTTGCCGGCGAACACGCCCGATCCCATCATGCACGGCGGGAAGCGTGAGCCTTCTTCGTTGGTCCAGACCACCACTTCGATGGGCGCGTCGGTTTCCAGCTTCAGGTCGTTGAGGGTGCGGATGACTTCGAGGCCGGCCATTACGCCGAAGCAGCCATCGAATTTGCCGCCCGTGGGCTGGGTGTCGATGTGGCTGCCGGTCATGACCGGTGTGCGCTGCGGGTCGCGGCCGGGACGGCGGGCGAAGATGTTGCCGATGGCATCGACGGACACTGTGCAGCCGGCGGCTTCGCACCACTGGATGAAAAGGTCGCGGGCCTGTTTGTCGAGGTCGGTCAGGGCCAGCCGGCAAACACCGCCCTTGGGTGTGGCGCCGATCTGCGCCAGGTCCATTAGGGATTGCCAGAGGCGCTGGGTGTTGATGAGCGGGGCGTTGGAGCTGAGCACGGTTTGCGGGGTGAAGGCGGTGTTCATGGTGGTGGATTCCTGCAAGTGTTCTGTGGGAGGGAGCTTGCTCGCGAGGCAATCGTCAGCAAGACGGATCGCCAGTAAGGCGGATCGCCAGCAAGCTGGCTCCTACGAGTTGTTAGCCGGGTTTATGCGGGTTTTGACTCGGCGATTTTTACGGCGAGTTTTACGAGGCTGAGATCGCTGCCGGCCGGGCCCATGAGGGAGATGCCCAACGGGGCGCCGTCTTTGCTGGCCAGCGGCATGGTCAATTGCGGCGTGCGGCAGAGCACGGCGATGGCCAGCAGGTGGTGGGAGATGCGTCGGGTTTCTTCTATCTCTTCGTCTCTGGCGCTGAGCAGCGGTGCGATGTCAGGCACGGTGGGCAGGACCAGTACGCGATGGCCGAGGATTTCCTTCCAGGCGGCGGCGAAGCGTTCGCGCAAGGCGCAGGCGTCGTTGTATTGCTCGTCGGTGACGGCTTTGCACCAGGCGAAACGGGCTGCCACGTCCGGTCCCAGCACCAGGCCTTGGCGCTCGATGAAATCGCCTTGAGCCTGCCAGGCTTCGCGGCCCTGGATATAGCGGAACGCCCAATAGGCATCGGTCAGGGAGGGCAGCTCGGCTTCGAGCTTTTCCAGCGGCCCGCAGCAGGCGGTGATCCGGGCGATGGCGGGCGCCAGGGCGTCGAGGGACGCGGGCGGCAGTAGCCCGAACAGCGCTTCGCTGCTCACCAGTTGCGGTGAGTCGGGCAAGGGTGCCGAATCCTCGCCGAGCAGGCATTCGCCCACCAGGCCGAACACTTTGGCGTCACGAGCGAAGTAGCCGGCGGTGTCCATGGTTTCGCACAGCGGCTGGGTGTTTGCCAGCGACACCCGCCCGTGGCTGGGGCGTAGGCCGAACAATCCGCAATAACTGGCGGGCGTGCGCACCGAGCCGCCGGTATCGCTGCCCATGGAGAAATCGCAGAGCCCGTTGGAAACCGCCGAGGCCGAGCCCGACGACGAGCCGCCCGGAATCCGGTCATGGGCCGCGCCGTTGCGCGGGGTGCCGAAGTGGGCATTCTTGCCGCTCATGGAGAAGGCCATTTCGTTGGTGTGGGCCTTGCCAATGAGTTCGGCGCCCGCATCCAGCAAGCATTGAATGGCCGGCGCGGTCACTGTCTTGATGCCGGACATGGCCAGCACATGGGGGCTGCCGCCACCGGTGGGATAACCCGCGACGTCGAACAGGTCCTTGGCGGCGAAGGTGTAACCGGCGAGAGGTCCTTCGGCGGCACGGGGCACGTCGATGTGGGGGTACGGCATAAGCGCGAATGCAGAATCGGTCATGACAAAGTCTCGCAGTGGGAATGAACGGGGACTTGCTTCCAGTGATGGCAACTGACGCTGTGGTTGCCCTGCAATTCGTCGACGGCGGGCACTTCGCTGCGACAGATTTCGCTGGCGCGCGGACAACGGGCCGCGAACGCGCAGCCGGCGGGCAGGTTGGCCAGGTCCGGTGGCGCACCGGGAATGCTGGTCAGCCGTTCGCCCTTGCGCAGGCCGTCCTTGGGACGGGTGCCCAGCAGCACCTGGGTATAGGGATGCCGAGGGTTCGCGAGCAGTTCGGCCAGTGCGGCCTGTTCCACGATACGCCCGCCGTACATGACCGCCACGCGGTCGGCGACTTCCACCGCCGCGCCAATGTCATGGGTCACGAAAATGATCGACAGGCCGAGCGCCTGCTGGAGTTCGCGCAGCAGAATCAGAATCTGAATCTGCACCGTGGCGTCCAGCGCTGTGGTCGGTTCGTCGGCTAGCAGAATCTGCGGCTTGCAGGCCAGGGCCAAGGCGATCATTGCCCGTTGGCGCATGCCGCCGGACATTTCATGGGGGTAGGCATCCAGACGTTGTTCGGGGCTGGGGATTCGTACGCTGCGCAAGGCTTCCAGCGCTTCGGCGCGTGCCTGGGCCTTGGACATGGGTCGATGCCGGCGAAGCGCTTCGACGATCTGCTGGCCGATGGTGTAAACCGGATCGAGCGCCAGCAGCGGCTCTTGAAAGATCATCGAGGTGACCGGCCCGCGCACCGCCTGAAGCTGGCTGCGCGACAGGGTCATCAGGTCCTGCCCGGCGATGTGGATCTGCCCTTCGATGCGGGTCGAACGCTCCGGATGCAGGCGCATCAGCGCGCGCAAGGTCACGCTCTTGCCTGAACCGGACTCGCCGATCAGCGCCAGCACTTCGCCCCGCGCCACTTGCAGGCTGACACCGTTGACCGCCGACAGCGTCTGGCCGCCCCGCTTGAACCGCACCTTGAGGTCGCGCACCGCGACCATGGGTTGTTCGCTCATGCCAGCGCTCCTCCGTGAATCAGTTCAGCCTGTGGACTGCGGCTGTGCCCTGCGCCGGGCTGGACCATCAGACAGGCCGCCTGATGGCCTTCCCCGGTTTCCGTCAGCACCGGCGCACTGCGTGCGCAAATGGCTTCGGCGTGGGGACAGCGTGTGTGAAAACGGCAGCCCGAGGGCGGATCGATCGGACTGGGCGGGTCGCCCGAGAGTGGCGAATCCAGCGTGCGGCGGGCCGGGTCCATGGACGGCATCGAGGTGAGCAACGCTTGGGTGTAAGGGTGTTGCGCGTCGGAGAACAGCGCTTCCGACGGGCCGATTTCGACGATTTCACCCAGGTACATGACCATGATCCGGTCGGACAGATAACGCACCACATGCAGGTCATGGCTGATGAACACGTAGGTCAGGCGCAGGCTGTCCTTGAGGTCCAGCAACAGGTTCAGGACCTGGGCTTCCACGGATTTGTCCAGGGCCGATACCGCTTCGTCGAGGATCACCAGGCGTGGCTCGACCGCCAGGGCGCGAGCGATATTCACCCGCTGGCGCTGGCCGCCGGACAGCTCATGGGCATACCGGCCGGCGAAACGCGAGGGCTCCAGCCCTACCCGCCCGAGCAGATCCCGAGCGCGCTGCAAGGCGTCACGCCGACTCACCCCATGCACCGACGGGCCGAAGGCCACCGACTGCTCCATGGTCATGCGCGGGTTGAGAGACGAGTAGCTGTCCTGAAACACCATCTGCACCTGACGCCGGTAGTCGCGCAACGGCAACTGATGGCCGCCTACCGTCATGGCATCGAAGATGAGTTCGCCGCTGTCGTGATCCATCAATTGCATCAACAGTCTGGCGGTGGTGGACTTGCCGCAACCCGACTCGCCGACCACGCCAAGGGTCTCACCCTTGCGCACCACGAAGTCGATGCCGTCCACCGCCCGCACCACGTTGCGTTTGCCCAGTGCGCCCTTGACCGGGAAATGCTTGACCAGTTTTTCCACTTTCAGCAGTGGCTGCGCTGGACCGCCGATATCGCGCTGGGTCATGGTCAGCTCCTGATAGCCATGGCCGCCCGCAAGCGATCGGCCAGTACGTTGAAAGAGATCGAGGTGATGAAGATCATTGCGCCGGGCAACGCCGACACCAGCGGCTGGGTGTAGATCGCGGTGCGCAGGGTGTTGAGCATCAGGCCCCACTCCGGCTCCGGCGGCGTGACGCCCAGTCCCAGGAACGACAGGCCGGAGGCGAGGATCATCGACACCGAAATCAGTCCGGTGGTGAACACGAAGATCGGCCCCAGCACATTGCCCAGCACCTGAGTGCGGATGATGGTGAAGGAACTCGCCCCCGAGGCACGCGCCGCTTCGATGTAGTCGCGGTTGCGCACCTGGGTGGTGACGCTCTCGGCGATCCGCGCCACCTGCGGCACGAACACCAGGGTCAGCGATAGCAAGGCATTGTTGACTCCGGCCCCCAGCGCGCCGGAAAAGGCGATGGCCAGCAGCACCGACGGGAAGGCATAGAACACGTCCACGGTGCGCATGATCAGGCTGTTCAGCCAGCCGCCGAAATAGCCGGCGACGATCCCGATGGCGCCGCCGATGAAGAAGGCAAAGATTACCGGCGTGATGCCCATGAACAGCGACAGCCGCGCGCCCAGCATCAGGCGTGACAACAGATCGCGCCCCAGTTCGTCGGTGCCCAGCGGAAAGCCTTCGGTGCCGATCGGTTTGAGGCGTTTGAACATGGAGGTGGTGAAGGCATCGCCCGGAACGATCCATGGCCCGAGCACCGCCAGCAACAGCAGGACGAAAATGACGCTGCCCACCAGCAGCGCCACAGGGTCGCGACGGAAGCGACCGAACACTTCGCTCCAGTAGCCGGGCGAGCTTTCGATGGCGGTGACGACCGGTGCGGCCGGTGGGGTTATCGACATGTTCATGCTCAGCCCCTTTTGATTCGTGGATCGAGCAGCGTCTGCAGGATGTCCACCAGCAGATTCAAGGTCACGAAGAACAGGGCCAGCACCCAGATCGTGCCTTGCAGCAGCGGCAGGTCACGCTGAAAGATCGCCGAGTTCAGGAGCAGTCCGGTGCCGGGCCAGGCGAATACGGTTTCCACCAGAATCGAGCCGCCCATCAGGTAACCGATCTGCAAGCCCATCACCGCCATCGCGGTGGGCGCGGCGTTCTTCACCACGTGGCGAAACAGTCCCCACTCGCTCAACCCCTTGGCGCGCAGGCCGATGATGAATTCCTGGGAAAGCGTCTCGGCCACCTGGGCGCGAACGGTGCGGGCGATGATGCCGGTGGGAATCACCGATAGGGTGATCGCCGGCAGGATCATGAATTGCAGATGCGCCCAGTCCCACGCCCATGCCGCCTGCCCCAGCGGCCCGCCGCCGGTGGCCGGCAGCCAGCCCAGTTGCGACGAGAAGATGATGACCATCAGCATGCCGAGCCAGTAATGCGGCACGCTGACGCCGATTGCGGAAATGGCCGACGCCACCCGGTCCAGCCAGCTGTCCTGGAAGTAGCCGCCGACGAAGCCGAACAGGCTGCCGAGCACGAAGCCGATCAGGGTTGCCAGCAACGCCAGACGCAGCGAATAGCCCACCGCGCCCATGACCTCGACCGTGACGGGCCGGCCGCTGGCGATGGACATGCCCAGATCGCCCTGCACGGCATGCCAGAGCCATAACGCGAATTGCACCGGCAGCGGTTTATCGAAACCGTAGGCCTGGATCAGTTGCTCGCGCAGCGCTTCGGATGCATCGGGGGGCATCACCGAAACCAGCGGGTCGCCGGGCGCCATCTGCACGAGCATGAAACACACCAGCGCCACGCCCAGTAGAATGGGCGTCGCCAGCAGAATGCGACGCAGGATGTAAGAGAGCATAAGGGTTCCTCATACGGGGCTTAGCCATGCCTGTGGGAGCCAGCTTGCTGGCGAAAGCAAGTGTTCAACCGCCAAAGCCGTGCCGGATGTACCGGCCCCTTCGCCAGCAAGCTGGCTCCCACGGTTATTACGTCCGGCAACACGTCCATGTGGGAGGGAGCGAAGCTCGCGACGCAGGCAACGCGGTCCGTCAGAGACTCCGCGGTGCGGCGATCGCCAGCAAGCTGGCTCCCACAGTTATTACGTCCGGCAACACGTCCATGTGGGAGGGAGCGAAGCTCGCGACGCAGGCAACGCGGTCCGTCAGAGACTCCGCGGTGCGGCGATCGCCAGCAAGCTGGCTCCCACAGTTATTACGTCCGG